>NZ_JBQOJB010000021.1:0-39620 GCF_054971365.1 Marinococcus salis | reverse complement strand
CGTATCAACGGGGATTCTGTCTCTTTTTTATCGTTAATGGAAATAATTGTTAGTAAACCCGCAACAAAAGAGTAAGCATATTGTTCGCATTCATCCCCTCCTTCTCTTATCGTGAAACTATATATCACTGCAAAAGGAGGAAATGTTGTTGCTAAAGCAATGGATAAGAAGCCTCTCTTTCTCAAAACGCTGCTACTACTGCAGATCGAAGACCTCCTATATGCGTCCATACTTCACAAAGCAGGGTGAAAAAGTATTTGTCTGTGAAAAATGCCTTGAATACGCTGAAAGAAGGGCTATGCAGCGGGCCGATTAGAAAAGAACGCATAATATTTATGTTTTATATACACTCGTTTTGCGCTTATCTCTTTTTTCGCTCCTAATCTATATTACAATAGAGAAAAAGACCGATTGGAATTGGAGGGGCTCCGATGAATAAACATGACAAGGAAATGCTAGAACTAATTGAGACCGGCGTGGTAACGTTAATGCGCCGGGCAGATTTTAAAAGAACACTCGACAGCCAGGCAAACAGCCTGGACCGTTCTGCCTATTTGATTCTTCAAGTACTGCACCAGCAGAGCCCCCGTTCTGCTCGCGAACTCGCTGATCACTTTCTCCTTGATATCTCTACACTCAGCCGCCAGATCCACTCCCTGGAGAAAAAGGGCCTCGTTTCCCGCCGTCCCGATCATCACGATAAGCGGGTCAACCAGATTTTTATTACAGGGGAAGGGATCGAGGCGATTAATACACTGAAGCAGGAACGGATCCATATGTATGCTAACCTATTGGCCGACTGGGAGAAGGAAGATCGCGATCAATTCGCCCAGCTGCTCGAGCGTTTCAATAACACCCTCGTACAGAAAAGGGGCCTCCCCTCGTCATAATCAAGAAGCCGGAGCTAAACGGGGCTCCGGTTTTTTTCACCTTAAACAGAACATTTGTTCGTTTAAAATATATATTTTGAGGTATAATTTAGGGAAAAGAAGAAATAGCTTTATCAACCAAAGGAGGGAAGGGCTGTGGAGCGGATTATTTTTCTAATCGATATGCAGTCGTTTTACGCCAGTGTTGAAAAGTTGTACTATTCCCATCTGCAGCATAAACCAACAGCTGTAGCCAGCGACCCGTCGATCCGGAGCGGCGTTATTTTGGCTGCCTGCCCTGTCGCCAAACGCGAAGGTGTAAAAACGGCCGAAACACTCAGCCAGGCCCAGCAAAAATGTCCTGCGCTCGTTGTTATCCCTCCACGCATGGAGCTGTATTTAAAAATTTCGGTACAAATTGCAGCGGCGCTTGAAGCGTACACAGATAAGATAGAACCTTACAGTGTAGATGAGCTTTTTGCAGATATGACGCATACATACAGGCATACGGCCTCTACCCCGGAGCAGGCGGCTCTTTTTATCAACCGCCACCTGCTTCGGGCGTTCGGCGTCTACCCCCGCATTGGCATCGGACCGACCAAGGTTCTGGCCAAAATGGCCTGTGATCATTTTGCCAAAAAATCCGAAGAAGGAATTTTCACCCTGAGCCAGGATCAGCTGGCTTCAACGCTTTGGCCGCTCCCTGTGAATCATCTGTTTGGTGTTGGCCGGCGAATGGAAAAACACCTGCGCCAAATGGGCATTCGAAAGGCTGGCCACCTCGCTGCCTATCCAGTGGAAGAACTGCGGCACCGTTTCGGACTGAACGGTGAACTGCTCTGGCAGACAGCTCACGGCATTGACCCTTCCCCAGTCAGTCCCGGAACTCATACGCACCGAAAGGCTGTCGGCCACCATATGACGCTTCCACGTGACTACTCCAGCTGGGATGATATCCGGGTGGTGCTGCGCGAGCTGAGCGAAGAAGTTGGGCGCCGGGCACGGGTTGAAGGCTTCAGCGGTTGGACAGTCACTGTCGGAGCCGAAGGCCGTGATAACGAAAGACCTTTTCATTTCCATCGGCAGGCCGCCCAGGCGGCACCGATTAATGACGGCAAAGCCCTCTATAAAGCTGCTGCTTCCCTCTTTCTTAAGCATTGGAACTTTTATCCGGTCCGCGGCCTGAGCCTCAGCCTCCAGCAGCTCGAAAGTGATCAATCTGTGCAGTTGGATTTGTTTTCTGAAAAAGAGTATCGTGAGGACTTAAACAGAACAATCGATACTCTTAAGGAACGGTACGGACCGGCGGCCGTGCTCCAGGCCTCCTCCCTTCTTCCGGGCGGCCAGGCCCTGACCCGGGCGGAAAAAATCGGGGGTCACTACAAGTAAACGCCGGCAGTTTTAGGTGCATGAGTTGACGGCAAAGACAAAAAACGGGATGCTGTAATAAATTGTACTTCCAAGGAGGAAACGCCCATGAAGGAATCATCTGAACAATTTTTATATGGCCTGCTACAAACACCCTCTCCATCCGGGAATGAAATGGCCATCCAGCGTAAGTGGCTTCAGTACGTCTCTCCGTATGCGGATGAAGTTCACACAGATACAATCGGCAATGCCTGGGGTGTCATTAACCCCGAAGCCTCATTTCATGTCCTTTTAGCCGGCCACTGCGATGAAATCGGTTTTCTCGTAAAGTCTATCGACAGCAGCGGCTTCGTACGGGTAGAAAAGCTCGGGGGTATCAGCCAGGCCCCAGCTCTTGGAATGAAAGTAACTTTCCAGGGCAGAAAAGGGCCTATCACAGGTGTCACAGGCGTTAATGCGGAACACAAAGGCGGCAGCAAAAAAGACTTTGCTTTTTCTGATTTATACATAGATTTCGGAGCTGAAAGCAAAGCGGAAATGGAAGAATATCTTTCTGTCGGCGATGCAGGAGTTTACGAGCGCACTCCCGAAAAGCTGTTGAATAATCGCTTCAGTGGTCGTGGACTCGACAACCGCACAGGTGCTTTCATTACTGCAGAAGTCCTGCGGCGGCTACAGGACAGGCGTCCGGCGGTAGGTGTATACGGCGTCAGCACGGTCAACGAAGAAACAAACATGGGAGGCGCTCATTTTGCCGGAGCCGCTCTGCGGCCTGATTTAGCAATTGCCCTGGACGTTACATTTGCATATGATTACCCCGGGTCCAATCCAAATCAGGAGACAGAAGTAACTCTCGGCGGGGGTCCAGTACTTGCCAAGGGAGCTCCGATCCATCCGACGGCTAATGAAGGACTCGAGCAGGCCGCAAAAAAAGCCGGCCTCTCCGTGCAGTACGAGCTCACGCCAAGAGTGACCGGCACTGATGCTGACCGGCTGCGTCTGGCTGGCGCCGGCATTCCAAGCGTCAACGTGTCCCTTCCTCTTCGGTACATGCATGCCCCAGTGGAGACAGCGAGCATGGATGATATTGAAAATGTTATCGGACTATTAGTCGAATACATCTGCTCACTCAAGGAAAATGAAGACCTGCGGCCAGTCCGGCCGTAATTACTCATTTGTATATCTTTTCGTCCCAAACTCTCTTCTTTTTCGGGAAGAGGGTTTTTTATCACCTTTCCTTTTTTGATTCAAGGCTGTTCATTTGATGCTAAAACCGCTACGATACAATTATGAGTACTTGTATCTAAACTAATCAAAGGAGCTGCAGCTAATGGAAGAACGCTTAGCGGAATTCGGACAAATCATCGATCAAATTATTTCCCGGGTGCCCGGTACCTTCAGTGAAAATATCGCTGTATTTGTTTTGGCTATTTTATTGTATTTTTTACTGCGCCCCATTTTCTTCTTATGGAAACCGGCGGCTTCCCGGCTGCTAAAAATGCTGTGGTACGTGGCCCTCGGTTTTGTCCTGCTGCAGGAAGCCGGCTCCATTTACTTCATTCTTGGCTTTGCTGCTGCTGTAGAAGCATATGATCAGTTTTTTCTATTTTTTGAGGAACGAAAACGGAGGGCTTCTATCTCTAAGGCAGAAACAAAAACACGATCGAGCCGGAAAAGGAAAGGAAATTCATAGACACAGCTGATACTTAAGGAGGTTTTACATAATGAATTTTGCCACTGTGGGAACGAACTGGATTACCGAAGCTTTCATTCAGGCTGGCAGAACGCTTGAGGATTTTCAGCTGCAGGCTGTGTATTCCCGGAATCTCGAACGGGCTCAAGCTCTGGCGGACCAATATGACGCGCCTTCGGCTTATAATGATTTAGAACAGCTTTGCCGGGATACAAATGTGGAGGCGCTGTATATTGCAAGCCCTACCAGATATCATTTTTCTATCGCCATGGCCGGCATACAGCACGGAAAGCACATCATCTGTGAAAAGCCAATGTGCTCTAATGCTGAAGAAGCAAAGCGGCTGCTCGCTGCCGCTTCCGAATACGGCGTTACGATTATGGAAGCGATTAAAAATATGTATTTCCCGGCTTGGACTGCTGTGACCGATCACCTTGACGAAATCGGCAAGCTCCGCCGGGCATCGATTTCCTACTGCCAGTATTCGAGCCGGTACGACGCTTACCGCGAGGGAACTGTACTCAATGCTTTTAAACCGGAGCTTTCCAATGGGGCCTCAATGGATATTGGCATCTACTGCCTCCACCCGGCTCTTGAGCTTCTCGGCATGCCGCATACCGTACAGGCACATGGTTACCTGCTTGAAACCGGTGCTGATGGCCAGGCAGCTGCTCTTCTTGGATATCCGGAAGCCCAGGCAGTCATCAGCTATTCTAAAATCTCTTCTTCGACTCAGCCAGTCGAGCTGCAGGGAGAAGACGGCACGATCACCATCGATCACATCAATCATATGCACCGGGTGACCCTCACAAAAAAAGATGAAACGACTATCCTTTGGGAAAACAGCCAGGAGGATTCCATGGTCCATGAAATACAAGCCTTCATTCGCCTTTGTGCCGGTGAAGATGTGCCTCATATTTCGATCGAACGCTCCATCCAGGTGCTTCAAGTCCTTGATGAAATACGTGCTCAGACCGGCGTCCACTTCCCGGCAGATACCGAGGAGTAGCAGCAGGTGATGAACCTATTCTTTTTTTCCTTAGTAAATGAAGGATTAAGTGCTGTATTTTCCGTAGCTTTGACGCAGGAATATGTGTTTTTCCTTTTCAGCTTCATCTTTTTTATTCTGTTGCGGCCTTTGTGCTTTTTATGGATGCCTTCGCTCGAGCACCTGCTTCGCTGCGCATGGTATGGAATTATCGCTGTCGCCTTTTTTCAGGAATGGGCCGGCACGCTTATTATCCTGTTTTTCGCGCTTAGTGCAGAGTGCTGGCATCTGTTGTTTGCGGCTCTCGAAACAAAAACTAAGAAAAGTCCGGCTTAAAACAGCGGACTTTTCTTTTTATATGGCTTATGTTAGAATCCTTTCTTGTGCTTAAAAAACAACGTGTCCCGTGATTCATATTTCAACAAGGGAGTAGATTTTATCATGAGTTCCACACAGGCGGTATCGTCTAAAAAACGGATCGGCCTGGCTATTCTGCTAGGTTCGCTGGCTGCGTTCGGCGCACTGACTATCGACATGTATTTACCCAGTTTTCCTTCTATTGCCCAGGACCTTGATACGAGCGCTTCGCTGGTACAGCTCAGTTTAACAGCCTGCCTGCTCGGTCTCGCCTTTGGCCAATTAATCGTAGGGCCTATGAGTGATGTGAATGGAAGAAAAAAACCGTTATCTATTTTCCTGTTTATTTATATAGCCGCCTCTATTTTATGTATATTCGCTCCAACCATTTGGATTTTGATTGCTTGCCGTTTTCTGCAGGGATTTTCCGCTTCGGCCGGTATTGTTATTTCCCGGGCAATTGTCCGGGACATGTATTCCGGAAAAGAACTAACGAAGTTCTTTTCGCTGTTGATGCTTGTAAATGGACTTGCTCCGATACTTGCCCCAGTGCTTGGCGGAGCCATCCTTAATTTCACCACGTGGAACGGCGTATTTGCTGTTCTGAGCGCGATAGGCGTCACTATTTTCATTATTGTTTTATCCCTGCTCCCGGAGACCCTTCCGGAGACGAACCGTTCAGACAGCGACATAAAAGAAACGGTAAAGACTTTCGGCAGCTTGCTAAAAGACCGTTCGTTTATGGGCTACGCTCTTGCCCAAGGATTAAAGATGGCCGGCATTTTTGCTTATGTGTCCGGCACCCCATTTGTGTATCAGGGCATTTACGGAGCTTCACCGCAAGTTTTCGGCTTTTTATTCGCGCTTAACGGCATTGGTATTATTATCGGCTCCCAGACAACCGGACGGCTTGCCGGCATTGTGCCCGAACGAAAAATACTCACGTTTGGCCTCGGGCTGACCATCGTTTCAAGTTCCGTCCTGTTAATAATGACCATAATTCAAGCACCGCTTGCCTCTATTGTGATCCCGATGTTTTTCGTTGTTTCAAGCCTTGGACTTGTAAACACTGCCTCGTTTTCCCTTGCGATGGAAGAACAAGGGCACCGGGCCGGCAGCGCCTCTGCGCTGATCGGTCTGCTCCCATTTCTATTCGGGGCAGCTTCGGCTCCGCTGGTCGGCATTGCCGGAGAGCATACAGCGGTACCGATGGGCATTGTGATTTTTGCAGCAGATGCTGCGGCCGTGCTCAGCTATGTGTTGCTGGCGAGAGCGTCAAAAACATCTTCTGTCCAAAAAGAGGAAGCCTCCCGGAAAGCTTATTATAAAAACGCAAAACCGAAAACGAGCTCGTAACCTGAAAAGCTGGGAGCATATGATTTTACAGCTTTTTGTAAGGCACTCTATTCCAGCCAAAAAACCCTGAAACCGTCGCAAGGTTTCAGGGTTTTCTCATTAATCCTCGATTTTTTTCCATTCCTTTGCCGATTCTGCTGCCTTTTTCACTTCCTCGAGTGTTTTTCCCATTCCTGCCTCAACTGCAGCAATATAGGCTCCTTCTACAAGCGGGGCATCAGCGATAGTAATACGGCCTTCAAGCTCGGGAAGCATTTCAAGAGCCATTTCTGCATTCATTAACGCACTGCCAATATCAAACAGAAGCAGCACACCTTCCTCAGTCGTAACCGACTCTACGGCCCCGGTAATCCGGTCAACGCTCGTGCCGATTTCTCCCTCTTCAGTGCCACCGGCTGCGGCGATCGCAACGTCCTCCTGTTTCGTCTGGGATACGAGATCCACGATTCCATCGGCGAGTTCTTTGCTGTGGGAAATAACAATGATGCTGACTTTCGCCATTAAGAGGCCCCCTCCTTATAAACTTCTGCCAGAGCTTCGAAAACGAGCTGCGATGAAAAGGCGCCCGGGTCCATATGGCCTTTCGAGCGCTCGCCTAAATAGGAAGCCCTTCCTTTTTTTGCGACCCGGTCAATAGTAGCTTCTGCTTCTTTCGCAGCTGTTTTGTTTGCCTGTTCTGTATCCACTCCGCGCTCTTTCATTTCATCCCGGACAGGAATCCATACATCGAGCATTGTCTTGTCTCCAAAAGAAGCTTTGCCTCTCGTTTCAATACCACCGACGGCAGCCTCGATGCCTTCGGTAAAGGCTTCGCTGTCGAGTACATCTCTTCCCTTCCATGCATTGGCGGCTTTAAGAAAAGCTGTTCCGTATAAAGGCCCTGAAGCCCCGCCCACTTTCGAAATAAGTGTTGAAGCTATATCTTTATACATCGTGCCGATGTCGTCATAGGAAGAATCGTTTACTTTATTTGCTGCCTCCTGAAACCCCCGGGCCATATTGTGTCCGTGATCGCCGTCTCCGATGGCCTGGTCGAGCTCGGAAAGCTTATCCTTATGCTCCTGCATTTTTTCGTTGATTCGTAGTGCCCATTGCTTCATTACTGCTGCGCTTAGTTCCATGAAAACTTCACTCCCTGCCGGATAGTAGCAACCGTTTACGTTCCTCATCCAAATTTAAAATCGTTACCGAGCATCCCGTCATTTCAAGCGACGTCATATACTCTCCCACAAAGGTTTTCTTTACGTGAATACCACGGTCTTTTAACAGCTGAATAGCTTTTCTTGCCACAATATACAACTCCATCAACGGTGTGGCTCCCTGCCCATTAATCATTAATGCCACTTCGCTGCCGTCATTTAGATGCATATCGTCAAGCACATGCTGAACCAGTTCTTCCGTAACGGCGTCGGCCTGCATCAGCTCACGGCGCTCCACGCCCTGTTCGCCGTGAATGCCGGTTCCAATCTCCATCTCGTTCTCTTCAAGAGTAAATCCGGGCTTTCCGGACGCCGGAACCGTACAAGGTGCGAGGGAAACGCCCATCGAGCGAACATTGTCAGCAACGCCCTGTGCAATTGCTTCCACCTCGTCCAGGCTTTTTCCCTCAGCTGCTGCTGCCCCGGCAATCATATGCACAAGAGTCGTTCCCGCTACGCCACGCCGATCGTCGGGATTCGAAATCGCTACATCGTCCCGTATAACGACCTGCTTGACCGTAATATCTTCTGCTTCTGCGAGATCGGCAGCCATATCGAAGTTCATTACATCCCCGCTGTAGTTCTTTACGATTAAAAGAACTCCGGCTCCGCTGTCCACGGCTTTAATGGCTTCAAGCACCTGGTCAGGGGTCGGCGAGGTGAATACTTCCCCGCTCACTGCTGCATCGAGAAGCCCTTCCCCGACATATCCGGCGTGAGCAGGTTCGTGCCCGCTGCCCCCTCCGCTGATCAAAGCTACTTTACCTTGCACTGGCGCGTCGGCCCGCACAATCACATTCGTATTTTCAATCGCCCGGAGCTTGTCGGGATGAGCAGCCACCAGTCCTTCCACCATTTCAGAAACGATCTGATCCACACCATTAATGAGCTTCTTCATTTCTTTTCCTCCCTCAGTCTATAGTTTTGCTTTTATATCTTGGATTTGAGCGATATGCCGTTCTTCATGGAGGCCGATCATCTCCAGCCACTGATGAAGAGGCATAGGCCCAAAATTGGGATGCGAAATGGAACGTGCTGCTAAGTCCTCACTGGTGTGCCTTTCTTCAAGGTGACGGATATAGTTTCTCGTTTCCTGCAATTCTTCAAGCAGGGTCTGTTTGTTAAATTCCATATCCTCAGGCTGGAGTTCCTGCGGCGCTTCCGCCGGACGGCGGCGGTATTTCATCATTTGAATCGGCTTTTCTTCCGCCCTTGTGGTAGGTTCTGTTTCCAGGGCGCTTTTCATGCTTCTTCCTACAAAGGCTTCAAATAGCCGGAGGTGCTCTACTACCTGAGCAACGCTCCAATCCGTAGCGTCCGTTTTTATGTTCCAATCTGCTTCCGGAACTGGTTCGACTTCCTCCAGAAGCTGGCTGCGTACATTTTCAATATATTCCATCTTAAAACCTCCATCTACCACAAGGATTCGATGTATATCTTCGATAATCCTTCTTTATTCTATGCATCCCGTTTATTCCCCTTTTTAGGAAAGATAAATCCTGTATGGCTACAAATTTTTACACATACATCTCTTCATTTCCGGGCAAAGAAGATAAAGACAAAAAAGGAGAGAACGCAAATGAGTTTTAATTATGAAGAGGATTTTGACAGCATTAATTTTCGTGAACAACCCGAGAAATACCGCGTAGGGCGAGGAGAACAGGGCGTTTTAATGGTGGAGCCATACAAGAGTGAAATTTTGCCGCACTGGAGATTCAAAACACCCGACATTGCTAAAGAATCCTCCGGACAGATTTATGAATTATTTTTGGAATATAAAAAACAGAAGGACTTTGTCGGTATGGACATGGCAAGAAAATTTCTGCAGATGGGCTATACCCGCTCGCGCCGGTATGCCAATTATAAAGGAGGCAAAAAATATGACAAAGACGGAAATGTGAACGAGCGGCAGATCAATGAAGAAAAAGCCGAATCAGCCCGGATTTTTGAAGAAAAATGGATACAGGCCCGGGAGGACGAAACTTACCTGGCATGGAAAAAAGAGCACCAAAATAAGTATGGGTGAACGAAAACATGTTAAAGCTATGCTTCACTTCCCCTCCGCTGCTACACCGGCGATTCTTACAGCCGCTTCTTTCAACCGTTCTTCCTCTTCAAGCAGGCCGATGCGGACGTATCCTTCTCCCATACTGCCAAAGCCATGGCCTGGGGCTACTACTACACCTGCTTTCTCAAGTAGCTTTTCGGTGAACGAAGCGGAGGTGTAGCCGTTTGGCACTTTCATCCATACAAAAAAAGAACCCCGGGGCGCCTGTACCTCTGCGCCCTGAGCGCGTAGTGCCTGAATAAATACGTTTCTTCTGCTTTCGTAAACATTCAGTATATCTTCAGCCATGCCTGCCCCGTGGTCAAACGCATACGCTGCGGTTTCCTGCACCGCCCCAAACAAACTTACATACAAATGATCCTGCATTTTATTAATCATCTCTATTACCGAAGCATTTCCTACCGCCACAGCTGCTCGCCATCCGGCCATGTTAAACGTTTTCGACAGTGTATACATTTCTACGCCCACTTCCCTGGCCCCGGGAGTCTGAAGAAAGCTCGGCGGTTTTTCGCCGTCATAGCCGAGTGATCCATAGGCAAAGTCATGCACGACACAAATGTGATGCTGTACAGCAGTCTGGACCGTTTCTTCAAAAAAATCCGCCGTAGCGATTCCCGCCGTTGGATTGTTGGGATAATTTAAAAACATCATTTTCGCCCGGGTCAGCACATCTGCTTCAATTTCGCGAAAATCAGGGCGGAACTCATTTTCTTCTTTTAACGGCATAAATACTGTTTCTGCACCTGCCAGGGCCGTTCCGGAAAGATAATCAGGGTACCCCGGATCAGGAAGCAGCGCCGTATCCCCGGGATTAAGAAGGCACTGGCTGATCTCCACCAGACCGGTTTTTGCCCCAAACAAAACCGCCACCTCCGTTTTTGGATCCAGCGTCACCCCGTATTCCCTCTGATAAAAATCAGCTGCCGCCTCTTTCAAAAAAGCATACCCCCGGAACGGGGAATATTTATGATATTCGGGGTTTTCGGCAGCTTTCTGCATTTTTTCAACAATTGGGCCCGGCGTCGGCCGGTCAGGATTACCTTGGCCCAGGTTAATTAAATCCCTGCCTTCTTCCTTAAGCTCCTGCACTTTCCTTGAAAGCGAAGCAAAGAACTGTTCCGGCAGTCGGTCGATTTGTTCAGACGGTTCAAAACGCATAACATTTCCTCCTGTAGGCAGATTTTTCTTCATATGTTTTACAATCATAAAAGCAGGCTTTTTTTAGTGTAACGTTAAAAAAACAAAAGCACAGCCCTTACATTTTATTAAAAACTATCGGCACACGACATTTTTTGCATAGTTCCAAAGGTTTACATTGTAATTATAAAATGAATACCATATAATAGTCATGCAAATGATTATTATTATCAACTAGGAGGATTACATATATGTTTAAAAAGTGGTTTTCTTTATTTGCAGTCGGTTTTGCACTTTTATTTGTCCTTGCCGCCTGCGGCAATGATTCTTCAGGAGATTCCGGGGAAGGGGAAAACGGCGGGGAAAACGCAGAAGCTGAAATGAGAACCGTTACCGATCCGACCGGCCGGGAAGTAGAAATTCCGGCAGATCCCCAGAATGTGGTAGCCCTGCAGAACGTAGCAGACATGCTGATCCTGGGCGAGCAGCCGGCAGGCACCTCTGACTATTATCTTGACACATACGGTGACAGGCTTGAAGGAGTGGAAAGCGTGGGCGGAGATACGCCTAACGTCGAACAGATCAATGAGCTTAACCCAGATATGATTCTTTTATCGGATTATCAGTCTGACTCTCTCGAGCAGCTCGAGCAAATCGCACCGGTCTACATGACTTCTTTTGGAGATACACCGGAAGAGCAGCTGAAAAACACTGCTGATGCATTAAACAAAGAAGACGCCAGCGAAGAATGGCTGAATGAATACGAACAACAAGCCGAGGAAGCAAAACAAACACTTGCAGACAATAATATACCGGAAGATGCAACTGCGGCTGTCGTCCAGTTTATCGGTAAGGAAGTTTACGTACATGATCAATCTGTTTTTGCCGGATTGTATGAAGGCGCCGGGCTCGAACCGACAGAAGGCGTAACTGAAAACACAGAAACTCAGGCAATTTCTCTTGAAACTGTGCCTGACTATGTGGAGGGCGCAGACTATCTGTTTATTCTAACCGACCAGGGAGAGCCGACAGAGCAGTCCCAGGAACTGGTGGATGATCTGCTTGCTGATACCGAAGCCGTTCAAAACGACCAGTATTACTATGTAAATAATACAAAATGGAGCGACTTCACGCTGCTTGGCCGTGAGTACCAGCTAAATGATTCAGTCGAAAAAATCACCGGGGAATAAAATAATAAAGGCCCGTATTCTATTAAAAGAACGGGCCTTTTTTTAACTATTTGTTAATTTCCAAAGTACCTGCAAAAGCTGCTTCATATCTTTCTAAAATATCCTGGTAAGAATAAGATTTAGGACTTCTTGCTAAAAGCCTTGTCTGTTTTTCTCCGCTTTCTGCCAGCTTCACAAGATCACTTTTTTCAATTCCAAACTGCTCCAATGTCGAAGGAATGCCAACATCTTCAACAATATTCTTTAACTCCCGGACACCTGCTATTGCAGCTTCCCTTTTCGACAACCCTTTTGTATTAGCCCCTATTCGTTCTGCTATCGTCCCCATTTTTTCCATGCAGGAAGGCCAGATGTAATCGAAAATGTAAGGAAGAAGCACAGCGTTGGATTCACCATGGGAAATTTTAAATAATCCTCCTAACGGATAGGCTAAAGCGTGGACGCCGGCAACCCCTGCGTTGTAAAAGCTGAGCCCTGCCGTCATGCTCCCCCAGCTCATCTGCACACGCGCCTCTTTATTATTTCCATTCCATACCGCCGTACGAATATTTTTCGCTATTCTTTCCATTGCATCCAAAGCGAGAGCATCGGTCAGGGGAGTGCTGTTAACAGAGATGTATGCTTCTACTGCATGAGTAAGAGCATCCACTCCTGTAGCCGCAGTGATCTTAGGCGGCACCGTCATCGTGAGCTCGGGATCTACTACAGCAACGTCTGCCAATAAAAACTCATGGGTGATAACGTCTTTAGTGCCCTCAAGTGAGAACACACTGATATCAGTCACCTCTGCCCCTGTACCAGCCGTAGTTGGTATTAAAAGCTTTGGCAGGCCTTTGCTTTTAAGGGTTTTGTCGCCGGAAAGATTTAAATAATTTTCGATGGAGCCTTCGTTGCCATGCAATACCGAAACGGCCTTTGCGATATCCAAAGAGCTGCCGCCCCCGATTCCGATAACAAAATCTGCATCGAATGACTTCAGTGCCTGCAAAGCATTCTTCCCGATTTCTACAGGCGGCTCCGGTTTTAAGTCTGAATATATTTCATACACCACCCCGGCTTTTTTTAATTGCTCCTCTAAAGGGGCTGCGAGGCCGGCATCGACTACCCCCGGATCCGCAAATACCATTACCCGTTTTGCCTGATGGGCCTGCAGCAAAGCCGGTGTTTCATTTATTGCTCCTTCACCAGAAATAATTCTAATAGGCGATACAAACGGTTTATACATTTTTCCCACTCCTTGCGTTTGGTTTCTGCTTTATATCTAAACCACTTTCTTTTGAAGATTCAGTAGTAGCTATCGTCACAATATACATCGTGAGCATCCCGACAATAACTCCAATACCAGCAGCCCCGAATGGATTCGAGAAGTTAAGGCCGATTGGCAGATAAACGAACCAATACACAACTGTCGCTGCTATTAAAGAAGATATGGCTGCTGTTTTATTGGCACGGTCCCATACACCACCAACTACAATAGGGCCTGCAGTAGCTGCCATGATGCCTCCGA
This sequence comes from Marinococcus salis, assembly GCF_054971365.1. NCBI lineage: Bacteria > Bacillati > Bacillota > Bacilli > Caryophanales > Bacillaceae > Marinococcus > Marinococcus salis. Next base: position 25,888 of record NZ_JBQOJB010000021.1, on the reverse strand, counting down.
TGCCAATCCACATAAAGACCGCTAAGAACTCTGGCGGGGACCAGGCAAAAAAGATGGCTGCGATTATTACTACAAATGTGCTGTAACGGCTGATAATCAATTCGTTCCGCTCCGCTTTTTCTTTCGAAATATTGATTTTAGGTACAATCGTTTTGCGGTACAAGTCATTAGCAAGCAGCTGAGTAAGTGATACTATCAAACCGTCGGACGTAGACATTACGGCGGAAAGCACAGCTATTGCCAGAAAGGCTGCAATCACCGGCGGGAATATTTCACTGAACAGCACCGGAATTATTTGATCCGGGCTGATACCTGCATCCGAGCCGACTACCGCTATTCCAAGCATTCCACCCAAAGCCATCAAAGGAAGAATTGTAGCAAAGATCGTGCAATACATAATCAGCTTTCTGATGTCTTTGCTGCCTTTAACTGCCATAAATTTATTGCCAAGATGCGGCTGCACTGAGAAAGGAAGGTGGGCTACAAACAATAAGGCCACCAGCCAAAATGCTCCGTACGTGTTATCTCCAGGAAGAAATAACTGATTAAAGCCGCCCTGAGGATTTTCATTACTTACTGTTTCAAGCATATTTGTGAAACCGCCATTGACACCAACGCTCGTCATAAAACAAACAAATACTGTAATTGCTACGATCAGCATTAAAAATCCCTGCACGGCATCTGTAATGATGTCTGAGTGGGAACCGCCCATAAATACATAAACAGCCAGTACCGCTGCCGTGATGATTAAGCCAATCTCATAATTCACACCCATCATCGTCTGAAACATTGTCGCAGCAGCAACAAATTGAGAAACTACGTAAAAAATGAGCAAAATAGAAATAATCGTTAACGCAATCCGCAAAAAATCACTTTTGTATCTTTCTCCAATAAATTCTGGAATCGTTCTTGTACCAAAATCATCACCATATTTCTTTATAACCTTGGCTACAAAAAGCATGCCAATAACGGTAGCTATAGGATAAAGCAGCGGATACCAGAGACTCGGTGTTCCGATACTGTATGCAAGCCCCGGCATTCCCATAAACGTTGAACCACTCGATATTCCCGCTGCGATTACTAAGGCAATCACTAAGGGACTATAACTTGATCGTGCAGTAGCAAAATCCTCCGAAGTTTTAGTTCTTTTCATTCCGACCCAGCCGAAATACAGCATCATTAGTATAAATAAGCCCATGAAAATCCAGGAATAGGTTACGATTTGTGTATTCATAGAACCCCCCTATTCTTTTTCCTTTACAATGTTTGTTTTCCAAAGTGTCAATGCCATCCCCACCCAGGTGCCAAGTATACAAATGGCCATAATTATCAGAAAGTTCATTTTATTCTCCCCTTTCTTGATAAAACTGCTGAATAATAGGAAATTTTTCTAATTTATCGTAGGATCCTGAACTCACTTCATACAGCATGGTTTTCATCTTATTGCCAGCACCCTTTCTAACGTCTTCGATCTGGTAGGGTGCGTAAATAACATAAGTTTGCTCCCATTGCACCACTGGTACCTTCCATGACCTGCGCTGGTAGAGAAAATACTTTCTTAATATTTCCTTCCCCTGCTCCTGGAAGGCATTCCTTTCTATTTCATAAGGAATAACTGTTTCCCTCTTTACTTCAGTAGTTGTGTAAACTGGAAGATGATCTATAATACTCTGCCGGTTCGTTATACCGTCTCCAACAGTAATAATTTTTTCTTTACGTTCACCAAACAAGGTTTGAAAAGTTACTGCCCACTCAGCTGCGTACTGGGGGTAATAACAAGTAAACAAATGCTCTTTCTCCCTCCCGGTCATTGTTTGTATTTGCATGCCGCTCTCCCCTTAACGATATTTAAGGCTTATCATTTTCAATTCAGTCATTTCTTCGATGGCGTATTTTACTCCCTCCCTTCCATATCCAGAATCCTTCACTCCCCCATAGGGCATATGATCAAAACGCAAAGTAGGCACGTCATTAACAAGAACCTGGCCGGCTTCTATCCGGTGTGCCATATCCAAAGCCTGCTTCAGGTCATTCGTAAACACTCCCGCGTTCAAGCCAAACCGGCTGTTGTTCATTTGTTCCAAAGCTTCTTCCGAGTCTTGTACTTTATTGATAATAACTACCGGACCAAAAGCTTCCTTGCAGGAAATAGAAGATGAGGAAGGAACATTCAGCAAAATAGTCGGCTCTAAACCATTACCAGTCTTTTTTCCTCCCGCCAGGATTTCAGCCCCCTCGGTTTCTGCTTCTTTCACCCATTCATATAAACGCTGCTGCGATTTTTTATTAATTAAACTGGAAACTTCCGTGCTTTCTTCTAAGGGGTCCCCGAACTGAAGAAGAGCAGTTTTTTCTGAGCATCTGCGTACAAAATCTTGAAAAACTTCTGCATGGACATAAATACGCTGTGTACTTAAACAAACCTGTCCATTATATGCAAACGCCCCTTTGACTGCCTTTTCAGCTACTTCATTAATTTCTTCACAGCACGACTGGTCGATGTACATCGGCGAGTTGCTCCCTAACTCAAGCGTCATTTTTTTCAATCCTGCTTTTGCTTTTAACAGCTTTCCTATTTCGGGGCTGCCAGTGAAAGATATTTTTTTCACCCGCTCGTCATGAAGCATTACTTCTCCTAATGATTTTCCGTCTCCGGGAACTATTGCGATTGCTCCGGAAGGAAGGCCTGCTTCAGTTAATATTTCTGCCAGTAACAAGCTTGAAAAAGGAGTCTGCTCTGCTGGTTTAACTACAATAGTGTTTCCTGCCGCTATCGCCGGGCCGACTTTATGGGTCACGAGGTTTAAAGGGAAATTAAAAGGAGTAATGGCTCCAACTACTCCAATAGGTTCATGAATTGTATAAGCATCCCGGCCTTCGCCGCCTTCTGCAGCGTCTAGTTGTATATATTCCCCGTTCATTCTTTTTGCTTCTTCACCGGAAAACTGCAGGGTCTGAATAGTTCGTTGCACCTCGGTACGGGCAGCAGTTACCGGCTTGCATACTTCCTGGGAAATAATTCGCGCCCCGTCTTCTTTTCTGTTCTGTAAGATTTCTGCCGCCCGAAAAAGAATTACAGCCCTTTCATTAGATGTTAACGTTTTCATTTTTTCGTAAGCTTCATTTGCTTCTTTGATTGCTTCATGCATCTCGGCTGGAGTGCTTTCAGCTGCTTCTCCAATTAAATTCTCTGTGTGGGGGTTGAAAACCTGATAGTAATTTGCAGCAGCTTGGGTTTTCCCTAGTAAAAACCATCCTTTTTTCATCCTTCTGCCTCCCAATATTTTCTGTGAATACGTATTCTCAGAACCAAAATTAAACCGCTCAGTTCATACTGAGCCTGGTTTAATAGGCCCTGTCGTTTTCCTTTGGTACAATGCAGGTTCGAGCGTAACTTGGATCGGAGACATGTTTTCCTTTCCAGCTTCAATCGAATTGATGAGATGTTCAATTCCGAGTCTTCCTAAATTCTTGTTGGACTGAGCGCCAATTGTGGTTAATTCGAATGCATGATGCCGGGCCATTCGTACGTTGTCCACTCCACAAATACTAATATCCTGAGGAATCCGGTATCCAAGCTCCAGAAGTGTATCCATGGCAGTGATAGCTATGGCATCCGTAGCGGCAAAAACTGCTGTAGGACGATTTTTCCGCCCCATCATTTTGAAAATGGCATCTGCTATCGCTTCCTCACTCGTATCAGTTTCGTTTAAAAATACTTTCCCGGTTTCCATAGTTTGCTCTGCTATTCCTTCTGTAAAGCCCAGATATCTTCCATAAAAAGTGGAAGTATACATTGGCCCTCCGATGAATCCAAAATTCTCATGCCCGAGCTGGTACAAATGGTTCGCCGCCATTTTTCCAGCCTCGTAATTATTTATTTCCACAAAGTTTCCGCCTTCGTTATGCTTACGGTTAAACATCACGTACGGTATTTGGGACGCCTGCAATTCCTTCAGGATGGGGTCATCCATAAACACGGAAGACAATATGATACCATCCACCTGCATAGAAAGCACCGTTTCATATACAGTCATGTTGTCTCCGTTGTTCTCAAAGAAAACGTTGGTATTATAGCCCCTTTCTTTAGCGTAATTCACAATGGATGAAGTGGTCTCCACAAAGAAGGGATTATGCAACGGCCCGGATATGAGCGCTATCGTTTTAGAGCGCTTGCTGACTAAAGATCTGGCTATGGCATTTGGCCGGTAATTTAACTTTCTCATTGCTTCTGTAACTTTAGCTACGTTTTCTTTGCTGACCTTGTCTGAATTATTCAGCACTCTGGACACTGTTGATTGTGAAACTCCTGCTTCTTTGGCAACTTCTTTGGAAGAAATCATTTTTTTAACTCCTGCTGAATACGTATTCATGGTAACTTGTTTCAATTATGAAATCGCATACATAAAAAGTCAAGCAAAATTTTATTCATATTCATAACAATACAGCCTCTCTCTACAGACTGTATTGTTCATTTTTTATTCTATTTTCTGCTGCCTCAGATCTACTTCATACATCCGGTTAAAACGGGCTTCTGTGCGGGCAAACACTGAGCCTTCCGGGTACGTGCCGTCTTCCCGGCGTACGGCTCCTGCCCGTTCACCAGTCAGAATTTCCATCCCCTCGGAAATATGGCCGACCGCCCACACGTGAAAACTTCCTGCTTCCGCTGCTTCTACTACTTCCGGGTCGAGCATTAAATTACGGGCGTTCTGCTTCGGAATAATTACGCCCTGCCGGCCGTTCAATCCTTTTTCCCGGCAGATCTGAAAGAACCCCTCGATCTTTTCATTCACGCCCCCAATCGGCTGAATTTCTCCCCATTGATTTACTGACCCGGTTACTGCTATCCCCTGGTAAATAGGCACCTCGGCCAGAGAGGAAAGCAGCACATACAGCTCTGTACTCGAAGCACTGTCGCCGTCGATCAAATTATAGGTCTGTTCAAACGTGATGCTCGCCGATAAAGGAATGGGACGGTTTTTAGCAAACTGCCCGGATAGAAACCCGGTTAAAATCATCATCCCCTTATGATGAATCTGGCCGCTAAGAGAGGTCTCCCGCTCAATATTCATCAACCCGCTTTTCCCGACGTACGTTTGAGCCGTAATTTTTGTCGGAATACCGAACATGGAATCTCTTGTGCCCATAACGGCTAGTCCATTTATCTGGCCGACCCGGTAGCCTTCCGTTTGAATCATAATCGTTTCATCATAAATTCTTTCTCTGTATTGTTCGGGAATATGACTTGAGCGCCTGTATTTTTCCTCGAGCGCCCGGAAAACGTGTGCCGCTTTGACACAGGCCTCCCTTTCCTGCAGCGCGTAGTGACTGGATTCTACGAGCAGCTTGGTAATATCCTGAAACCTCGTAGTCATTTTACCCTGCTCATCTACTAACCGCGAACTATAGTCAATCACCCGGGCCACAGCTTCCCGGTGAAATGGCAGCAGTCCTTCTTCCTGAATATAATTTTTCACAAATCCAGCCATTTTCCAGCTGTTTTCATCGCTTTTTGCCATAACGGTATCGAACTCCACCTTCACTTTAAACAGCTTATCAAACTCTTCATCGAGTCTCGAAAGCAGATCATAAATATAATAGGAGCCGATAATGATGACTTTGGTCCGGAAAGGAATCGGCTCTGGCTTAAGAGCACTCGCTGGCAGCAGTCCCCGCTCTTCGTAGGAATTTTCGATATGCACATGGCCGGTCTGAAGCATCCGTTTTAATCCCGGCCACGAGCCCGGGTGCTGCAGCAGATCTGCGGCGTGAAGGATCAAGTATCCTCCGTTGGCCAGATGCACAGCTCCTGGTTTAATGAATGTGAAGTTCGTCACCAGGCTGCCGATCTGCCCCTGATACTCTACCTTACCAAACAAATTATGATACGTTGGATTAGATTCATATACGACTGGCGCTCCATCTAAATGCCTGTTGTTTACAAGCAGATTCACCACATACCGCTGATACTGTTTTTCTTTCATTGTCTCAATTGCTCCTGCTGAACTTTCCTGCCCCTGGGCCGCGGCGAAAAAGTAAAAATGCTCCACGACATCCTGTTCATACGCAGTTAAATAATCCGTAACCTTCGGCATATGGCCGTACTGCCTGTGGAGCGGCTCAAATAACTTTTGTACTGCAGCTGAAGCCGTATCTGCCATAAACACCTGTACTTCTTTGCGAAAATTCTCCTCCATCCTCGCAATACGGCGCAGAGCGTCCTGAACTTTTTCTTCTACAAGCTTCTCATTTACCCGCAAATGCTCTTTTTCTGCTTCAAGTAAATGCTGGTAGGTTTCCCTGTTCATTGGCTGGCCGCGTTGAAGGGGGATTTTATTAATGCCGTTCTGCATGCGTTCGAGCTTAAAGTGGTGCTGTACGGCAAATTGGTCAGTTTCTTTCCATAGCTCGTCCATTTCTGCACGAAGGCGTTCAAACATTTCCCGCTTTTGCCTTTCATGACTATCGCTTGAAAATGCTGTCCTTAATTCACGCTCAATGTCCAGCAGCAGCTGTTCTATTTCCCGTCGAAAACGCTGGCCTTCCCCGGCTTTAAAGGAGAGCACTTCCGGCCGGTCTGGGTCGTCAAAATTGTGCACGTAGCACCAATCGTCGGGCCTTTCCTGAGTTCGGGCCAGATTCTCCACACTGTGCTGAGTATAAGTCATTCTTCCCGTCCCTGTCGGCCCCACGACAAATAAGTTGTATCCCGTCTGTTTTACCGAAAGACCGAACTCCATAGCCCGTTCAGCACGTTCCTGCCCAATCATTTCATATGGAAAAGCACCCATATCTTCGGTCGTTTCAAACGAAAAGGTTTCAGCATCAAACTCTGAACGAAGCTCTCCCGGAGACAGCTCATGCAAAGCAAGTCTTTTTTCATAATCATGATGATTCATGAAACGCTCCTCCCTTCACTGCCAGCTCGATTTTACATTTTGGTTTCCGCGTACACCTTCGGGTTAAAACATTGATTCAATTAGTAGTGTTTATTCCCTTTCTTATCATTCCTATGCTTTTTCTTTTATATTTCCCTAGAAGAAACTAGGCGGTTTATGAAGTAAAGGCCATAATCGCATCCACAATGCTGTAGCCACCGAGAAACATGCAAACCAGTACGATAACTCCTCCCACCAGATTCATCTTCCAATGATTCACGTAATGGCCGAGGCGGTTTTTGTTATTCATAATAACTAGAAGCATAATTGAGACAAAAGGCAGAATAAGACCGTTTAATGCTTGAGCAAAAAGCAAAACATCTAGAGGTTCAAACCCAAGTCCGGAGAAAACAATCCCAATGACCATCACGGATAGGAATACCAGTTTAAATCGGATATTTTTCATGCCCCGTTTCCATTTTAATACGCTGCTGACGGTAACCGCTGCTCCAAGTGGCGATGCAAGCGCGGAAGAAAAACCTGCAGCAAATAAACCAATGCTGATAAAGGCGGTGGCCCAACTGCCCAGCAGTGGCTCAAGCTGCAATGCAAGGTCTGCGACGGATTCTACTTCAAGTCCACGTATGGTAGCCCCCGACGTAATCAAAATGGCTGCTGTAATTAATCCCCCCAAGCCGATCGATAAAAATACGTCCAGACGTGCTTCTTTCAAATGCCCTGGCTCGCTCCAGCGTTCTTTTACATTCTCTGAATGGAGAAATAAATTGTACGGAACAACCGTAGTACCAACAATTGCTATCACTGTAATTATAGCTCCCGGTGGAATCGAGGGAATAAAAGCTCCTTGAAGCAATTCCGCGGGATCCGGCTGTGCAGTTACCATTGTGGTCACAAATGTTACACTCATGACCGAAATCAGTACTATCATTACCCGTTCAATTAACTTATAGCTTCCGCTAAGCCCAAGCAATAAAATAATTATGCCTACGACAGGGCCTATGGTATTTTCAGAAACACCCGTCAGTGTCGTTAATCCTAATGAAGTACCAAGCAAGTCGCCGGCAATGTAAGCAGCACACCCAAATACAATAGCAATAATCATAAGCCACATGGACCCGTATTTCAGCAGTGGGTTTGTAAATTGATCTCTTATCGCTGCCCCCAGGCCTTTTCCAGTAATTATTCCGAGCCGCGAACACATTTCCTGAAGTATAATAGTCGTGACAATTGAAAAAATGACGGCCCAAAGCAGGGCGAACCCAAAAGAAGCTCCTGCCCCGGTAGCTGTAGTAACTGTCCCCGGCCCAATAAATGAAGCAGCTACAATCACCCCCGGGCCAACCACCTTCACTCTTTCTCGTAACGGTTTCTTTTCTGCCTTTACCATTCATACTCCCCCTTCAGAAAATTAATCATTAAATAAACAAAATATTTTTTATATTAAAAATATTACAGATAATATTTGGGCGTTTTTCCTTTCATTTCGCATTTTACACTTTATTTGATGAGAAATTGATCATTAATTATTTCCTATTTTATACTCAGCGTTATTAAAACGTAATCTGGCTGAAACCTCCCGAATCATTCTATTTGTTACACTTACTCACAGTTTGATAAATTGATTTACATCATGAGGAGGAACATAAATGTTTAAATCTAACAGAAAAGCACCAAAGTATATATTATCCTCTGCCGTCGTTACGGCTTTAGCTTTAACTCCGGCTTTAAGTGGAAATGCAGCTGCGTTCGCTGATTCTGATTCAAGCGCAAGCAACAGCTCCAGCCAGGAAGACTCTGCCGAGACAGCGAACAAATCTGAATCTGCTGACGACACTCTTCTTTATCTTGGTGACTCAGGCGCCAGCGTAGAAGCTCTTCAATCGACGTTAAGCGATCTTGATTACTACAATTCCGAAATTGATGGTACTTATGATGAAGAAACTGTAGAAGCTGTAGAAGCATTTCAAACAGAAAATAACTTAAGCATAGACGGTATCGCCGGCCCTGAAACCATGGGGGCATTGGATGAAACAGAAGACTCCTCCGAGGCTCGTGATGAAACAGAAGAGAGCAGCAATGAAAGCAGCGAAAATAATGAAGAAAACGAAGAAGTCGCTTCTGCATCCTCTGGAGAATCTTCGGAGCCTTCCACTGAAAGCACATCATCCAACACGTCTGATTCCGGACTTGTTGATTCTGCGGAAAGCGTACTAGGCACTCCTTATGAATGGGGTGGAACTACCGCAAGCGGTCTGGACAGCAGCGGCTTTATCAACTACGTGTTTGAGGAAAACGGCACAGACGTTTCAAGAACCCATGAAGGCATCTGGCAGAACAACGGTGAATTCGTGGAAGAACCAAACGTGGGCGACGTTGTTTTTTATGAGGGTACGTATGACACAGAAGGCGCTTCGCACAGCGGTATATACATTGGAGACGGGCAAATGATCCATTCTGGCTCAAGCGGTGTCGAAGTCGCTGACACGAACAGCGATTACTGGGAAGAACATTATATTGGTGCAAAGACGATCGATTAATTCCTACATCTTTTAATAACCGCCTCTCTGCTTGTTTGCAGGGGGCGTTTTTTAATAAACTTGCTCATGGTTCAAAGCTTCTATATCAACACCGCCAGTCCCAGACACAATAAAGAGGCAGTTAATACCGCTCCTAAAAACGAATGCCAATGAGCTTTCGCTTCGGGCACGTTCCCCAGCCGCTCCATCCCTTGAATTAATTGAACTACAGCAAGCGCTGCTACTGGCGGCACCAGACTCCACAGCGGAAACGTTCCGGAATAGGCAGTCAAAAGAAACGCGATGGCAGCTCCCGTCCATTCTAAAGTCGTTCCAGCATAATTATGGGCTTGCTTCTTTTCCGCTTTGGTTCACTCCTATAGGGGTGTCTGGTTTTTAGACGCAAAAGCCCGTCGAATATAAACCAAACTGCAAGTATCGCAATAAACGAAAATAATATCTCACCTTCTCCCATCGTATAGGTGTACATAAAATAATCCTTCCGCATAAAACAATCTTTTTTTATCTCTTCTCAAAGGCCGGACAGGTTTTATACACTTAATAATTCAATACAACTGGCTGCCAGAAGTAAACAAACGCAACGATGACGAAGATAGCGACAATATTCATCCAAAACCCGGCTTTCACCATATCATCAATGGTTAAATAATCTGAACTAAAAACTGCAGCGTTGGGCGGAGTGGATATTGGCAGCATAAAGGCACAGCTGGCTGTTAAAGCTACGATCCCCATAATCGCGTAAGGGTCTACTCCTATTCCAAGCGCAAGACCGATGCTTATCGGCATCAGCATGTTCGACACTGCCGTATTGGACATAATTTCTGTCATAAACAATACTATGGCAGCAAGTACAATTAAAATTAAGACAAAAGGAAGTACCTCAAGTCCCCCCAAAAGCTCGCCAAACCATCCTGTTAAATTCGAAGATTCAAATGCTGCCGCAAGAGACAGCCCGCCCCCGAAAAGTAACAGCAGCCCCCAGGGCAGCTCTTTCATATCCTGCCATACCATGAGCCCGCCCCTTTCCTGTTTAGCAGGAAGCAAAAACATCGAAGTAGCCCCGATAATGGATATAGAAGTATCCGACAGACGATAGGCTTCCGGGATAAATCCGCTTGTAATCCAAAGAAAACCGACAACGGTAAAGATGGTCAGCACCGATTTTTCTTCAAAAGACATAGGCCCCAGCTCTTTCAGCTGGTTTCTTGCAAAATCAGTGGAAATATCCTTTTGCGCTGCCACACGGAACTGAATTTTCGTTAAATAAAAATAAAGCCCCGTAAGAAGAATAAGCGTTAAAGGAAAGCCAAATAAAAACCATTCTGCAAAAGTAACCGTCCGGTCCAGATTGGACGAAGCCACAGCTGCAAAAGCAGCGTTGGGCACTGAGCCTATTAATGTAGCCAGCCCGCCGATAGAGGCTGAATAGGCTACTGACAGCAGCAGCCCCTTGGCAAAACGGTTCAAGGATACTTCATCAAAGAAATCTTTATCCTTCACCTCTTTTATTAACGCTAGTGCAATAGGCAGCATCATTAACGCGGTAGCTGCATTTGAAATCCACATGGACAGCAGGGCTGTCGCCAATATAACGCCTAGAACAATGCGCTGGCTCCCCGTGCCGACAAATGAAATAATTGTCATCGCAATTCGTTTATGTAGGTTCCATTTTTCAATCGCAAGAGCAATGGTGAAGCCGCCCATATACATAAAAACGATGGGGTCGGCATAGGCCATTGTTGCTGTTTCTTCATCCGCCCCTCCAGTAATAGGGAGCAAAAAGATAGGAAGCAACGACGTAGCTGGTATGGGCAGTGCTTCTGTGATCCACCATGAAGCTACCCAGGCCGTAACGGCAAGCACTGCTCTCGGTTCGCTCTCAAGACCGGTAAGCGAAGGGAGAAAAAATAATAAAGCAAACAACGCCGGTCCTAGAATCAGTCCAATTTTTTTCCTTAAAGGCATAGTCCCCCTCCTTTCAATAAATATGTATGCAGCACTAAAATTTGGTTGGAATATTCTGAGTTTTAACACTACATATGCTCATTATATAGAAAAAAACCATTTATTTGGATAAATATTATAAAAGAGAAAAAAATAGGAAAAAAGACGGGCGCTAGCGCCCGTCTCCTGAACATTTTATTTTACTTGAACATAACTTGGATGAGCCGTGATATAAAGACCTGATTTTAACTGAAACATTTCGGTGCTGCTTCCTTCAACATTCACCTTTTCCATAATGGTAAATGCTTCTCCCCGGCTGACTGTGCCTACTACCGCATCGGCATCAAAAGAAGGGCGGGAGCGCACATTCAGTAATTCGGCCAGTACTACTGCGAGCTTTCCTTTCACTGCAGAGGCTTCAAGAGCTTCCCAGGTGTTCGGGCCAACAATGCCGTCTACAGTTAAATTTTGTGACTCCTGGAAGGAACGGACCGCGTTTTCCGTTTCCTTTCCAAAATCTCCGTCTGTGCCGTACAACGGCAGTTTCTCTCCTGCATCAAGAAGCATCTGCTGCATTCGCGCGACACTCGGGCCATTGTCACCGGGACGAAGGGTTGGATTTAAATCCTCTCCTACCGGACGGCCATCGCGCACCGCTCCCCGCACCGTATCCATGTCAATACCAGGGCATGTGTTTGACGAATGTCCGGGATATTCCCGGTGACCTTTAACATCAGCGATCGAAACATCGACTCCGGCTGTGCCCCGAAGCGCCGCCTGGAGATCAAAAAATGAACGTTCCTGAGCTTCGGTAAACGAGCTGTTTCCAACAAGGCATACACCTATCAACGGAGTATTGTTGTTTCCTACATGGTATGAAATCCGGTCAATCCCATTGGCCCATTGAATCGTTCCGTCTTTTGTAATAACAAAATGATAGCCAACGCTTGGCCAGCCAAGCGTATCCACATGATAATTGGCAAAAGAAAAAGCATCTCCGCTTGTCGTTGCTGAGTGGTGCCTTGCGATCCCAGTAATCTGTGATAATGATCTTTTTTGATAAGAGCCATTTCTTTTCACGCTTCCCCGTACATCGACGAGCTGAGGTAGTTGTTGAAACATTAAAACATCCCCTTTTTCATATAGTCAGCCGTTATATTGCGGCTTCTATATATAAAAGGGGATCCAGAATTACATTTCACAACCACGCTGTTGAATTTTTTCGATATAGCTTAACGCCCATCTTTCCATTGCTTCTAAAATTGGGAGAAGGTCCAGCCCGGCTTCCGTGAGCTGATATTCGACCCGCACCGGCACCTCCGGATAAATGACCCGGGTCAAAATACCTGCGTTTTCGAGCTCGCGCAACTGATTCGTCAATATTTTCGGAGTGACCTCGGGAAGATTTTTCTGGAAAAATCCATATCTTCGGGGACTCCCATCGGAAAGCATCTGTACAATATCTGCTTTCCATTTGCCACTGATCACAGCCAGCGTCACTTCCATCTTACAATGTGCCTGGAATGGATCCATCATATGAAAGCGCTCCCTTTTTTATACATAGTATCATAGCGGTAAGCAATGAACAAGAAAGTGCGTTCTTCCTTGAAAATCATTTATCAAATACACTGTACGTAGGGCGTAAGCGCTCCTACTTCATTACCATGAGGAGGAATTAAAGGATGAGCAACAAAGCAGTCGTTTATCAAGGTCCTGGTAAAGTCGAGGTTCAAGACATTGGCTATCCTGATTTAGTACTTCATGAAGGTCCAGGTGTTCCGCCGTCTAACGCAGGACGAAAATGTGAGCACGGTGTTATTCTCAAAATTGTAACGACTAACATTTGCGGAAGTGACCAGCATATGGTCCGCGGAAGAACCACCGCTCCAAAAGGATTGGCACTTGGCCACGAAATTACTGGCGAGGTAGTTGAAGTAGGGCGTGACGTAGAATTCATCAAAAAAGGCGACCTCGTTTCTGTGCCGTTTAACGTAGCATGCGGCAGATGTAAGCTATGCAAAGAACAAAAAACTCATATATGCTTAAATGTAAACCCTGAACGGCCGGGCGGAGCTTACGGCTACGTAGATATGGGCGGCTGGGTAGGCGGACAGTCTGAATATGTGATGGTTCCTTATGCAGACTTCCAGCTGCTTGCCTTCCCGGATAAAGAGCAGGCCATGGAAAAAATCATGGATCTGACGATGCTTTCGGACATTTTCCCCACCGGCTTTCACGGGGCCGCTTCTGCGGGCGTTCGCCCTGGTTCTACCGTATACGTCGCCGGTGCCGGCCCGGTAGGACTTGCTGCTGCTCACTCCGCCCAGCTTCTCGGGGCTTCGGTCGTTATTGTAGGTGACCTTAATGAACAGCGTCTTAAGCAGGCAGAAAGCTTTGGCTGCGAAACCGTGAACTTAACAAAGCACGACAGCCTTGGAGAACAGATTGAGCAGATTCTCGGCGTACCTGAAGTGGACTGCGCGGTTGACGCTGTTGGTTTTGAAGCCTCCGGCCACGGGCCCGAGGCGAAAGAAGCTCCGGCTACTGTACTGAACTCAATCATGTCAGTGACTGAGGCTGGCGGACGGCTGGGTATCCCAGGTCTTTACGTGACCGAAGATCCTGGCGCCTCCGATGATGACGCCAAGCAGGGCTCCCTGAAAATCCGTATCGGCCTGGGCTGGGCGAAGGCCCATACGTTCGTTACCGGCCAGACGCCAGTGATGCAGTATCACCGCAATTTATTAAAACTGATTCTAAGTGATAAAGCACAAATTGCAAAAGCCGTAAACGCAACGCTGATTTCATTGGATGATGCACCTAAGGGCTATCAGGATTTCGACAAAGGGGCTGCGAAGAAATTCGTTATTGACCCGCATGGTTCTGTCCGGTCGTAAATAAATAAAAAACGAGCAGAGGCACTCTGCTCGTTTTTTTATGACATCCGCTCCCATGATTCGATCCCTATTGTGCCCGTGAGTTTATAAAACTCCTTCCAAAGCTGGACATGCTTAGGCCCCCAGGCTTCTTCTGCATGCACATGAGGAACATAATCCAGAGCAATACCAGTGTCTGTCATCACGTCATCAAATTGAATTTTTGTTCGCTTCATATGATAATCACTTGTTACCACCAGGGCTGAATCAAAATTTCGCTTCTGCATAATCGTTTTTGAATACACAGCATTTTCATGGGTGCTGGAGGCCTGATTCTCCATAATAATCGCTTCTTCAGGTATGCCTGCCCGCACTGCCAGATTCTCATTAAAGCTGCCATCTTCCCCGTTGGTTAAGATCACTTTATCCGCGTAGCCTTTTTCTATCAAATCAGCTACTGTATATAAGCGCTCAAAATCGCCGCTGAGAGCAATAATAACATCGGCATTTTGAGGTTCGTCCTGGTGCGTTAAAAGGGATGCGACAGTTTTTTGCGGAAGTGCAAAAAATGATGCATTAATTAACAAAACTGCCCCTATAACAAAAAGCAGACTGTAAAAGATCTTTTTCATGCTTTGGCCCTCCGCCTCTAATGAAAGGTACGGATATATTGTATCAGATAGATCGTTCTCCTTAACAGTTATTTCTACAACGCGGACCCTGAGCCAAGGAATTATTTATGCAGTATTAAATTTTCCGCTTCCCATAAGAAAAGCCCTGCTGATTCAGCAGGGCTTTTCTACATAGTTAGTCTTCCTGAGAGTTTTTACGAAGAACGCAGGGCTTCAAAAGCGTTGATACGCGATTCTACCGTCGCGTAAATGTTTCCAGCTTCTAAAGGAGAGACGTCGAATTTTTTACTGGCCAGAATTTCAACGTGTTCGTCATTCTTAGCTTCGTCAAACCGCTCCCCCCGCTCTGCCAAGGCTTCATACTCATCTCGCATGTAGCGGAATACCGAGCTTTGCTGTTCCGGGAGCGAATTTAAAAATTCTTCTACGTCTGCATTTCTTTCAACCATTCTATTGGCCTCCTTGATAGCTGATGCCATCCGTTGCCTCAGGCAGGTCTCCCCCCGGCCCATTAAAGCACAACGAATGGTTCATTGTTATATAACTGGTTGATGGGTTTAGTATAACAAATATTACAGACGATTGGGAACAAAAAGCTTGTACTTTATACATTATTACGAACTTTGCCGTAGTGCAAATTTCTTTCCTGTCAATCATTTTTATACCGCCGTGGAAAAACATTGCTGTAGACTCAATGAGAACTTTCCTGCTACTCTATAGGTCGATCACTTGCGCAGGAGGCCCTGGTCTTATGAATGATGAACGTATACGTAATTTAAAACGAGGAGAGCGGGGAGCTATTATCAGCATCTTCGCTTATTTGTTTCTATCTGCTCTAAAGCTCACCGTCGGCCAGCTGGCCAATTCAGCTGCACTACGTGCTGACGGGCTAAATAACTTAACTGATACCATTGCGTCGATCGCTGTGCTGTTTGGGCTCCGCTATTCCCAGAAACCGCCGGACGCTGACCACCCTTACGGCCATTGGAAAGCCGAAATGGTTGCTTCTTTGTTCACTTCCTTTATTATGCTTGCGGTCGGGCTCCAGGTATTTGTGAGCGCTGTTCAGTCTATCCTTGATGGGCCATCCGGGCCTCCCGGCTTAATTTCCGCTTTTGTCGGCGCCTTCGCTGCCGTATGCATGTTTGGTGTTTACACCTATAACAAAAAGTTGTCCAAAAAAATTAACAGTCCCTCTATCATGGCTGCGGCTAAAGATAACTGGAGCGATGCCATGGTGAGCATTGGTACCGTTATCGGCATCATCGGTGCTCAATTTCAATTGTACTGGCTGGACCCACTGACAGCTGCTCTCGTAGGTTTATTAATTATTAAAACTGGCTGGGACGTTTTCCGGGGAGCAGCACTGCAGCTCACAGATGGTTTCGATGAGAATAAAATTGAAGATTACCGGGAAACAATCTCTGAGCTGTACGACGTCCAAAAAGTCCAGAATATAAAAGCAAGGAATTACGGGAATAACACCGTTGTTGATATTACGATTCTAGTAGATCCTTCACTCGATATCCAGGAAGCACACAATACAGCTACGAAAGTGGAGTACGCCTTAATTGAACAGCACGGCGTTCATGACGTACATGTGCACGTAGAGCCGGAGAATGCCGAGCACTAACTCCTTTTCCGCCCAGAAATGCTCCCTGCTCCAATTTCCGGTTCTATTACTGCTAAAATTGGGTATAGATAAAAAGCCCTTAGCCAGCCCTGACTCATATGGAAGCAATAAAATCAAATAATAAATGGTGCTGAACTTTTATAAATAGTTATTCTATGATCGTTTTGTAACCATTAAAGTTACAGGTGGTGATCAGCAATGATAAATACACGATTCTCTGTCGCTGTGCATATTCTTTCACTGCTTGCGACTAAGCCGGATCAAAGACTTAGCTCCAGTTATATGGCAGCAAGCGTTAATACAAACCCTGTCGTTATCCGCAGGATTTCAGGCATGTTAAAGCAGGCAGGCCTGCTGCAGACAAAGCCCGGCGTCTCTGGTGCTTTAATCTCCAGAAGTCCGGAGGACATTACGCTTCTTGATATTTACCGGGCGGTACAGCAGGAGGACTTACTGTTTTCCACACACAGCAGCCCCAATCCTGACTGCCCTGTTGGCCGAAATATTCAAAACACCCTCGATCAATCATTTAAGAGGGCCCAAAATGCCATGGAAGCAGAACTGCAAAAGCAAACCCTGGCAGATGTGACAGCACATCTCTTTGTATAATATACAAAGAGATGTTTTCTTGTCGTGGATGCAAAGGCTAAAACTATAAATAAAAGGAGTGATTGATTGATGAAAGCAGGCATTATTGGTGCTTCCGGAAAAGCCGGAAGCCGCATTTTAAAAGAAGCAGAAGCCCGGGGCATAGAGGTCACAGCTATTGTGCGGGACGCCTCGAAGCTTTCCGGCCACAGCATGCGTTTAATAGAAAAAGACCTTTTTTCTTTAACGGCTTCTGACATAAAAGATTTTGATGTGCTGGTGAATGCGTTCGGAGCCGGACTCGGAGAAGAAGAAGCCCACGTAGAAGCAGGTCATCACCTCATTTCTATCATCCAGGAAGCTCCTGATACCCGTTTAATCGTGGTAGGTGGTGCCGGCAGCCTGTTTACAGATAACGGAAAAACGACCCAGGTGGTAGAGACACCGGAATTTCCCGAGGCTGTAAAACCGACAGCTAACGGGCAGAGCCGCAACTTACAGGAGCTGCAGCAGGCAACCGGCATACGCTGGACGTTTATCAGCCCGGCTGTAAACTTTGACGTAGAAGGCAGGCGTACTGGTTCCTACTCTACTTCCCAGGATGTTCTGCCGCTTAACAGCGACAAAGAAAGCTACCTCAGCTATGCAGATTACGCTGTGGCAGTTGTCGATGAAATAGAATCCCCCGTTCACGAAAACCAGCGCTTCGCAGTTGTTGGCGAACGCCAGTAAAAAATCCGCCGGAAAACGGCGGATTTTTTATTATAGACGAAGAAAAACAATCCCAATAAGGACAACTACAAGTATTACCGCCTGGTACCTCGTAATACGCTCCTGCAGATATAACATCGAAAGCACCGCTACTAACAGCGCGTGGGCTGCAAATAAAGGTGAAACAATACTTGCCGGCCCTTCCCGGAGAGCTGCAGCGTACAGCTGCATCCCCCCAAATGAAAAAATGCCTGTAACCAGTCCCCAGCTAAATGCCTTTCCCGTATGTACAGGAGCACCGGAACGAGCTTGCTGCTGCTTTTTGCGGTGCCATCCGTATAACGAGTAAACCATGCCAAGCAGATAGCCTGCAAGCAACACCGGGGTATTCTCAAGGCCGGCCTCTTCTGTGATTTTCAGTCCTCCGTTACGAAAAAACATGAACAATGTCGCAGTTAAAATAAAGCCATACCATGCCCTGCTCTTTATCGAAAAGTCTTCTTTGGGATCCAAAGGCAGTATCGCGATAGCTGCCATAATTAAACCAATGCCTGCGTACTGAACTGCCCCGATCTGCTCTCCATAGACAAATAAGCCTAAAAGAACAATCAGCAGAATATTTGTATTCACCAGCGGAGAAGACAGGCTGGCGGGACCAACATTTAAAGCTTTCATGTATAGAAGGTTGCCAAAAGCGGATCCAGCTCCCACCATCACCCCGCCGAGAAGCACTGCTAGACTCAAATGCAGTGTCCCCTCCATTAGGGCATAACCGAAAAAACCGAGGCTCCCACTCGTATAGAGCCCTGTCAAAAATGGCATTAACGGCAGCTGCCAAAAAGAATTAACCTTCATTAAAAAAGAAGAAAAACCAAATACAACGGCACTTAACAGCGCTAAAATAAACCACATGATCCGCACTCCCACTTATTCTTATGTACGAAGAAGCCGCCGCCGGGGCAGCTTCTTTTATAATAAATAAAATACGTGACCGTACTTATCCACTCTGGAATTCGTACCATTAAAATAAACTGTTCCTTCTTGTGGTTCAAAAGGATCCTTTGTTTCAAAATCTACTTTAAAATAAGGAGAGCCGTCTATTGGTTCATAATGCTCACACCTGTACTTTAACGTGATTTCATCATTCACCTGGATACGGTCGCTGCCGGCGATCCCGGAATCAAAAACTACTTTTAGTGTCATGCTTTACTCTCCCTCCTGTTTTAACCTCTTCGGCTATTCTCTTTATGCTCTTCCAGATATATTCCCGGCACTTCCGTTCTTTATACATTATGATTGCGAAAAGACAGAAATTGTATTACTTTTAAGCAGGGAAAGGAGATTTTCTATGAGCATTCGTCCAGCTAAAGAAGCCGATATTCATGCGATTACCGAAATATACAATGATGCTATCCTGAACACAACTGCTGTCTACGATTACCATCCCTATTCGACAGAAAACCGGCTGGAGTGGCTCCGTACAAAAAAACAGCAGGACCTCCCAGTTTTTGTTTATGAACAAAATGGAAAAGTACAGGGATATGCTACTTACGGCCCGTTCCGCCCCTGGGCAGCTTTTAAATACTCTATTGAGCATTCGGTATATGTCCACCCCGAGTCCCGCGGGGCCGGGGTCGGCCGCACCCTGCTTCGCACATTGATCGACCATGCGGAAAAGGAAGGGTTCGCTACTATGATCGCCGGCATCGATTCTTCCAACCCGGGCAGCATCTATCTGCATGAAACTGAAGCTTTTGAATACGTCGGCACGGTCAAAAAAGCCGGATATAAGTTTGAACGCTGGCTTGACCTTGTTTTTTACCAACGTGCTCTATCGGGACCAGAAGCGCCCGTAGAGCATTAACCGCTGCCTCTCCCGATACGGGGGAAGCAGCTTTTTACAGTCTTCTTTTCTTCTTTCCTTCCGGAAACCGTTTCGGTCTTCCCTGCGTAGTGAGCAGAACTCCGGCTATAACAATCAGTGCTCCAATCACTTTGGCCGGTGTTAGTGTTTCCCCGAGCCAAAGCACCGCCCCTGCCATCGTTACTACCGGTAGGAAATTCAGGAAAACTGAAGCCTTTGAAGCCCCGAGCTGATCGACGGCCCGATTATAAAACAACAGGGCAATGAAGCCCGGAAAGAGGCCCAGATACATCAGGCTTGGCAGCTGCTCGCCTAAGGCGAACGAAGGCACGCCGAGAAGAAGCCACTCCATAGTAATAAAAGGAACTAAAATTACAACCGATGCTCCTGTCATTACAAGCAGCACGCCGTAAGGTGGAAACAGGTGCATATAGCGCTTCACAGCGATGGAATAAATGGACCAGCAGGCGACGGCCCCTATCATAATACCGTCGCCGGCGTTCCAGTTCATTTCTGTTATAGCAAATAATCTGCCGTTCATCACCACCCATAGTGCCCCTGTAATCGAGAGCACGACGCCAATCCATTGAATATAGCGAAGCCTTTCTTTTAAAATATATGTACTTAATAAAACAGTTACTGCCGGGATTATTGTTTCCAATACAGAAACGTTAGTAGAAGAAGTAAATTGAAGCGCACCATAGATGAATGTATTAAAAAACGTTACACCTGTCACAGTTAACAGCAACAACGGCAGCTTATGCTCCCAAAATACATTTCGTGCCCTCCAGGCGCTTTTCCAGCCCAGGGGAACAATGCACAAAAAAGCAATCAGCAGCCGAAAGAAAGCTATTGTAAAAGGTGGGAGATCATTTATGGCCTTTCCTACCAAAATATTTCCAGAATAAAAAAATACCACCATAATAAGCATAAAATACGCAGCCATGTGTTTGTCCTCCTCTTTCAACCGTACTATTCCAGCTATTTATCAGGAATTTTGAGATTTGCCGACATTCTTTCGTAACTTTCAATACTTTTTTCTTCTTTTACAAGTTTTCATAATAATTATACATTTTTATAGACTGTTAAAGCATACAGGAGTAACGGCGTGTGTTACAATGCCCGGAGAGCATACAATGGAGAGGAGAAATCAGAGTGAGCAAAAAATGGATTCTGAGCACAGGCCTCGCCTTGTCGATGGCAATTATTGGCGCCTGCAGCAACGGCGACGGCGGGGAAAATTCCTCTGATAATAATAACGGAAACGAAGAACAACAGTCAGAGGAAAGCTCCAATAACAACAATGATAACAACCAGCAGGAAGAATCAGGCGAAGGATCCTCTGATCAACAAGCTTCCGGCAATAACCAAGACTCTGGTAACAATCAGAACTCCAATGAACAGCAGTCTGAAGACTTACCTGAACCGGATTTAAGCGATGTGCCTGATGTAGTCGCTACCGTGAATGGAGAAGAAATCACCAAAGAGGAATTCGAGCCGATCTTTACTACTAACTACGAGCAGTATGCTGCGCAAGCTGCTGCATCCGGTAATCAAAGTAATGAAGAGCTCCAATCAACCCTGAAAGAACAAACAGCTGAATCCCTTATTAACCAGGAACTTTTAGTACAGGAAGCTGAAGCAGGAGATTATGAGGTTAGTGAAGAAGATGTAGAGGAGCAGATAAGCTCTATCAAAGAACAGTTTGAATCTGATGAAGAATATCAGCAAGCCCTTGAAGAGCAGGGGTACACAGAAGAAGAATTACGCGAGGAAGCACGCACCTCCCTTCAGATACAGGCTCTTTTAGATGAAGAGCTTGAAGATGTTGAAGTTACCGATGAAGAAGTAGAAGAAATGTACAACCAGATGACTCAAGGCCAAGGCGAAGATGCTGGCTCTCTTGAAGACCTGCGTCCGCAGATCGAACAGCAGCTTCAATCTCAAAAACGCTCTGAGCAACAGCAGGAATACACCGATCAGCTGCGTGAAGATGCAGAAATCGAAAACAACGTTGCTTCCGAATCAGAAGGAAATAGTAATTCTGAAGAGTAACTGATTTTAAGTCCCGGCCGCAAAGCCGGGGCTTTTTTATATAATCAAAACAGCGCATCCTCTTGTCCAGAGGATGCGCTGTGCTTGAACTCCTTTTAGAAAGAAACGTAGGAACGCGGATTAACAGCGTTTGATTTTGCGCCGTTCCATGCACCTTCATGTACTTCAAAATGCAGATGTCTGCCCGTGCTTCGGCCAGTGTTCCCCATAACACCGATACTTTCTCCCTGGGATACCGCTTCCCCATTCGAGACATGAATCGAATTTAAATGTGCATAAAGCGTGTTATACGTTTGGCCGTTCAAAGTATGCTCTAAGATAATCGTATTGCCGTAGCCATTCATTGTACCGGCATATGTTACTGTGCCGGCAGCAGAAGCAGAAATACTGGGACTGCCGCCATACCCAATGTCAATTCCGTTATGGGTCCCGCTGCCGCGTTGCCCGTACTCAGATGTTACAGGGCCGGAAGCCGGAAGCGCAAATCCAGAACTGTTATATGTAGACTCTGCGGCTACTGCCTTATTATCTGACTCTTCAGAACTGCTTTCCCCTGTACTCGATTCGCCTAAATTCATTTCCCCAAACGTTTCAGGACCAGCAACGCCATCTACAGATATACTTTGTGCTGCCTGAAAGGATTCCACGCCCTGCTTTGTCAGCGGGCCAAAAATACCATCTACGGGGCCTGCTTCGTAGCCTTTATCATTTAGCCATTGCTGCAGCTCTGAGACATCTGAATCTTTCATTCCCGATTTAAGGTTCTGATCCCCAATCGAAGCATCTGCTACAGAGGGTGCAAATAAAATTGCAGCCGCTACTGCTGAACTCATTACAAACTTTTTCATAAATAGTGCGCGTTGGATTATTAACAGTATTGCCTTTAGGCACGTTGATGGTTCTTATATGTATAAATTC
The DNA here is from genome assembly GCF_054971365.1 of Marinococcus salis. NCBI lineage: Bacteria > Bacillati > Bacillota > Bacilli > Caryophanales > Bacillaceae > Marinococcus > Marinococcus salis. The sequence goes on along the minus strand of NZ_JBQOJB010000021.1, from coordinate 3,228 downwards.
TCCCTGTTAATAAGTAACGCTGTCACCTCCTAGTTTTTTGTTTGTTATGTGTTACTTACGGCTTAGTATACGCAGCGGCTTTCAACCCTACAAGGTCTTACATATTGTTGTTAGAAAGCTGTAAACTATTACAATTTTTTGAAATATGAGTGCAATGATTGTCATGCAATAATATTCAATATTTATCCTTTTCCATACTTTTCCTTCATATTTTTCTAATTATATAAGAAATAGCTCCCGGAGACTTTATTCCCGGGAGTTTTCATTTTTTATATTTTGTTTTTGGCTTGCAACAGATCTTTTACCTGTTCCACTAGGGCTTCTGCATCCTGCGGATTATGCACAACGTCCGTCTTATCCATATCTACAATTAAAGTATCACTAGCACTGTAGTAATTTTCCAGCCAGTCGTCGTAGCCTTTCCAGAGCTTCCGGTAATACTCCACCAGCTCTTCGTCCTGTTCAAAATCCCGTCCACGCTTAAAAATCCGATCCATGACTGTTTCAAAAGAGCCACGCAGATACACATTAAGATCTGGAGCTTTTTTGTAAGGAAGGCCGTCAATTTCCTTCATCATTTCTTCAAGCAGGCCTTCATAAACAGAAAATTCCATGTCATTAATGTTTCCAAGATCACGATTAATTTTCGTAAAATACCAGTCTTCATAAATACTGCGATCTAAAATCGCATCATCATCCTTATACGCCTGTTTGATCGATTGGAATCTCGTCCGGAGAAAATAGAGCTGGAGCAGGAATGGGTACCGCTTTTCATTAATTTCTTGTTGATCCGCCTTGTAAAACAGAGGAAGAATCGGATTTTCTGATACATGCTCATAGTACACTTTCGAATCCAAGCCATCTCCGAGTATCTGGGCGACACTCGTTTTGCCAATTCCAATCATTCCGCTTACAACAATCACCAAAAATAACCCCTCAATCTAATTATGGATTTGCACACATTGCACTATTATAATATACTTCATCGCGCGGTGGCGACCATTTAATTTTTCCATTCTTCGTTCAGCAGGCTGTACACTACAATATCCACGTACCGGTCCCGCAGCCAGTGTTCCTGGCGCAGTACCCCTTCCTGTTTGAACCCCAATCTCTCAGGCACGGCACGGCTTTTCGCATTGGCGGCAGCAGCTTTAATAACGATTTTATTTAATCCAAGCTGGTCAAATCCATAAGAAATCAAGGCGCCTGTGACCGCCGTAATAATGCCTTTCCCCTGATAATCTTTCCCAAGCCAGTAACCGATTTCCCCGAGATTGTTTTGTTGGTCGAGACGGTTAAAACCAGCTACTCCGATAATGCTTTCTCGAAACACAATAGCAGCAGAAACCGCTTTTTGCTCCGCCCAGCCCAAGCGTGCCTCATGAATGAATGCTCTTGTGTCCTTCTCTTCGTTAGTGTGATCCACCCACGGCAGCCACTCTTTTAGATGTTCCCGGGAGTTGTCTGTCAGCGAAAAAATAGCCGGAGCGTCCGATGGCTCGAGTAATTTTAAATAAAGCTCTTCGTAAATTTGATATGTAAACATAAAAACCTCCTCTCTTTCCCCCTTTTATTATAAAAGTTACTGCCTGTGCGTTATACTGGCTCCAGGATCAAAATTACCGGACTTTTGAAAAAGCGGGGCCCCCCGAGCGCCCCCGACGCCATTTCCGGCTGTCAAAAACGCAAAGGCAAAAAAATTTTTGTGCTCGTAACGGTCGCCCGTGCTCCAGTTTATTTTTAAACTCTTAAAATCATCTATAGTTAACAAATAAGGGAGGTGCTCACACTGCCTGGCCTGCGACGCATTGGTGTTATTTGCTTTATAGTTATGCTTGTATTTGGAATGGGGGTGGTCTATCAAGCCCTGACATGGGAACTCGGCGACCGGGCTCATGAAATACTTCGCTTTGGCTTTTACCTTTCAGCGTTTATTACTTTATCTTTTGCTGCAGCTATCACAATCCGTGATCCACGGACAAGAGTCAATACAGCAGCATTACTGGGTGGAGGTCTTTTCGGTATTTTATTCGCTGTAAACGCAGGTATTGCTTTTTATCAGCTTTTTATGTAAATAACCGGGCTGTTAAGCCAGCCTGGTTGTTATTTATTTAGACACCTGGACTTCTCTCGCACGAATAGCGTTTTGTGCCTGCATCATAGCTTTTCCAATCGCTTCAGCATAAGCATAAAAAGCCGGAAGGCGGTTACCTCTATTTGCACTGCGAAAATCATTATTAACAAAAAAAGCACGGCGCTGGGCAGAGCTGATCTCAAGCTGGACGCCTTGAGTTCTCCCGTTTTTGTTACAAATATTCCCACTGTACTTTCCTTTTATTGCCGAGGGCGGCTCAAAATCCACCTTAAAACCTGCAGCGGTCAGTTCGGCACCTATGAATCCCGCGGTAAATGTATCAAGCCCGCCTATATAAGTTTTTTCTTCCTGGTCCCGGTACCCATGAAGAGTAACTGTAAATAACGCCTCAGCAGCAAAGCAGAGAGCTCTTGGTTCATCGAAATGTGTCGAACGGAGGTGCAGAGTTCTGTTATCAGTACGCTTTTTAGCACGAAAATCATATCCCGAAAAGTAATAGCTGCAATGAAGCTCTTCGACCAGTTCGCTGGTCCCTGCTTCAATCGCTCCTCCATGTGGAGCCAGGGCCGCTAGAGAGTTATTTTTTCCTGGCAGCACACGTATTTCATAATCCCGGCCTTCTAATTCAGAGGCTTGTAACTCAGCATAATCAGCGTACTTCTTTTTCCTCATTTAACTTTCACCACCGCTTCTTTAACAGTAACCGTTCCTTTTCCGGAACGAATATAGTTTACCCTATTCTCGCGTTTTTTAAAATAACATGTGTCGAAACTATTCACAATAAAAAAACCAGCCCGCATGGCGGACTGGCGTTGTTATTGAGTTAATGGAGCTTCCTACCGGATTCGAACCGGTGACCTCATCCTTACCATGGATGCGCTCTACCTGCTGAGCTAAGGAAGCAAATAAAATATTCTAATTATATGTACACTCCTGCATGTCCGGAGCAGACACAAATACTATTGTAAAGAGCTTTGAGGCCATAGTCAACCTTATTTATTAAATCATTTCATATGATAAAAGCCTTTCTCTCCAGTAAGAGAAAAAGGCTTTGGTGCCCGGCAGCGATCTACTTTCACGGGGGGAGAGCCCCCGGCTATCATCAACGCTGAAGAGCTTAACTTCCGTGTTCG
>NZ_JBQOJB010000020.1:0-47424 GCF_054971365.1 Marinococcus salis | reverse complement strand
GGCGACCTGCATGCGAACGGCAAGGACGGCGTGGAGTTCTACACCCGCAAGAAAATGGTGACCGCCCGCTGGTAATCCAAAATTCAAAAAGTAATATCCTTTTAATAAAGGGTATTACTTTTTTTGTACTGTAGACAATTACCTGTAATAAAAGTAAATTAACAAACTATAAAATATAGCGGTTGTAACGATGATTCTCAGGGAATAACATCTTCAGTATTAAATTAAGGGAGAGTGTAATATTATGAGTGCACGCATGGGTCAGGAAATGGATGAAATTCTCAGTCGATTGGAAGAAGATTATGTGAGGGCTGTGAAAGGTAATGAGAGCGGAAACGTAGAAGACTTCGTAGAAAAATTCTTGTATGATTCATGGGCATATAATGAAGAAAATATGGATAATATTAAAAGTGTGTTAAGCCGTTATACAAGAAAGGAAATTCATCAAAGCACCTTTAGTGGTTCTTTCAATGAAATGGTGGGACATTTGCAGAAAAAGCTAAAAGAGCTTGACCGGGATAAGAATTATCCTGCGCTGCATACAGATTACGGGGCTTCGGTAGTGGTCGCCTTTGTAGATGGTCTGATTATTCAATATTATGTAGGGGTTTACAGTATCGATCAACTGAAAAATATGACACCTGCCTTTAAGCGCCTGATTCTTGAAGCACTAACGGTAGAAACATAAGTACAAAGCGAATCTTGTTTTTGCCCAAAATCCGGCTAATATGTTGGGGGATTCTCAGGTATAAATTTGAAAAGCAAAAATTTTATCGTGGCGCAGGTTTATATGAACTGCTTTATTTGCTGGCTATTTTCGTATAATATTCTATAGCTTTTTGAATTTCGAACCCCTTGAAGCCAATCGAAATTATTTGTGGGCATCTCTGCTTTTTCTATAGGGAAGTTAGGATGAAAAGCCAAGCATTCACGAAATAGGGTCTAGCTATTTTCAAAGGCTTTAACTTAGTTCAGCAAATAGCTTTTGTGAAATCACACCTTACGCATGAAAAACGTACCAGGCTTCTTATTTAAACCATTATCCTTATTGATGTATTCTGATAAGTTTCGGGAAAATATGATATCTGTACGGATTAGTTTATGCTCGCGGGTAATGAAATTAATTCGAATAAAAAGCCTCCGAAAATGAATATCGGAGGCTTTTAACGAAAAAAAGAAGTGAATAAAACTGGTTACTAATAATTATTGTTTGTCCATATTTGGAAGAGTGTTGTGCATATAGTCAGGAGCAGGCTTCAGCTCAGGCTTGCCTCCATGAGCCTTCGGCTCCGATACATATTCAAAGGACTGGCCGTCCGGTGCTTTGTCTTTCAGCCAGTTAAGATTTGCGCTTTGCTCTCCTTCAGAAAAGTTCATCAGCTGGTGGGAAAACTCAGTTGCTTCCCACTGTGCCGGTACAGTGGACGGTGCAGTAAAGCCTTCTTTTTGTTCGAGTTCTTTAATTGCTGCAGCCCACTGATTCTGGTGCATCGTATCACGGGCGAGTAAGAAAGAAAGCATCTGACGGACACCTTTGTCTTCGGTCATTTCATACAGGCGTGCTACCTGCAGGCGTCCCTGCGATTCCGCATTAAGGTTGGCCCGGAAATCACTGAGCACATTGCCGCTCGCGATAATATAGCCTGCATTCCAAGGAACACCATTGCTGTCTTTAGGAACGGCGCCGAGTCCGGAAACAATCGCATGCTGCGGGTTCATGTCTCCCATTATGGATTCGATAACTGGGTTTTTAGCTGCTTCTTCCTGTTCTTCTACAGGAGCGTCATCGAGCAGCTGGGCGATCATGGTCGCGATCATTTCAATATGGCCAAATTCTTCTGTGCCGGTATCCATCAACATATCCTTATACTGTTCGTTGCCGCGGGTATTCCATCCTTGAAACATGTATTGCATCGCTACAGAGATTTCACCGAACTGGCCGCCGAGAATCTCCTGCAGTTTTTTGGCAAAGACGGGATCCGGACGGTCTGGTTTCGCGTGAAATTGCAGCTCTTTACGGTGAAAAAACATAAATGAATAACTCCTTTTTTGTAGTAAATAGTTAGTCTATCTAATTGGATGTTTATAGTTCATGTCGTGAAAAAGACCACATACCGCCCTGGCGCTTGGTGGACCGCCCTCCTTTCTGAAATCATAAAAAAAGAGCCAGAAAAAGAAGGTGTCTCCTTTCTCTGGCTCATAATCCAGCTTTTTATCTGGTTATTCCCGCCACGCAATATGCTGTACTGATTATGTTATAGCCGATAACGGCAAAGTCTAAACGTAGAGTTGCCATTTCTTTTAAAAACATACAGGAATTTTAAAATTTAGATGTTTTTATAAACAGAGGCAGTATACTAAGGTGGAAATGATATTTTGTGATTGGTTTAATGTAAAAGGACGAGGAGGAGAAAAAATGAGGCTGGATACTTTTACCCCCGGCCAGAAATTTGAAACACGTGCATACAGGGTGACTAAGGATGATGTTTTGCGGTTTGCCCGGGAGTTCGATCCGCAGTATATGCATGTAAACGAAGAGAAAGCCCAAGCGGGGAGATTTAATGGCATTATTGCCTCCGGTATTCATACGATAAGTATCACATTCAAATTGTGGGTAGAGACAGGGGTGTACGGCGACGATGTCGTAGCGGGTACAGAAATGAACCATATCAAATTCATCAAGCCGGTGTACCCGGGTGATGAACTGCGTGTGTATGCGGAAGTGACCAACATAGAAGCAAAAAGGAAAAACGAAGGCATCCTCACGGTGATGCTCAGAACATACAATCAAGAGAACACGAAAGTGTTTGAGAGTGAATTGTCTGTGCTGATTAAACGATAATGCCGAATAAAAAAGCTAATCTCCTTATGAAAGGGGATTAGCTTTTAACTGCTGCTATGAGCTGCTGCCTTCGGCAAATTTCCGAAGCCGCTTCAGATGAATCGGCGCATCCATCTGGTCATCGACGTTCATTTCGATAAAATGGAGCGTATCGTTTTGGCCAATGCGGGCCACGGCTTCTTCAAATTCCGTGGAAGTGGACACGCTCACCGTTTCCGCGGCAGGATAAAAACTTTTTACGAGCTGCATGTAATCCCAATGCGGAATATCATTGTAGCGGGCATGGGTATTTTCTGTGTTTAAATAACGTTCAACAGTGTAGCCCTTGTTGTTTAAAAAGAAAATAACCGGCTTAAGATTCTGCTCGGCCATCGCACTAAGCTCCTGGGCGGTCAGCTGAAACGATCCATCTCCCATAAATAACAGGACGCGCCGGCCGGGAGCTGCAAGCTCGGCCCCGAAGGCCGCCGGGAGGGCGTATCCGATACTCTGCCAGGAGCCCTGGGAAATAAAAAGCGTATTCTCAGGAAGACGTACGTGCGGCAGTCCGTAAGAAAATGTGCCAGTCTCGACGACTACAATATCCTTCGGCTGGAGCAGCTTTTGGATAATAGGATAGTACGTTTCTGCCAGCAGTCGTTCCGAATAGTTTTCGGACGGAAAATCATAGAAGGACGGAAGATAGCCAATCTGTTCAAACGTACGGCACTCCATTAAGGTAAGAGCATCAATCACTTCTTCAACCACTGTATTGTACCGTGCTTTGTTTTGAATGGAAATCTCCTGTGGCTGGATATCGATCCGTTTTTCCGCCGGGAGATCGGCAGTGAATTTTGCCATGTTAAAATCGGATTCAAGCAATCCGGCAGTAATAATTAAATCAGCGTTCTCTACATAATCGCACACCTGCTGGCTGCCGAAGGCCCCGGCGTAAATGCCGATGTATAGCGGATGCTGTTCATTGAACCCGCTTTTGCCCTGCATCATCTGGGCTGTCGGAATGTTCAAATGTTCTGCCAGCTGTAAAATAATGTTCTCCATGTGGTAGCGGGAGGTAAAAATATCTACAAGCAGCACCGCTTTTTCTGCCTGATCAATGGCTTCCTTCATCAGCTGGGCTGTTTCCTGCACGACCAGCTCATCGCTCATGTAGGAAAGCTCCTGCTGGATACCGGGAGTCTCGATGCGCGTGGTCGCTGTATCCTGCGGAATATCCAGATAAACCGGCTTTCGCTCACGGACGGCAGAAGCGATCGCTTTTGGAATTTCCTCGGCGGCGTTTTCGGGGGTGATTTTTACTGCATAACAGGTGATTTCCTGATGCATGCGCAGAAACACCGAATAGTCGCCGTTCATTAATGTATGATGGGCTTTAGTCCCGGCTTCCTGCATAGAGAAGGCGGGTGAGCCGACAATATGGATGAGGGGAATGTGTTCACTGTAGGCTCCGGCAACAGCATTCGAGGCGCTAAGCTCCCCCACGCCGAACGTGGTAATCATAGCGCTGAGGCCTGCGACGTGCGCATAGCCATCTGCCGCATAACCGGCATTCAGCTCATTTCTGTTATCGACAAAGCGAATGCCGCTGTAGCTTTCAAGCTCATCAAGCAGGGCGAAGTTATAATCGCCCGGTATGCCGAATATTTCTGTAATACCTTCTTTTGCAAGGCAGTCATATAAAAAGGAACTGATTGTTTGTTGTGCTGGCATAATGAACCTCCTGAACGGGATGATAGTAGGCTGTTCCCGTATTCGTGAAGATTTAGACATAGGTCAGGAGAAAAATCGCCTGCAGCGGTAAATAGATAAGAAAAAATTATGAGCCTACAGTGTAGTTATAATCGGGCCGTCCCTGGTGAGAATAATTGTATGCTCGTATTGAGCTACATAGCTGTCATCGGTCAACAGGGTCCAGCCATCTTCAGCCGGAAAAACCTCCTCTTCAAACGTCGAAATAAAAGGCTCAAAGGCAATGACCGCTCCATCCTTTAAAATTTCATCGTCCCAACGGGAAAAGTAGTTAAAAATATGCTCCGGCGGTTCATGAATCGAGCGTCCAATGCCGTGCCCGGTAAGATTTTTGATAACCGTCAGACCATGCTGCTTTGCCACGTTGTGTACAGCTTTTCCGAGAGCGCTCTTTTTTGCCCCGGGTTTAGCTTTCTCCAGGCCGGCATCGAATGCTTCTTTGGCAGCGTCGCATATTTTTTGTAACACTGGTTCAGCACTGCCAATCACAAAGGAAACCCCAGTATCTGCGAAATAGCCGTTTTTCGAACCCGAAACATCAATATTGATAAGGTCGCCTTCCTGAATGGCCCGATCGCCCGGGATTCCGTGCGCTACTTCTTCATTGACGCTGATACACGTCTGGCCTGGAAAGTCGTACACTCCTTTCGGGGCAGATTGAGCTTCTGATTGTTCAAACAGCTTTTCTGCAATGGTATCGAGTTCCTTTGTTGTAATCCCTGGTTTAGCAGCCTGGACTAGTTTGTTCCGAATCGTTCCACAAATTTCGCCAATTTCCCGTAAACCCTGAAAATCCTCTTCCGTTTTTGCAATCATTGTGTATCCTCACTTTTTAAACAGTTTATGATAATCATTACATTTAGATTCTATCATAAAAATTTAAAAGAGAGCTGCCCGGGGCAGGGGAAAAGCTTCTATTAAAAACAGGAGTAAAATCTAACTATATGCCAGGCAATGCATTATTTAAAATCGAAAAATTGGTATAGTAATGTTAAAAAGCAATTACCAAACATTAGAGTGATAGTATAAAGGGGCACCTGACATGAAGAAACAATTAGTTATGATTAGTCTGTCATCACTATTAGCACTATCTGCTTGTGTAACTTTGGAAGAATCAGGCAGTGATTCAAGCGAAAACAAGGAGAATAAAGACGAGGCTTCTGCAAATGATTCTTCCAGTGAAGAAGATACGAAGACAGAAACAGCCGAAATGGCGGCTGAAGAAACGTCCGAACGTTTTGAAAAGTTGCACGAAACGATGGCCACGTTCAGCCTTCCCGAAAAAGGACGTCTAAGTAGTAAGGAAGCAAAACTGCGGTTTGGGGAGATTCTTCGACCAGAAGACGAGTACAAAGATGTTATTGTCTATGATAATTCGATGATTTTTTATAAAAATACGAAAGAAACGTATACTTACTCCTGGATCAATTACGATACATTATCGCAGGAAGACAAGCCCGAACCGTATGGAACGCAAGCGTTAGGGGCGTTAAAATATAGAGTGAATCATGACATGGTATTTTATCCTTCAATATTCGAAGAAAACGCAGGTACAACTTTAAAAAATTTAGATGAATACAATGGGGACAAAAAAACTCTTATTGCCTCAGGGGAGCTTGTAGAAAAAGAAGGGAAGAATCCCACAGGCTACGAAGCTATTGAGGCAGGTTCACAACGTATGTTAAGCCAACTTCACCAGCTTGAACCTTACGTTGAACAATTCGACGCCGTACACGACTGGACGACAGAAACAATTTATTACTTTGAAGAAGCCGAATCATACGATGAAGAAGAATGGAAAGAAGCTTATAAGTATTATAAAAAAGGCGTTGATAATATTGACGAAATGGAAAAAGCAATAAACGGATAACTGGTAAACACGCTGTCCTTGTTTGGGCAGCGTCTTTTTCGTGAATAAATATTAACAAGAAAGGACGTGATTGGTTGAACCGTCTACAATACGAAAAATCACCCTATCTCCAGCAGCATAAAAACAACCCGGTGGACTGGTATCCATGGGGAACAGATGCTTTTGAAAAGGCGGAGGCAGAAAACAAACCGCTTATGGTGTCCATTGGGTATTCAACGTGCCATTGGTGTCATGTAATGGAGCAGGAAAGCTTTGAAAATGCGGAAGTGGCAGCAGTGTTAAATGAAAAATTTGTGCCTGTGAAAGTGGACCGGGAGGAGCGCCCGGATGTGGATGCAATCTATATGTCAGCATGCCAGGCTATGAACGGACACGGTGGCTGGCCGCTGAACGTGTTTATTACGCCGGACCAGAAGCCCTTCTATGCAGCCACCTATATTCCAAGGAACCAGATGGGCAGTATGCCGGGAATTATGGATGTCCTAAGCCAGCTTTCAGATATCTACCGCGACGACCCCGAGCGAGTGGCGCAGGTGGGCAATGATATTTCCAAAGCGTTGGAGCCGCGGGCTTTAGAAACGAGACAGCTGAATATCAATAACGTGCATACAGCGTTCCGCGCCTTCACTCAGCAGTTTGACTCTTCGTACGGCGGATTCGGGTCTGCCCCAAAGTTTCCAAGTCCGCATATCGTAATGTACCTGCTGCATTACTATCATCAATTTGAAAGCGAGGGTGCGCTGTACATGGCCACCTCCACGCTCGATGCAATGGCTTCAGGAGGCATCAGAGACCATATTGGCGGCGGGTTTTCCCGTTATGCGACGGATGAGGCGTGGCTTGTGCCGCATTTTGAAAAAATGCTGTACGATAACGCGCTGCTCTTAATGGCGTATACGGAGGCGTATCAACTGACGGGTGAGACAAGGTATAAAGAAGTCGTGGAGGAAATTATTGAGTACGTGCACCGGGATCTGACGCATGAAGAAGGCGCGTTCTTCTGCGGAGAGGATGCCGACAGTGAGGGGGAAGAAGGTAAATTTTACGTCTGGACCCCGGAAGAGATTGAAGATGTGCTTGGGGAAGAGCGTGGCGAACAGTTTGCGATTGAGTACGGTATCGACCCCGCCGGAAACTTTGAAGGGAAAAGCATTCCCAACCGGATCAACCGTCCGACCGCTGGCTGGAGTGATGCAGAACGCCGCGGGGCACTGCAGGCCTTATACGAACATCGGGAAAAGCGTGTGCGTCCGTTCCGGGATGAAAAAATACTTACGTCCTGGAATGGCTGGATGATTGCTTCGATGGCTAAGGCAGGACGGGTTTTCCAGAAAGAGGAATGGACGACGTTTGCGGAGGAGGCGTACCGTTTTATTGAAACCCGGCTCCAGGATCAAAACGGGCGCTTCAAAGCCCGCTGGAAGGATGGCGACGTGCAGTATGATGCATATGTGGACGATTATGCCAATATGATCTGGGCCAGCACTGAGCTTTACGCTTCGACTTGGAAGCCGGAGTATATTGAAAAGGCGTCTGCCTGGGCAGAAACGATGGTTAGCTACTACTACGATCAGGAAAACGGGGGATTCTTTCTCACAGCGTCCGATGGGGAATCACTTCTGTTTCGGCCAAAGGAAGCTTTTGACGGAGCCGCGCCTTCCGGCAACAGCGTGGCTGCGGTGCAGCTGATGAGACTTGCTCGTCTTTCCGGGAAAATGGAATTTGAACGAATAGCCGAAAAAACGTGGGAAGCTTTTTCGGCCTCCATCGAACAGGCGCCAACTGCCTTTGGTCACCTCATGCAGGGGCTGGTGCTTTTTCACGGCGACAGAAAGGAAGTAGTTATCCGGCCTGCGCAGGATGATGAAGCGTTTCGGGTGAAGACCTACATCCAGCGTGCATTTCATCCCGAAGTGACAAGCCTGGTGGCCGAATTGGAGACTGACCTCAGCCGGGCGGCTCCGTTTGCAGAGGATTATCCAGTGCAAAACGGAAAGACCACTATCTATGTCTGCCGGGACTTTTCCTGCCATGCGCCGGTGCACAGCACAGAAAGCATGAAATATTTATTCGGCACCGGGCAGGGGGAACAATGACGATTATTACGGTGGAAGCAGAAAACAACGCGTGGATTCCAGAGCTTTCCGGCCGGCTTAAGCGTTATTTTCCCGAGGCAAAGCTGATCGAACGTTTGACGCAGCTTCCTGAGGACCCATGGGAGTGGGTCGAAGCCGAACGACTGCGGAACCGGGAGGCGAAACAGTGGGAAGAGGAAGGTGTACCGGTAATCGTGGAAGGAGACGTGCTTTCCCCATTTATGAAGGCCTGGATGCACTATTTCCGTAAGCCCTGGCCTGAACTGTACGAGCTTGATGATTATTACCGTAAGCGCCTGCAGGATTTTCGACTTCATCTGTCGCAACGGTACGTTTTCATTCAGCAGGAAGAAAAGAAAAAATGGCGGTGGCCGAAGCGGAAATCTCCGCTCGAAGAAGAGAAGGAAGCCAAATACCGCTATTATAACGGCATGAAGTCGCATACACCGGAACTGATTGATCTGGTGGCTTACGATTGGCTCGGCACGTATCCCAACTATCTTGACCAGCACTGGCCGGCAGAACATCCTAAACGGGAATGGCCGATACAACTGTATGAATTTATGATTTATTTTGCTGCTAATCAACGGGCGTGACAAAAGTCGCTCCCGTTTTTTCTCTCTTTATTTAAAGCATGATACAATAATAAAAGCATGTAATGAAGGGTTCTGACAACATGAGTGCCATTGGGGAATTTATTTTAATCGCTGTTATTATTTTTACAGGAAGCTTTATCCAGGGCGTCAGCGGCTTTGGTTTCGGCTTGTTCGTGATGAGCTTTGTGCCGTTTTTCTTTACGCTGCAGTTCAGCTCGCTTCTCGTTATTTCACTGTCGGTTATCACCGCCCTGAGCATTATAGGCAAGGTCTATAAGCACATTCAGTGGGCGCAGCTCGGATATTTGCTGGCAGCCACCGCAGCAGGAAGATTTGCAGCTTTTTTTATACTACATAACTTTGGGGAAATGGATATTCTGAAAAAAGTACTCGGTCTCGTGCTTCTCGGCATGGTCGTGTATACCTTTGCCCAAAAGCCGGAAAAAAAACTGCGGCCGGTCCCGAAATGGATTCCGCTCACGCTCGGCTTTTGCGGTGGGCTGGTAGGCGGCGTATTTGGTGTTGGCGGTCCTTTTTTTGTTGTTTATTTTCTATTAACCACAGCCAACAAATACCATTATACGGCGAACCTGCAGATTACATTTTTAATTGGAAGTCTTTTAACTGTTCTTGCCCACGCAGGCGCCGGTGACTATTCAAAGGAGCTGCTGCTTTATGTTCCTATAGGAATTGTGTGTGTGCTGCTTGGAACAAGGATTGGTATCCGCTATTTTGAAAAGCTGCCGCAAAAGCATATTCGTACACTTACGGCCGTTATTATTGGAATAGCCGGCCTGAATATGCTGTTTTTTGCTTGATACTGAATGGAAAGGAGGAGAACCCTGATGCCTAGGCAGCGAACAATAGACCGCCGAATGCTTTTTCAGGAAACGGAAAAGCTAATCGTGGAAGAAGGCTACCATTCGTTTCATTTTAAAGCCCTGTCGGAACGGCTCGGGGTGGCGAGAAGCACCATTTATAATTACTATGCTAAAAAAGAAGAATTAGTAACGGCATACATGCTCGATAAACTAGAGCAGGTATTCGCCCAGCTTGATGAAGCCGATCGGCAGGCGAATTTTTCCGTACGTATGAAGGCCTATATCCGGGTATGGGTGCAGCAGGCATCGGTCCATCAGGCCTTTGATATTTTCCCGGTCATGGACCACCATGCTTCCACACAGGTGGAAATAAACGTAGAACAGCTTCAGCAGTACTTGGGGCAACTGGGGAGCCGGGCGTCTACTCTAATCGAAGCCGGTAAAAAAGAAGGGGCTATTCGAGGGGACCTCCCGACGCAGGGCATCACGCGGCTGCTGATGGTGGCCGTACAGGCACCGGACCCGTCTCTGAGCGAGGAGGAATGGGTAGAGACCATTTATAATATTTTTTTAAACGGTATCAGACATCCGTAAATAATTTTTAAATTTAAATGACACTAGTGTCATTTTCGTTCCAAACAAAGTATACTGGGGTAATAATACTGTGGGGGGAGAAACGTGAAAAAAATAATTGCAAAACCGAAGCTGATTTTATTATTTATGGCGATGCTTGTCATCGTCGGTACGCTGTCTTTTTTCCAGCTGCCGCAAAAAGAAATTCCATCAACCAATCCACCGGTGGGGCAGGTGACCACGGTGTACCCTGGAGCCTCGGCCGAGGAAGTGGAAACGACAGTCACGAACCAGCTTGAAGAAGAGATTGATAACGAATCGGCCACAGCGTCGATTTCTTCGGTCTCCTCGCCCGGTCTGTCGTCCATTACTGTAGAGCTTGATGAAAGCACTGAAAATCCAGAGCAGGTGTGGAATAGTCTCGAGCAGAGGCTATCACAGGTGAGCACCACGTTTCCGGATGATGCAGAAGAGCCTTCCATCAATAGCGAACTGAGTCAGCAGGGGCTGGCTATTTATCAGCTGACAGTGGAGGAAGAATCGGTTCCGGAAGCGGTACAGCTGATTGAAAACTGGGAGCAGCGGTTCACTGGTATAGCAGATATCGACAGCCTGGAAATTACTGGCGACGTGGAGCGCGAGCTGCAGGTTCGCCTCGATAGTGAAGCACTCGAGGAGGAAGGATTGCAGTCCGGCCAGATTATTGGGGCGCTCTCCTCAGCCTCGGAGATCGTTCCGCCCGGAGAGTGGCAGCGCGGAGGAGAGCTGTATCAAGTAGAGCTTGAAGCACTTGAAAACGTAGAAGACTGGGAGAGCATTGAGGTGAGCCAGGGACAGCAGAGCGGCGGAGAAAGTGTTCTACTCGGGGACGTTGCCACAGTGGAAAACACTTATGAGCCGATAGATGAACAGGTGGAATACAATCAGCAGTCGGCCCTGTCGGTAACATTCTTTCTCGCGGATAATGCGAGCGTGCCGCAGGCACAAAGTAGTTTAGATGACGTGATAGGGGATTTTGAACAGCAGCTGCCTGCAGGCATGGAGCTGACCCAGCTCTATACGCAGGGCGACGTCGTAGAGGATTTATTTTCAAGTCTGGCTATCTCATTTGTGGTGGCATTTGTGTCGGTATTAATTGTGTGTTCTATCGGCCTGCGGCTGCGGACAGCCCTTTCGGTAGCTATATCGATTCCGGCAGCACTTGCGATCGGGATGATTCCTCTTCCGTTTACCGATGTCGGTCTGAATCAAATTTCGTTGATTGCTTTTATCATTTCGCTTGGGATTCTCGTTGACGATGCCATTGTCGTAAACGACAACATTGACCGCCGGCTCCGGAGGGGCGACAGCCCGATTGAAGCAGCAAGCAACGGGGTGAGGGAAGTGCTTGTATCCGTTATTGTGTCAACGCTTGCTGTTGTATTTACCTTTTTTCCGCTTTTATTTCTTCCGGGAGCGGCTGGTTCGTTTATCCGCCCCCTGCCTGTCGTGCTGATTACGGTATTGATTTCGTCTACGCTTCTTGCGATCTTTTTTATCCCAATTTACCGGGGCATTGTAGAAAAAAGAAGAACAAAGACACTCAAGCGCCCCTCGCCGGGATTTCTGGGCTCCTTTCTTGACCGTTCAGCCAGATGGTACAGTAAACGAGTGTTGACGCGTGTCGTAAAGCGGCCGATTATCGTGTCGCTTGCCGGCCTGATACTCGGAACATCGGCATTTGCGCTCGTGCCGTACACGCCGCTCGAGTTTTTCCCGGACACGGAGCGGGAGGAAGTATTTATCGAAGCATCGGTGCCCGAAAATACCCCGCTTGAGGAAACGGAAACCCAGGCGGAAGAAGTCAGCGCCTGGCTGCAGACACGAAAAGGAGTAACGTCGGTGTCTTCTTATGCCGGGACGGAAATTCCTACCGTATTTTCGGGTGGGGCAGGCGGCGGTGCTGCCGGCCCGAACGATATGAATTTTCTCGTTTACGTAAACCCTGAAGAGATTCCGGCAAGAGAAGGAAGTGAAACGTGGCCGCAAGAGATCCGGAATACCTTCGACAACGTCGAAGCCCAGGGGTCAATTGTTGAATCCGGGCCGCCGGTGGGTGCTCCGATTGCGATTGAGCTTTCCGGGGAGGAAACAGAGGAGCTCTTCTCTGCAGCAGCGGAAGTCGAAGCATTGTTTGACGCAACGGACGGAGTGGATTTGGCTGTGTCTAACGCCAATCAGAACGTGAATCAATGGCGGTTTGAACAGGACAGGGAGGCCATGGAAGGGACAGGCGTCACCAATGAAGCTGTAAGCACCGAGCTCCGGCTGCTTGGGGAAGGCGTGCCGTTTGGCCAGTGGAATACGGATAATGAAGTAGTACCGGTCCAGGTGATGTATGATAACGGAGAGCAGGTTACAAACAGCGACCTGAACCAAATTATTATGGCCAGAGACGACAATGGAGAAGACGTTACGTTAAATGATCTGGGGGAGGGCACAGAGGAAACAACGATTTCCGCTGTCCCGCATGAAAATACAGAGCGGACCATTACAGTCCGAGCGTACCCGGGAGATGTCTCCGAAGACGAAATTTTAGCCGTAGCTGAAGATTCTCTTGATTCGATTGAAAATGAATACGGAGGAGTCAGTGTCCAGATAGGCGGCGAAACCTCTGAACGAAACGATGTATTTATTGATATTGGGCAAATATTCATCGTAGTAGTCTTTTTGCTGTTGATTTTGTTTGCCCTGCAGTTTTATTCGCTCCGGATCCCGTTTATCGTATTGAGCGCAGTATATGTTGCTATCGCTGGAGTTATTCTCGGTCTGTTCCTAACTCAGACAGGACTTGGTTTTATGTCAATGATGGGGGCTGTCAGTCTCGCCGGTATCGTCGTACGGAACGCAGTCGTTATGATAGAATTTATGGAGCAGCGCATCCGCGCGGGGGCAGATGTGCGAACGGCTGTTACGGCAGCCGGAGAAGAACGGTTCCGGCCAATTCTTTTAACAAGCTTAACGTCCATCGCCGGCCTGCTTCCAATTGCCCTTGGGGACAATCCATTGTTTCAGCCGCTCGGCACAGCCATCGTAACTGGCCTTGTCTTTTCCACAATAATGACGCTTCTTTTAGTGCCGGCTCTGTATACGTGGAAAACGGAAAGCGACCAAAAAAGACATACGCGAAAATTAAAGAAAAAAGGTGAATGAAATTGAAACAGCTCGCAATTATTCCCTGCGGGGCGAAAAAGGCCTGGGATGCAGATCCGGGCCTTGGCCCCCTTCCTGTAAAACATGTGTACCAGAGTACCTTTCATCAGCTGTGCCGGGCTTACGCCGAAGCGTTCACTGACCAATGGACTGTGCTCTCTGGAAAACATGGCTTTATGTATCCGCAGGAGCGTATTGATGCAAATTACGACGTCACGTTTGGGAAAAAACAGCGGGAAGAAGTTTCCACGGAGTTTTGTCTGCAACAGTGGCAGGCAAAGCAGATGGGTGAGTATGACCAGTATGTAGTGCTTCTGGGACGGAAATTCAATCCGCTCATCGCCAGGATACTGCCAATGGAACGGACTGTTTTTCCGCTGCGGGACTACCGGGGGATGGGATACATGCAACAGGCGTTAAAGCAGGCGGTGGGAAATAATCGTCCGCTGCCCGGCCACGCGCAGGAACAATTATGATTGAGACGGCCGTGTTTTTCCTGACAACAGCAGTCGTGCTAACAGCCCTTACCTATACACCGGTCGTGGGTACCTATCTTTCCCTGTTTCAGACACTGGTACATGAAAATGGCCATGCTTTTATGGCGCTTGCCACCGGCGGAAAAGTGCGCTCCATTTCTTTATTTTATACGCGGGAGGGTCTCGCTGAAACCGGGCATAAAGGCAAACTGGGCCAGGCGCTTACAACATTCGCGGGCTATCCGTTCGCAAGCGGCATGGCTCTTCTATACAGCTGGATATTTACGTCCGGGTGGTACAGTGGGCTCATGCTTGGTCTCGTAGGTCTGTTCATTTGGAATACACTTTTCTGGGTCCGCAATCCTGCCGGGATTATCTGGGGGCTGGCAGCTTCTGCAGGAGGACTGTATGTGCTGATTGAAAATATGGAAATGCTTAAGATATGGATAATGTTTATTCTCGGGGTGCTTCTGCTCACCCAGTCGGTGCGTTCAGCCTGGATTATCCTGCAACGTAGTCTGCGGATGCCTGGCGACGCCGGAGACGCTACCGGTATGCATCGTGTGAGCCGTGTTCCCTCCCAGGTGTGGGGAATGCTATTTTTCGCTATGGCACTTGCAGCCGCATGGTTTTCAGCCGGATTTTGGCTGCAGTGGGACAGCTCTGTATTAATTCAAAGAGGAAACGCCTAGGCGCTTCCTCTTTTTTATATAGAGAAAAGGCCTGCTTCGGCAGCCTGGGAGGGAGGCTTCTGAAAAAACGCCTACATTAAAACTAGAAGCATACTTTCATGTAAAAATGGGAAGAGTTGAAAAGAGAAATAAAGTGATTTGTTAAGAAATGAGGGAGAGCGTGTGACTGAAACAGTCGATTCGAGTCAAAAAATACTCTCGACAGTGGATAAACTGTGGGGAGAGGAAGTGGAGTTTTTACAGACGATCGCCCGGTTCCCAAGTACGATCGAACATGAGGGCTCGCTTCAACTATACTTAAAGGATTTTTTTCAAAACGAGCTGCAGATGGATGTGGAAACAGTGGAGGTCGATGAAAAAGAGATTAGCTCTCTCCCCGGCTATGCCCCGAGTGAGTGGTCCTACGCGGGCAGGCCGGTTGTCGTGGCGAAAGCACCGCGCAGCATTCAGGAGTCTAAAGGAAACAGTCTGCTGTTTCAGGGACACGTGGATGTAGTGAGTCCCGAGCCCAAACATAAATGGAGCGTGGATCCGTGGAGTGCTCTGCAGATCGGGAACCGTCTGTATGGGCGCGGGGTCCTTGATATGAAAAGCGGCGTAGCGGCGATGATTTACGCCTACAAAGCCATTCAGGAGGCAGGCTACGAACCGGCTGCTGATTTTTCCATCAAAACCGTTATCGAAGAAGAAGCTACGGGCAACGGGACGCTCGCAGCAGCGAATGCGGGGTATCTGGCAGATGCGGTGCTTATTCCGGAACCGTTCGGCCAGTGCCCCTCCACTGCGCAGCTCGGAAGCATCTGGCTTCGTATTCATATTGATACGAGCAGCAACCTTCAATCGGATCGAACCGGCGTCGGGGCAAACGCCATTGAAAAAGCCCAGACTATCATTGAGGCTTTGCAGAGCTACCGGGAATACGTCAATCGGGATGAACAGAAGCCACCGGAGTTTGCCCATATGAAAGAACCGATTGACGTAGAGGCAGGCACGATGCACAGTGGAGATTTTGCCTCAAATATTCCGGTAGAAGCCACCCTTGAAGTACGATCGGCCGTTTACCCGGGGAAAGATCCGGCCGAAGGTAAACAGGATTTAATCGATTGGATTCTCGATAAAACGAAAGATGATGAGTGGCTCCGCGAGCACCCTCCGTCCTTTGAATCCTTCGGCTTTCATGCAGAGGGAATGATAATGCCCGAGGAAGACCCGCTGTTTGCCAGGCTCGATGAAGCCCATGAATTTGTAACTGGCACACATTGCGGCCGGCAGGCAATACCAGTTACGACAGATGCCCGGTATTACGGTCTTTATTACGATACTCCTGTTACGTGCTACGGGCCGTCGGGTGCAAAAATGCATGAACCCGATGAATGGGTGGATCTTGAAAGTGTGAAAAACGTAACAAAAGTGTACGCCGACTTTTTAATCCGGTGGTGCGGCATTCATAAAAAGAAAGGAGACACTTGATGAGCTATTCGCGTGCCTTGATTGTGATTGACTATACAATGGACTTCGTAGCGGAAGAAGGAGCCCTGACCTGCGGAGAGCCGGGACAAAAAATCGAAAACGCCATTCATCAATTAATCGAAACCTCTCAGGCAGCCGGTGATTTTATCGTATTCGCTCTCGATCGTCATGAAGAGGGGGATGCCTATCATCCGGAAACGGAATTATTTCCTTCCCATAATATAGCAGGCACAAAAGGAAGAGACCTGTATCGAAGCATTCAAAGCCTGTACGAAACTATACAACACCAGCCGAATGTTTGGCAGATGGATAAAACAAGGTATAGTGCCTTTGCAGGAACGAGCCTGGAAATGAAATTAAGAGAACGGGGCATCACCGAGCTCCATCTTGTCGGAGTCTGTACCGATATATGCATCCTCCATACTGCGGTGGATGCTTATAATAAAGGGTTTAATATCATTATTCACCAGGACGCCGTAGCCAGTTTTGATGAAGCAGGGCACGCATTTGCATTAAAGCATGCAGAAAATATTTTAGGGGCAGCAGTCCTATAGAAAGGAAGAGCATCATGGCTGAACAAAACCAGGGACCGCTTGGCGTTGTACATCAACAGATCGCTGAAGCATCCCAGCTTATTCAACTGCCAAACACTATAGAAACGATACTGAAGCATCCGAAAAGAAAGGTAGAAGTTCAGTTTCCAGTGGAAATGGATGACGGCCATACCCAGATGTTTACAGGCTACCGCACACAGCACAATGACGTTCTCGGGCCGGTGAAAGGCGGCCTCCGTTTTTATCCCCAAACAGATGAAGAGGAAACAGAAGCGCTTGCTGCCTGGATGACATTTAAGTGTGCACTGGTGCAGATTCCGCATGGGGGAGCGAAGGGCGGAGTCGTATGTGACCCGTCTCTTCTGAGTGACCGGGAAATTCGCCAGGTAAGCCGGGGGTACACCGAGGCGCTGTTTGACCTGCTTGGCCCGAATAAAGATGTGCCGGCTCCGGATGTGTATACAGATCCTAAGATCATGAGCGTAATGATGGACACGTATTCCCGTATGGCCGGAGGACATGAGCCCGGCGTTATCACTGGGAAGCCGCCTCTCGTCGGTGGTTCAAAAGCAAGAGAATCAGCGACTGCCCGCGGCGCTGTGTATATTATTGAAAAAATGCTTGAAAAAGAAAACAAGCGTGCTGAAGATGTACGCGTAGCCGTGCAGGGATTTGGCAACGCCGGTCAGATTGCTGCGAGACTTTTGTATGATATGGGCTGTAAAATTGTTAGCGTCAGCGATTCCAAAGCAGCTCTTTACGAGGAAAATGGGCTTGATATTCCAAGAGCCCAACAGGCAAAAGCAGGGAATGGGCTGCAGGAATACGGAGAAAACTATATGCTTGAAAACAATATGGACATTCTTTACACAGAGGCTGACATTCTGATCCCAGCTGCCATGGAAGGCGTTATTACAGAAAAGAACGCAGAGCGGGTAAAAGCGCCGAAAATTATGGAACTTGCAAACGGACCGACAACGCCGGAAGCAGATCATATTTTAAAGGACCAGGGGCAGCAGGTGTATCCGGATATTTTAGTGAACGCCGGAGGAGTCATCGTATCGTATCTGGAGTCGGTCCAGAACCACATGAACTACTATTGGTCTGAAGATGTAATTAATGAACGAATGAAAGCCTTTATTCTTGAGGCGTATGAACAGACGGAAAAATCCGCCTACGAGCACAAGACAACGAATAGAAACGGCGCCATGACCTTTGCTATAGGCCGCCTGCAGGAAGCAATGGGTTATCGTGGCTGGATTTAAAAAATTAACGAATTATACGTGAAGCTATAGCCATAGTGCATAGAACGAGATAAAATGCTAAGTGTGAGTTTTTCCGGAAACGGGAAGGAAAATGCTAAGAGTTCTAGGAGGGATTAGATGGATTGGTCAAAAGAATTTGATTTTCATAAAAATGACACAGAAGACACTACGGCAGAAAAAATGAAACGTATCAGCAAGTGTATTGATAAGCTCTGGGGCGATTTCGACGAGGTTTTAATGGAAATTGTGGACCAGGGTGAATTGGAAAAAGAAGACTACAGAAAACGGTTCAGAGATGAAACTTTCACCATTGAACTTCTGGAATCAGAATTAAAAGGTTCCGTCAGCGGTCACTTCGACCGTAATATTGACGTTATGGTTGATTTAACACTGGATGAGCCGAAAAAGAAAGCACTCAGTCAGGTATTTCTACCAAACGATAAGCTGTACCTGATTGATACACGCAGCAACCAGTGGGTAATTGCCGAAGCCGGCAAAAAGCCAAAAGACTGCACGAAGCTGGAGAAAAAGCATATAGAGCAGGTATTTGCTCATATGCTCCGCGAATACAAAGTAACGAATTAATAGCAAAACAGGCACCCAGCTTCATAGTTGGGTGTCTGTTTTATCATATAACTTAAAAAGGAAACCTTGACAATAAGCGCTTTTACACGTATTCTTACATTTGTCTTTGCTCTTTGCGACAGAGGTTTCTGTATCCTTATGAATGTATATTTGCCCTAGTAGCTCAGGGGAAGAGCAACAGCCTCCTAAGCTGTAGGTCGCAGGTTCGAATCCTGCCTAGGGCGCCACTTGTAAAAATGTACCCCCGTGCCGGCGCACGGGGGATTTTAATATTTACTCTTCGACTGGCTGAGTGAGGGCCGGGGGATGCATATTTTATTGTGCCTTGAAATTTCCAATATAAAAGTTGCCTTTGGGAAAATGTATGTCCAAAAGTGAAAAAGGTTTGAAAAGACCGGACAGATGCACTAAAATTAAATTAAAGATTCTGACAAAAAGCGGGAAGGGAGTTAAAATGATTATTATTATTTTATCCCTGATGTTGTTTGCTGTGCTCACTTATTTATTTTACGAACTGTGGAACACAAATGCAGAGATGAAAGAAAATAGGCAGCATTGTTCACTACTGTACGGAAGCTCGCTGCTTGCGCTTGTGTTGTTAAATACATCTATGCTTTTATGAAACTTCGCCGAGGCGGAGTTTTTTTGTGAGATTTGGTAGTGCTAAACTAATAAATGAAAGAAAGTGATGGAAGTATGTATCATCCTGGAATTGTATAATATAAGGTAGTAACCAGGATAATAATCTGCAATAGGGGTTGCAGCTATAATATTATTCACTGAAGAAGCACAATTGGAGTGGGGAATATGGGGAAGTTTTATGCGATTGTTACAGTGCTTGGCCTGGGCATTGCCGGACTGTTCGGATATCATTGGTACGATACAGAGTCGAGCATACAGACGATTCACATGCACAAAGAAGGCAACAATTTATCGAGAGAAGCAAATGTGCCTGCTGCATCGCCTTTTTTTCTATTCAACGACAGGGGAGAATTACATTTTTTGAGCGTTACTGAAAGAAATATTATGTCCCAAAAGCAACAGAAAAAATATTAAAAAGCAGGCAGAAAACTTTAATAGAGCAAGGCTTGTTTTTATGGAAGAAATTGAATGTGCCTTAACGGTTGCTTTTCAAACCCTGGAATGTGAATATATAATAAAGAAAAGATTTGCCCAGGCAGTGGGAGCCAGGGCAATTGTGGAAAGCAAACTTTATGGAATAACGATTATAGCCGATAGTGGGACATCTGCCGGAACCTGCTCTTATAGAGCGGGTTTTGTACGGTTATTTGCAGGGAGGGAAGATATTTTGACTTCAATTATAGCTCATCGGGGGGCTTCAGACCGCCGCCCGGAAAATACAATGTCGGCTTTCCGCCAGGCCGTTACAGACGGGGCAGACGCAATTGAAACAGACGTGCAGCTTTCAAAAGACGGGGTTCCAGTATTAATTCATGATACGCTTTTGAAACGAACGACTGGAGCTTCCGGGAGTGTTCATGAATATACATACAAAGAACTGCAGGACTTAAGCGCTGGGGCGTGGATGAACAAACGATACCGCAAAGAAAAAATCGTCAGCCTGGAACGTCTGCTGCAGGAAACAAGCACGGAAGAGATGAAGTTTGTGCTTGAGCTGAAAAATTCCAATGTTGCACATAAAGGGCTTGAAGAAGCTGTAATTAACCTGCTGAATGACTACAAAAAGATTGAGTCAGCTACCGTGTCAAGCTTTAACCACCGCTCGATGGCCTACGCCCGGGAGTTATCGGAAGAGGTAAACATCGCAATTCTTTATGCGGTGCATCTATACCGACCGTGTGAATACGCGAAAATTGTCGGGGCTACTGAGCTTCATCCTCATTACCGTACAATTGACAAAGCTTGGATTGACGACGCTATCAACGCGGAACTGGAAGTAGTTCCGTACACTATTGATAAAAAGAGTGGATGGAAAAAAGCCATAGAGGCTGGCGTTACTGGGATCATTACGAATAAGCCTAAGGCACTGCAGCAGTATTTATATCCCGCAGAACCAGAACAGCTAGAGGGCGGCCCATTGAAATCAAACTCATCGGAACAACCCAAACAGCTGGAAGAAAAGGGAGCCTCGAAAGAGTGAAACTTCCTTTCGCAGCGCGTGTCTATAATTTCATTGACCGAATAACAATCATATTAAAAGAAGCCTGCCTTTACAAAAAAGGGGGCTTCTTTAAGTGCTCTTTTTTGATAATCCGAGCATCCGGTACTGCTAAAACGGTCACTACAGCAGCCCTACTTTTTCAAGTCCACGCGCAATCCCGTCATCACCTACATCAGCTGTAATATGGCGGGCACAACTTTTGACCTCGTCCGGGGCGTTCCCCATAGCAACACTGTTGGGTACGTACTGAAGCATTTCTACATCGTTATAATTATCCCCAAAAGCATAGCAGTTCTCAAGCTCGATGCCGGCTTCAGCGATGAGGTTTTTAATACCGTTTGCTTTGGATCCTCCTGGAGGAATAACATCGAGAGAGTAAGGATGCCAACGTACAAATCGCAGATCCTGCATCTGATCTACATAACGGTTTTCCTCATCTTCGCGGGCAAATAGAAGGGCCTGGTAAATATTATTCTGCTCTGCAAACGAAGCATCAAATTCGGGATGTTCTACGCCGAGTGTCGTTATGCTGTCATGAATGTCATGGTGGAATTCAATATTTGCTTTCATGGCAGTGCTGCCCATAAACACAATCGGGTGTTCTTTCTCAGCAGCGAAGGCCTGCAGAGACTGAAGTGTTGTAGTAGGGATCGTATTTTGATAAATAGCATTTCCCTTGTATTTTACAAACTGGCCGTTGAATGAAATAAACGTATGAATATCGAGTTCTTCCCGGAGGTCATCGAACAAATAGGGAGCTCTTCCAGTGGAAATCGCGATGTCATGGCCCTTGCTGCGAAGCTTATGAATAGCATTCCTGGTAGAACCGGGAATCTGTTTGTTTTCATCATACAGCGTTCCGTCAATGTCGAAAAAAATCATTTTTTTACTCATGTATAGGGTCTCCTTTTCTGCGCTTCTGCCCGTCCAGTATACTACAATCACTTGTATTCTACCAACGCAGCCTCAAAAGAAGCTAATAGTAATCATGAAGCAGAGGGGCAGGATGCTTTTTTTGCCGCCTCCGATAGACGAGTGCGTTAATTTCTCCGCCAATAACAAGAAGCATACCGACCAAAAACAGCCATATCATTAATACGATAACACCGCCAAGGCTGCCGTATGTGGAAGCGTAGTTGGCAAAATTGTTAACATAAAAGGAAAACCCAAGTGAAATTATCTGCCAGAGTAGCGTAGCTGTCATTGCCCCCGGCAAAACAGTCCAAAATGGCATGTTGTTATTCGGTGCAAGATGATAGAGCGTGGCAAGAATAACAGAGGTGACTGAAATAGTGACAATCCAACGGAGAAGCTGGACGAGAAAGACGGTGTCCTCTGGCACATAAATGAATGATTGTATAGCTGATAAAATCAGGCTGCCGAAAACGGGGAGGAAAAGAGCGATAATTACTGAAAGCATTAATCCAAAGGTTAAACCTACCGATATCAGCCGTACTATAAAAAAGGGTCTTGTCTCCAGCACATCATACGCCCCGTTCATTGCCCGTATAAAAGCATTCAGTCCAAGAGAAGCTGTCCATATTGTTCCAATGATTCCGATGGTAAGCAGCCCATTGCTTGAGGTGTTGATCGTATCTTCAATCGTCTCCTGGAACAATGAAGCAGTCTCTGCAGGAACGAATTGGTACAAAAGTGAAACAGCCCGGTCGGCGTCGATGTTGAAATAAGGAAGAAGCGATAGAAACAAAATAAGCAGTGGAAAAATGGATAATAGATAATAAAATGCCTGTTGAGCAGCAAGGCCGGCTGCGTTATCCTTCGTTAATTCTGAGAAAAGATTTTTCATAAAAGCAGTTATATTTTTGATGCTACCCCTCCTTTAGTTTGGCCTTATTCTTATTATACAAAACGGGAGGAAAAGAAAAACCTGTGCACAGCTGCTGCACAGGTCACAGGGATCAGTACCATCCCCGGCAGCTCTTCTAATCTGTGTCTTCAGAAGAAGGTACGGGGGCCTCCTGTTCAATATATTGCTGGAATGTAAAAAGGTCCCGGAATTTATGTCCTTCCCACTTCCATTCGGCGCTTGAAGAAGAAGGAAAGGAATTATCTTTCAGAGTAACATAGTTACTAATATCTTCAGTAGCATCAATGTAAAATCCTTTGAACGTGTTTCCTTTAAATTCATTGTTCATGACGTTTAAATGACGGATGGAGGACTGTATGCGCAGCTGCGCGGATCCCCGGCTGCCGTGCGCGTTTTTCCAGACGTTTTCCGAAAAAGAAACGCGGCTGATCGGGCGTTCGGCAGGCCCCTGAATAAGGGCGGTGCCAGCCGACGTCTGATCCCGCCATACATTGTTTTTAAAGGACAGGTCCTCTGTATCAGCAAAGGAAGTATTGCGGACAAGCGTCCCTACAGAACCACCGTGTATAGTGTTATGGGAAAAAACGATATTATGGGCGCCTTGGACGGCAATGCCCGGCTCGGAGCTCCTGCCCGAAGAATTAATAGTATTATTTTTCACATTGCCTCTGGATGGTACGCGCCCGTTTACTTCTCCCGGAACTGCCTGTAAATCGAGAGAAGTCCCGGAAGCCTTTTCAAAGTGGTTGTGGGAGATAGTAAATGAACTTACGTTGCCGACCAGTGAAAAGGCGGGGGAATACTTCCATCTTTCAACGGTGTTGCCGCTTATGACTATGTCCTCGTGAATGCTATCTGCATTCGGGCTGGAGATACGCACCGCCGAGCCTGATTTTTCTTTTGCTCCCTGAGACGAGCGAAAGCGGTTATCGAGTATTTGAAGGGAGCGTGTTTCCCCGGAGGAGACGATAACGGAAGCCTCGTTCTCCTGATAAAAGGTAAACTTTTTGATTGTTATGTATTCAGTGTCCTTTAAAGAGAAAAACGGTTCTTTGCTCTCCGTTTTCAATTGAACGTCTTCATCTTTAAACGGGCGGATAATGATGGGAAGGTGTTCTTCGCCCTGGTGATTCATTTTTACATTTTCCCGGTAGGTCCCTTTCCGTAAATAAATCGTATCTCCGGCGCTTGCCGTGTCAACTGCTTTTTGAACGGATTTATACGGAGCATCGATGGTGCCACTTTGATTATCACTGCCTGAAGGGGCGACAAATATTCCCTCAGCTGTCTTCCCGGACTCAGAAGAAAAAGGGAGCATGCCGCAGCCGCTTATAAATAGCAAGAAAAAAAGCATGATAGCAACAGAATAAAAATGTGGCAACCGGGTTCCCTCCCTGTTTTCTAATAAGACGTTAAACGCAAGTGTATAAGCAAAAACTAGCGTAGCATAATTGTAATAATTGTAACAGTTATAAAATGGAAGAAGGCGCACGGCATTGTGCGCCTTCAGTTTGATTACAGCGTTATTGCAGCCGAAGCAGAAGTTGAAGAATTCAATGCCTGCAGTGCCACCGCCCGCTGTGCTTCGAGCACTGCCACGAGCAGACTGCCACCGTTCGTATAAGCATGGTGGGCAACGGCAAGCTGCAGGGAAATATGAACTGTGAAATGATGAAACCTCCGAAATTCTCCCTGTCCAGCCAAACGGGCGTGTATGCTCCGGGCGTCGTCTATAATAGCCGGAAAAGAAGTTGTAAACCCAAGCACGCCCAGCAGTGAATAATAAAACGGACGTACGTGCCATTGATCAGACTTCCAATATTCAAGCAGTTCATCGAAACGTTCAAAGTAAGCAGTCCCGCCCAAGCTCTCAAGATTCAAAGCAGCTAAGAAAGAAAGATACTGAAGCTGAGGCCCCTTTTTAAAATCTCGCTCCAAAAGCTGGTGATGGACGTTATTCATATGCTCGATCATCTGTTCTTTATTCCCGGGAAACTGATGAATGCAAAGTGCGTGCAGAGGGTAATAATCCGCACTTGTCAACTCCGGAAAGGATTCCTGCAGAAACTGGTACCAGGCAGTGAATGCCGGTACAGCTGCAAAGTCGTCTTTGTAGAATGCATAGTAGGATAAAGCTGCTGCATACGTAGATGTGCCGCGTCCCCACGGCCCCTGCACCAGCTGGCTGTATAATTGTTTAAAGCCGGGCCAGCTGTTTTCAGGATCTTCGGACAAACAGTCAAGCATGCCGGCGATTGGAAAGCGCTGA
Organism: Marinococcus salis; assembly: GCF_054971365.1. NCBI lineage: Bacteria > Bacillati > Bacillota > Bacilli > Caryophanales > Bacillaceae > Marinococcus > Marinococcus salis. The sequence continues at coordinate 22,403 of NZ_JBQOJB010000020.1, read as the reverse complement.
TGGGACCGAAGCGGTGAAAACCAGCTGTTTTTCTTTTTAATCGTCTGCTGAAGCCGGTCGAACCTGTGACTGTCAAATGGCTTTTGATACAGGGAGTACATTGAGGCCATCAGCATGAACATCCGGGCATCAGAATGATACCAGGGGTACTTTTTCTTTAATGCTTCGTAGGTGTGTAAATAATCATTTGTCATAGCTGTAAGCTGTTCCTTAGTTTCCATCTGCGGACCTCCTTTTCTCTGGCTGTATTACAATTATAGCATGAGAAAAGCGGAGTATTACTGCTGTGTTAAACCGTGCAGGGAAGAGACAGAGCTGCCAACCTGGGAGATGGCCTGTTCCACCTCGTGCAGCTCCCGGATGAGCGAATGAACCTCTGTTTCTGCCTCGTTGCTCTGCTGGCGGCTTTTTGCCATTTCCTGCACGATGCCGTCAAACATGCTGTTAATCTCGTGAACCCGCTTTGTGCCGTCGCCGATCTGATTGTCCGCATTTTCAATATGGTTACTTACAAGCTGAATCTGGTCGTTGGTCTTCCGGACAAGATCGGACACTGTATCTACTGATTTTTTTGTTTCACCAGCAAGCTTACGGACCTCAGTGGCAACAACCGCGAAACCACGCCCATGTTCTCCAGCCCTGGCAGATTCAATGGAGGCATTCAGGGCCAACAAATTTGTTTGCTCGGCGATTCCTGTAACGATGTTTGTGATATCATCAATTTTAGCTGCTATTGCTTTAAGTTCATTCGTTTCGGTACGCATAAAATCCATGAGCTCCTGCAGGCTTTTCATATGTTTTCCATGCTTTTCAAGCTCTTGCTTGCCTTCTTCAGAATGGGCGGCAGCGTCTGAACTGCTCTGAAAACTTTCTTTTGAAATCGTTACTACCCGGTTGGAGGTAGAGGTAAGCGTGGCTACAGAAGTACTCGTCTGGTCGAACACTTCCCGGAGCGAGCGGGTAGTGGCAGAGATCTGGCTGTACAGATGATCCTTTACCGCCTGCTGCTCTTTGTGAAGCGTAAGGTGGGCTTCCTCATAGGCTTCAAGCACAAGCTGCTGCTCTAAGTTAATGATTTTTGTAACTGCGAGAACCGCCGGAAGAACATCAGCGCGATTAGCGAGGTGCTGATCGACGAAATATAAAATGGATTGTTCCATGTCTTGAAAGGAGGACATGTACCATTTAGGAAGCAGGCCGATATGAAGATGAACCTGGGCAATCTTCAGCCGTTTTTGAATGAAACTATCATTCATGGTGCCTTGAAACATTTCCTGCACGTGGACAGCAAGGGTCCGGCTCAGCCGCGCGACCGAACTGTGCTCTTCAATGATAGCACGGAGTTGAGGCTCATCCTTAAGGTTACGATAAAAGGCCTCAACAATAGCATCAATGTTTTCAGCAATTACCGGCTGAAGCTCGGACAGTATATAGAGATCGTGGTTGGTTAAATGTATCAGTTGGAGCTGCCGGTGCAGGTCGCTGCCGGAGGCGATCCTGATCCGGCTGCCGGAATGGGTGTCTCCCGGAAATTGTGAAACTGGTGCAGATGATGATTTAGCTGAAAACAGCATAATAAACAGCCTCCCGATGCAATGTGAGTATATGTAATACAATATTTCTTATATCGGCTGCGGCTAGGTGGATGTTCATGGAGAACTAAAATTTTTTTAGGGAGGAGGAATAAAACATGAAAAACAAAAAAATGTGGATAGCAGGGCTGTTGTCACTTCTTATACCGGGAGCAGGACAGGTGTATGTAAAAAAATATCTTTGGGCTATAATATTTTTCGTGCTATATGTGGGCCTGCTCATTACGGTGTATGTGCCGTCCATTTTTGTTGCCGCTATCGCTGTGGTGCATGCGGTGCAGATAGCAGGGAAGCAGGAGGCCCCCGGAAAGTAAAGGGAAGGGATGCACAATGTAAAGAAGTCCCGGGTTTTTATCCCGGGGCTTCTTTTTATCCTATTCAGCTTCAAGTGCCTGAATGAATGTCTCATCAATATCAACAGCAATAAATTGGACTTCTCTTACATTATGAAGCAGCTCCCGGTAATAAATCGCTACAGTGTCGGGGTCAAGGCCGCCGGTCGCAGTACCGAGTGCCGGCAGGGCAACCCGGTAGATGTGATTCTCCTGGCAGTAACGTATCAACGCCTGCAGACAGGAATATACTACGTCATAATTCGACTTTTCCTCAGGTGCTTCCATGGTTACTAAGTGGATAATCTCTTCGTATGGAAGGCTGGCAGCTGTGGTAGTGTACAATTCACCACGCTTCGGCTTGTTTTTTTCGCAGTAGGCTACTGCTTCCTGTTCAATAGATTCTCCACCGGCCCCTTTGATGGCAGCTGCAACTCCGCCGCCCATTGTTCCTTTGCCATTAGCAGCGTTGCAGATATAATCGACATTGGTAACGGTAGTAATATCTCCTCGTTTTGCACTAAGCATACATCCTCTTCCTCTCCTTCTGCGCTATTTCTTCGTCATCAGCATATCAAATTTTCCTTCTGGCAGGGAGGAGATTGCTCATAATTTATGCAAAAGAACTGGACATATACCGGGAAGCGCGCTGAAACAAATGCTTTGCTTCTTTATTTGCATCAGTTAACACACGGTGTTTATCCATAGTCTGCATCGCACGCTCTTCCATTACCACTCGTCCATTTACGATGGTTGTGTCAACCTGGTCTTTAGAAGCAGCATAAACGATGCGGGAATAAGGGTCCGCACCTTCACTCGGGTACGTGTGAAAATCATAAAGATCGATAATGGACAAATCTGCTTTTTTGCCAATTTCTATACTGCCAATCTCTTCTTCAAGGCCGACCGCCCTGGCGCCTTCGATGGTGGCCATGCGAAGGACCTGCCGGGCATTCATGGCTGTTGGACCGTAGGAAGGCTTGTGAATGAGCGCAGCCATCCGCATTTCCTGAAACATATCAAGTGTATTGTTGCACGGAGAGCCATCGGCCCCGAGGCTGACATTATGATGGTGGTCGAGGAGGTCAGGAATTTCCGCAAACCCCGAAGCAAGCTTCATATTGGAGCTCGGACAATGGCTTATATGAGCGCCCTTCTGTTTGATTATCTGTTTTTCATGATCATTAAGCCAAACGCAGTGGGCAAGAATAAGGCGGGGATGAACAAGGCCGAGATGATCTAAATACGCCACGTTGCGCATCCCGGTGTCAGCTTCGACAATGTCTATTTCCCCCTGACTTTCCGAAGCGTGGGTGTGGACGTATGCATCGTAATGGTTGGAAAGACGAGAAACTTCCCGCAGTAATGGTTCAGAGCAGGAAACAACGAACCGAGGGGAAAACGCATAACGTATTCTATTATTATCCCGGCCATGCCATTTTTCATACAAATCGGCGCTTTCCTGCACGGACCGGCTTGTAGTTTCAAGCAGGGGGGCAGGCAGTTCATCGCCTTTGTCCATCATTACTTTTCCCGACAACGCCCGGATGCCGGAGGCTTCTATAGCTTCAAAAGCTGCGTTAGTATGATGAACGGTTTCCATATCGACGATCGTCGTGGTACCGCTTCGAAGCAGTTCTCCGATGCCGAGCATTGCTGAAGCGTAAATAGAGTCGGGAGTATGGGCAGCCTCCATCGGCCAAATGCGTTCTTTCAGCCAATCCATTAACTCAAGGTCATCCGCCTGACTGCGAAACAGGGCCTGGCACAAATGGATATGAGTATGAATGAAGCCGGGAAGGATGGTACGCCCGTGGGCTTCGATAATTTTTTCTCCGGGATAGGGAGTTAACGAGGAACTGATTTCTTTAATATATTCATTTTCAATCCGTATGTCGCCATGTACAATATCGTTGTTTTCGTTCATCGTCATGATTTCAGCCTGCCGTATTAAAATCGTTGTCATTGTAAACACTCCTTTATATGCATAAAAAACGAAGAACGCCCGCAAAAGGCGTTCTTCGTAGTTGGAAATTACGGTTCCCAGTAGAAACGTTCAACCCAATTGTTGAATATATACGAAGGGTAATTGATAATACCTGCATCGTACCGGGGAATCTAATAAACTTCAATACATTTGGAAGAAAATATGACCAATGATTTACTCGGCTGTACTCATATGGGGGAAGAAATTTCAGAAAATATTTGCCGCCGAGAGTGAACTAAGGCAGCAATGGGTATAGGAAAAGCAACAAAACTATTCCAGAGGAGAATAAATTATGGAGAAAACAGCCATTATTACTGGAGCAAACACAGGAATGGGCTTTGAGACGGCGAAACAGCTTGCCGTAAAAGGGTTTAATATTATTATGGCCGTCCGGGATGAAAAGCGCGGAGGAGAGGCCATGAGACAGATAAAAGCCAGTACCGGTGCTTCACGGGTACGTGTGATGCGCTGTGACCTGTCTTCGCTAACGGACATACATACCTTTGTGCGCCAGCTCGAGCAGATTATTCCCTGCGTGGATGTATTAGTGAATAATGCCGGTGTAGTAGCGCTGAAAAGAGAAGTTACCGAAGACGGATTTGAGAGTATGATTGGGGTAAATCATCTAGGGCATTTTGCCTTGACACTTCAGCTTCTTCCGCTTCTGGAATGCTCTACAGACGAGGCGAGAATTGTTAATGTTTCATCAGGAGCACACAAATACGGACGCATTCATTTCCCGGATCCTCATTTGACGAGAAGGTATGGTACATGGAGAGGGTACGCCCAGTCAAAACTGGCGAATATTTTATTTACATATGCCCTTGCTGCACGTCTGGAACAGACAGACATTCGAGTTAACGCCCTGCACCCCGGTGGAGTAAGTACTATGCTTGGTGTGGATCGGTCAACAGGGTTTGGAAGCCGCATTCACCAGGTCATTCAGCCGATGCTGCGCACGGCTGCAGAAGGAGCAGAAACAGCAGTTTATCTGTCTGCTTCCCGGGAAGTGCACGGTGTACATGGAAAGTATTTCATCGATTCGTTTGAAGAAGAGACCGCTTTGCGCGCACGCGATAAAGAACTCCAGGAAAAGATGTGGGAATGGAGCATGGAACAGACAAATATTGAACGGCTGCTTGAAAAGGAATGGGTGGAAAAGCTTGAACGCGAAAAATAATAAGACTGCTTTATTTTTTTGATTATGTATTTTAAAATATATTAAATACAAGCATTAACAGAAAGGGTTATTGGCGTTGAGCAAACAATTGTACGATTTCATGTTAAGCCATGCGGAAGAGATCGTGAATACATGGATGGAAGATATTGAAGCGCAGTCGGAAGCTATTTACCCGAACGATGCTGAGCGGAGAGAAGCCTTTCGGGAACGATTAAATGGGTTCATTCAGGAAACAGCTAAAGCTGTAATAGGGGAGGAGCCATCGCTTACTGACTGGGCACAGCTTACGGCGATGGACGGGCTTGAAAACCAGGGGCCGAGATTCTACTCTGTAGAGTTTTTCAGAGTTGGCCGTGTTGACCTATGGAATCGTTTATCCCAGTACATCAAAGAGAGGGAAGATGAGCTTTCCCCACTGAAGGTGGCAGAATGGGCGGAGCAGATCCATTCGGTATTTGAAAAGGGACTGGAGCTTGTAAACCAGTACTACTATCAGATGAACGAAGCGCAGCTGGAGGCCCAGCAGCAGATGATGGTGGAGCTGAGTGTACCAATTATTAAATTGATCGGAGATATTGGCGTGCTCCCGCTAGTCGGGGAGATTGACACGCACCGGGCAAAGATGATCGAAGACGTGACTCTTTCCGAGGTAGCAAAGCTTGAGCTTGATGTACTGATTATTGATATGTCCGGCGTGCCGATTATCGATACAATGGTAGCCCAGCAGTTGTTCAATCTTCACCATGGACTGAGCTTAATCGGAACAGAAATCATTATTACCGGCATTCGGCCGGAAATCGCAGAAACGGCCGTGCGGCTGGGGATCGATTTCAGCAAAGTAAAAACTTTTGCCCATCTGCAGCAGGCACTGGAACAGAAAGTGAATATTCAAATGAAAAACTCCTAGACATAGAGCCGCAAAAAAAGCCCTTTGCAGTATTTTGCAAAGGGCTTTCGTAATGTCAATGCCTGCCTAGTATTCGCTGTAATTTGACAGCGCATAGGAAGAATCGTTGGAAGACCGGACATTGGTTTTATTATTCAATTCGGAAGTGAGCTCCAGGAACCATTGTTTGTCATTGGTAACCAGGGCAAGGTCAATCAGGTCGTACAGCTCGTCTTCAGAAACGGGCTGGACAGTATTCAGCTTGCTTACTTTGTGAAGCAGCAGTTCAGCGGATTTTTCCATAATATCTTCGTTATCAGAAGAAATAACTTTTACTTTGATTGTTTGATAAGATTCTTCAATTGCTTCGACATAACCTACTACCAATTCACCATAAATAGTGGTTCCTCGAACCCAATCTCCTACCGAAATAATATCGTTTGTTGGTAACATTCGCGTAACCTCCTAAGGATTACATATTAATTAATAGTGCTGTAATCTGAATTATCTATAACTATACATTTCCCTGTTTTTTATTGCAAAAACATTGCTCAGTTAATTTGTTATACATTTCTTGAGCATATCAGCAATCGTGTATTGATCGAGGTGCTCTCCAAATAAGCTTTCTCCGTCCGAAAAAACACCGCCAAGCACATGCTTCATGTTAGCCCCTACGTCGCATGAAGGGTTTTCCTCAGGGCAACGGGGCTGCAGAGTGCCCTTTGACGTAATCTGGTACACATCCCATAAGGTGACAGCTTCTGGTGGCCTGGAAAGGACAAAGCCGCCGCCAGCGCCTTCCTTGGACCGAATCAACCCATGCTGCTTCAACAAGCTTAACACTTTCCGTATCCGCACCGGATGCACGGAGGCGCTCTCAGCAATGAAAGAACTGGATGCAGCCCTTTCAGACTGATGAGCAAGCAGGGTTAAGCTGTGTACGGCTAAAGAAAAGTGGCTGTTCATACATATCTCTCCGGTTAAAAAGATTTATTAATGTTTATACTGTAATTATAAATATTACAGTTTTATTTGTCAAATGCAATTAATTCTATTGATACATCGAAGCGAGCGGCAGCGAGTTATTTCCTAATTTTGCATGCCTGAATTTCGCCTTGCCGAAGCTGGAGTAGCCGGAAAGACAATAGCCATTAAGGCAGGACATAGCGGGCATGATCCCGGAGCTGTTAGGGACGGTGTATATGAAAAAGAACTGGTACACGATGTTGCAGTTCGTACGAAAGAAAGGCGGGAGCAGGGAGGGACAGAAGTGATTCTGACGCGCTCTGGCGACAGCTATGCAGAACTAAAGGAACGAGCGCGGCTTGCCAATGAAGCAGGAGCGGATTCATTTGTCAGCATTCATGCAAACGCAGCTTCTGCTGATGGTTCAGAAACCTATTGTTTTGTAACAAATGCAGAGGAAGCCGTGGATATGAAGAAAAGCTCTTTCCGAAATGAAGCAGCCAACGCGATCTATCTGGGCTTGAATGAATACCATTAATTCTCTGAACATGAGATTAGAATTCGTGTATCTGTTCATGGTATAATATAAATCTATCCATGCATTGCATTATTCCGTGTCATTGATCCTAGGAGAAGGAGTGAAGACATGAAAACATTTGAAGAGGTGGTCCGTACTTTAGCGGATATAGAAATGCAGTCTGTTGCTCAAACGAGATCAAGACACGAATTCCAGAGTGAGCGCGAATATTACTCTCATTTTCTCCGCAATAAAGATCTCTCCTTTTATTTGGACACAGTAGAGGAAATGTATCCACTAGAGGCGAAAACCTACGGGGCAGAAGAGATTGTCCGGGGAATGGCTGCATATATCGAAGCAGGGGCTATGCCTGACCGGGAGCCGTTGACCGAATAAAGCCGCAGCGGAGAAAACAAAAACTGAATTGAAAATTATAAATGATGAACCCGGGGACTCCGGGTTCTTTTTATTGTACAGAATTTTTTGGGAAAGATGGTTTACTAATCACCTTCCTGATGCCTTTTAAAGAAAGCATAATAAACAAAAGGAGGCATTAACTTGGAAGTGAGTCCGGAATTTCTTCTGTACATGTCGTTTATTGGAACAGCCAGTACCGCTTTGATGGAGCTATTAAAGCGGGTGGCGCCGGTGCCTATCAAGTATATACCTCTTTTCACGCTTGGAATTGGGGTGGTGCTGGCATTAATGCCTTTTCCATTCGTAAATGCAGTTTTGGCGGAGCGTGTATGGGCAGGGGTACTCGCCGGCCTGGGAGGCACTGGCATGTTTGAGAACCTAAAGCAAAGCAGCCGGACAAAGGGAGCGCAACGTAAAAATCATTTATAGGGACCGGTAAATATTGTGTTGTCTCAATCTTTTTTCCTTGTTCAGAAAACTTTTTCATTTGCCGGAACAGGGAAATTTTTATATAATATGTCTGCACACCAAGAAACCCCGCTGATGAAGCAGGGACTTTTTTATGTGGACGAAAGGGCCGAGTTCCTGTTATGAAAGACATGCCTTATTATCAGAAGGATAGAAAAGTGACTTTTGTGTGCCAACGTGTTCCGATTGCAAGACGGAAGACGAGGAATGTATCTTGCAAATATATTCCGGATAGGTGAGAACAAATGACAGAAGAAAATCAGGCATACCGGGTGTTATTGTATTACAATTACACGAATGTAGAAGACCCTGAAAACTTTGCTGCAGAGCATCTGGCTTTCTGCAAAGAACTTGGGCTGAAGGGCCGGATCATTGTTGCAGAGGAAGGCATCAACGGTACTGTTTCCGGCACCGTAGACCAGACGGAAGCATATATGCAGGAACTGACGGGGGATGAGAGGTTCAAAGATACCGAATTCAAGGTGGATTATGCCGAAGGCCACGCGTTCAAGAAAATGCACGTGCGTCCGCGTTCAGAGCTGGTGTCGCTGTATCTCGAAGATGACATTAACCCTAATGAACAGACCGGCGAGCACTTAAGTCCGAAAGAGTTCTACGAAGCCTTGCAGAGCGATGAAACGATCGTGCTTGATGCACGAAATGATTATGAATATGACCTCGGGCATTTTCGGGGAGCTATACGCCCAGACATTAACGCATTCCGGGAGCTGCCAGATTGGGTAAGAGAAAACCGGGAAAAGCTTGAAGGTAAAAAAATATTAACCTATTGTACTGGCGGCATCCGCTGTGAGAAGTTTTCCGGGTTTTTGAAAGAAGAAGGATTTGACGATGTGGCGCAGCTACACGGCGGCATTGTGTCCTATGGTAAGGACCCGGAAGTGAAAGGGGAACTGTGGGACGGAAAATGCTACGTGTTTGACCAGCGCATCAGCGTTCCCATCAACCAGGTCGAACACCGCGTAATTGGAAGGGACCATTTTAACGGAGAGCCGTGCGAGCGCTACGTTAACTGTGCAGATCCTGATTGCAATAATCAGATCATCTGCTCTGAAGAAAACGAGCATAAATATATGAGAAGCTGCACGACGCAATGCATGACCCATCCACGTAACCGTTATATGGAAGAGCATGGATTATCTAAAGAAGACGTGGAGAGAAAAATAGAAGCAAGAAAAGCAGAACAAATGCAAAATGCATAAATGTAATTTAGTGAAGCCCCCGGCGTCTTGTGCCGGGGGCTTCACTTAGGTTTGTCTGCGATATTTATTCCATATCGTAAGCTCAAGAGCGATGATGCAGATGAGCAGCCAAAACAAGCCAACTGAAATGCCTGCGAGTACATCCGTAAAATAATGCACGCCCAAAAACATTCGGCTGATGGCTACAAGCAAGGCTAGCACTATCAACAAAATGCCTAGTATCCACTTCCATACAGTCGCTAATCCGCTGCGTATAACTAAATAGGCGAGAAAGCCGTAAAAAGTGACCGCTCCTGTAGCGTGGCCGCTCGGGAAACTGAAGCCGGTACCGTCATAGGCCGCGAGCACTTCCGGACGCTGCCGGGAGAAAAAATTCTTAAAGACAGTCGTAATGATGCTGATGCCGATCATATTTAACGCAAAATAAACGGCGTTCCATCTGCTGAAGGAAGAAAAAAACAGCAAATACACGACGATGACAGCAGCGCCGGCTGTCAGCCAAATCACCGAACCGGCTTCTGTAATCAAGCCCATGACAGCCCGGAGCGTTTCGGAATTAAACATCGATACAATATTTTGAGCTGTCCGGTCAGCCGTAAATGTTTCCTGTTCAAGCACTTCTTCTCCCATTTCCAGGAAAAGAAAAGCTGTCGTAAACAGCGTAAGCAGACCGGCAATGATAAGTATCCAGGAACTTTTTGGTACGTCAGACAGATGTAGGCCTCTAAAAGACAATAATATTTGCTCCCTTAATTTATTTTTCATTCTATTCCCGCGCATAGGCTGCTTTCAAACAAAAAAGCCAGGCTGCAAAATGCAGCCTGGAGGAAGGGAACAGCAGGTTAAACTTTTGTATCTGGCTTGCGTTCGTTTTGTTCTCTTTCCATTTCCGGCTTGCCTGTTTCGCCCATGCCACGCATAAAGGCGATACCAAGTGAAAGCGTGTGATTGACTTCGGGATCCCGGAGCAGCTTTAATAATTGGAAGATATTAACCGTTTGCTTGGTATCTTCTTTTTCTTCTTCCATTTTTGCCACACGCTCGAGTCCTTTGTTTAATTTCAATAGAATCGGCTGCATGCTTTCGACATCAAGTTTCCCGGCTTCCCCAGCGAGAAGAAGCAGGTTTTTCAGCATGTTGGTGCTGCCTTCAGTGTTCATCGCATTTACTGCGACGTTTAATACTTTATCCCCTTCGCTGAGAAGTCCGTTTGCCATGTCCAGCAGGCCGGATTCATCAAGCAGGTTCGCGGTGCGCACCATCTTTTCCAGGCTTTCTTTATTATCAAGCAGCTGGGACTGGAGTTCTTCCATGTCCCGCTGTTTGAGTTCCTCTTCGGAGAATTTCAGCTTTTCGATATGAGTTATACGCTCAGCCATTAGCGATTCTCCTTTCTCACCATGTCGCCAGGGAAGATGTAGTCATTACGCTTCCATTTCCGTTCTACTTCCACGCCGTTCTGCGGCTGGGGATTTCCGTAACGGAAGTTGTTTTTCGGCATCGGTGCTTCGCCGTCTGTGCTGAGTACTTCCATAAACACCTGGGCTTCTTTATAGGCCGGAGTATCTGTATCCTTATCTGCTTCACTGCTTGTCAAACGGTTGATCGCAGATTCACCGGAATTGTTCATCGGAATGTACAGCTGCTTTTCTTTCACACGGTCAGTAACAAGCGCCTGGATACGCACTGCCCCGTATGGGGATTTAAGCCTTACAAGCGCTCCGCTTTCAAGTCCGCGCTCTTCAGCAAGCTCTGGAGAAATCTCGACAAAGTTGTCCGGTGTTTTCAGCGTGATGCCTTCTGTTTTATACGTCATATTGCCTTCGTGGAAGTGTTCAAGCATCCGGCCGTTGTTTACGTGCAGGTCGTATTGTTCTCCAAAGGTTTGAGGCTCTGTCCAATGGACCGGATAGAATCTCGCTTTTCCATTCGGGAACTGGAAACGAGAGGTGTAAAGAAGCGGCTCATCCTGGCCTTCTTTTGTTACTGGCCATACGAGAGAGTCATATCCTTCAAGCCGCTCGTAGGAAACCCCTTCGAAGAACGGAGAGAGTGAAGCTGCTTCTGCCATAATTTCAGACGGATGGCTGTAGTTCCAGTCAGCACCCATCCGGTTGGCGACAAGCTGCAGAATTTCCCAGTCCGGCTTAGAGTTACCGAGTGGGTCGAGTGCTTTATACAAACGCTGAATCCGGCGTTCGGTATTTACGAACGTGCCGTCTTTTTCCAGGCTTGGGCTTGCTGGGAGCACCACATCAGCAAACTTGGCTGTTTCGGAGAGGAAAATATCCTGCACCACGAAAAAATCAAGCTTTTCAAAGCCCTGCTGCACGTAGTTAATGTTGGAGTCGACAAGCGCCATTTCTTCGCCTTTCAGATAAAGGCTGCGCAGGCGGCCTTCGTGCATTGCATCCACCATTTCGTGGTTCGTCATACCGACTTCACTGGAAAGCTTAGTGTTCCAGCCCTGTTCAAACTTATGGCGGACTTCTTCGTCTTCAACGGATTGATAGCCGGGAAGAAGGTTCGGTGCGCTTCCGAAGTCTGTAGCACCCTGGACGTTATTATGTCCGCGGAGAGGGTAAGCACCGGTACCGTTACGACCGTAGTTGCCGGAGACAAGCAGCAGGTTCGATATTGCGGTGCTCGTATCCGCACCTCCAGAGTGCTGGGTAACTCCCATTGCCCACAGCGCACAGGTAGTATCTGCTTCATGGATGCTCTCAGCGATGCCAATTAATTCCTCGCGGGAGAGACCGGTCTGCTCCACAGCGTAATCGATGGTGTACATTTCGAGTTCTTTAACAAAGTCGTCGTAGTAATCCACGCGCTCATTAATAAATTCTTCGTCCTGCCAGCCCTGGTCGATAATATATTTAGCGACGGCGTTCAGCCATACAAGGTCAGAGCCGGGCTTTGGCTGAATAAACATGTCTGAGCGCTCCGCCATTTCGTGCTTTCTGATATCGGATACGATCAGCTTCTGGTTGCGCAGCTTATGCGAGCTTTTAATCCGAGTGGCAAGGACCGGGTGGGATTCGGAGGTATTAGTCCCTACAGTAATAACAAGCTCCGCATTTTTAATATCCTCGATTGTTCCAGTGTCGCCGCCATAGCCAAGGGTGCGGAACAGCCCCTGGGTGGCCGGTGTCTGGCAATACCGGGAGCAGTTATCAATGTTGTTTGTCCCCATGACGGAACGGGAGAGCTTCTGCATAAGATAGGACTCTTCGTTCGTCGTTTTGGAAGAACTGATAAACGCAAGAGCATCGTTGCCGCTTTCTTCCTTAATGGAAGTAAAGTTTTTCTGGATCACGTTTAAAGCATGCTCCCAGCTTGTCTCGACAAACTGGCCGTTTTCACGGACGAGCGGATTCTGAAGGCGTTCTTCGCTGTTTACAAAATCCCAGCCGAATTTGCCTTTTACACAGGTGGAAATACCGTTTGCAGGGGCTTCTGCCTGCGGCTCAATTTTTAGAATTTCACGGTCTTTTGTCCAGACATCAAAGCTGCAGCCAACGCCGCAGTAAGTACATACTGTTTTTGTTTTTTCGATGCGGTCATCGCGCATTTTGGATTCCATATTGGATAGGGCCAGAATTGAGCTGTAGCCGGTTTCCACATCCTTGGTGATGTCAATCATCGGACGGAGGGTATCTTCTTTAAGTCCGGTCATATAGCCGGCTTCGCCTTCCATATTTGTTTCAATTAAAGCGTTGCATGGGCACACGGTCGAACAGTGGCCACAGGAAACACAGGAGGATTCGCCGATCGGAACATCATTGTCCCAAATGACGCGGGGACGTTCGCGTTCCCAGTCAATGGATAGAGTTTCCGTCACCTGGACGTCCTGACAGGCTTCCACGCAGCGTCCGCAAAGAATGCACTGATCCGGATCATAACGGTAGTGCGGGTTCGTATAGTCTTTTTCATACGGTTTGGTTTCGAAAGGTACACTCTGATGTTCAACCCGCATTGCTTCAACCGTGTTGTGGATTTCACAGCCGCCATTGTTGTAGTCGCAGACGGTACAGTAAAGCTCATGATTATGCAAAATGCGGTCCATCGCAATTTTTTGCGCCTGGTCAACGTCAGGCGTAAGTGTTTCGATGACGTCATCTTCTTTAAATTCGGTGGAACAGGCACGGACAATTTCTCCGTTCACCTTTACCATACAGGTATCACAGGTTTCAATCGCACCCAGGCTCGGGTGATAGCAGACATTCGGCACTTCTTCGTTGGTGCCTCGTGTGTAATCTAGGATAGTGGAATCGTCCGAAACTTTGCGTTCGGTGCCATTCATCGTTACTCGAATAATCGACAAAATAATCATCCTTCCATTTTGGAAATAAAATTGGACTAGAGGAATTAAAAGAAATAGAGGACAGTAGATGATTGCCGCACTCGCTTATGTAAGAGCCAAGGGAGTGCCCCTCCTATTTCAGCTTTACAAGTCTGTATTAAGAAAGCTTTATAAAATAGAAGTCAATTACATGTTTCCCACTGTGCCAGAGGATAAAACAATATTTTAAATTAAAAATTAATAAATAAATAATCATTAGTTTAATAGCTGTTACTAAGGGTATTAAAATATATTGCAAATAATTACTCTGAAATCATTGGAGGCAACGTCATGGAAAGCCCGGGTATAGAAAGAGAAATTGCCAGTTATACAGGTAAGCTGTTGAGAGAGCAGTTCGGCAAAGGACCTGAAACGGTCTCAGCCGTCCTAAAGGGGCCGTTTATTACAATACACCTCCAAAACTTTCTGACACCTATGGAAAACATTATTATGGAAGAGGAAGATGAAGAAGAAGTCCAGGACTTAAGAGAAAGTATTATGAGCCGGACGCTGCCGCGTATTATGGAACATCTGCAGGAAAAAACGAAGCAGAGGTACGGCAGTCTTTATTATGATTTCAACATAGATAATCGCACGGGTGTTTTTATAGGAATCAATAAAGAAACTGATGACAATGAAAAAAATTCTTCCTCTTTTGTCGGACAAAAAAAATTAGAAGAAAAAATAAGCGAACTTAGCACAGGATCGAAGGAAACGCCAAAAGCCGTGTTCTCTCAAATGCTTACGAAAAAAATGATTTTAGTAGAAAGGAAAGGAATACTTACTGATGTAGATAAAGAGCTTATACGGCTTGGCTACGATAAAGAACTAAAGCAGGCAAAGCGCCTTGTTGATAAAAGAACGCTTGGGGAACATCGGTCTTTTAAATCTATTGCCGGAAGAAAGGTGAACGATTTTTTTGTGGACTGGGACTTTGAAAATGACAGAAGCATTATCGTTTTCATCTTAGAAAAAGGATAGTGAAGACGATTAAAATTTAAGAAAGGAACCTTCTGCAGAACAATGCTGCCGTTCTGCAGAAGCCTCATCTATTCACGGTCTTTTTCTGAAAAGTCATCAGGGTTTTTCTCACTGGGTTGATTATCCCCCCATCTTTTATCATCGTCTTTTTGGGTTTTTCCTTCTTCCTGGGGTTCGATGTCTGTTCCACGTTTTTCGCGTTTTTGTTTCTCTTCGAGAGATTCCTGGCCATTTTTTTGCGATTTTTTATGATCAGTCATGATTTTACCCTCCTCTTTTTAAAAAGTATGAATACTAACGTTTCCACAGGCGTTAACTAAAAGCAGTGAGAATAGGGGGTGCAGTCGTTAATTAAAAAACTCACAAATTCTTCTAAATTATTGATGCCCAGTATTTAAATTAAAAAAAGCCAAAAAACCCGCAGGACGGATTTTTTGGCTTTCGGACAGCTGAGCGTCTGTCCAACTAAACCAATACTATTAGTTCGACTTTAATACGTGGTTTAATTACATACATGCACCATAATCTTATTTATGAATTTATGCAAGATGATACAGGGAAAATAAGACAAAAGTAGCACCGCCTAAGCTGAGGCGGATGTTAATGTTTACCCCGCCGATACCGCATTCGATTTCGTGAAGCGGGTTAAATCGACCCGGAACTCTTCAGTAATAACCCGGTGTCCGGGAAAGAATAGAAATAGCGGTTTAAATATGTACCACTGAGAGAATAATATACACAAGAAGTATACAAACATATACTTTAGCTTTCAAACACTCAGGGCTCAATAGAAAGAACTGTAAGAATTAAAATAATATGATAGCAAGTGCGGCAATAGCTGCTGGAATAAAGTCGGCGGCAAGCCAGAAGGAGTCCCGGGGGCCTTTCTGGCTTTTTTATTGTTTTAGCTAAATATGTCCCCACTGGCTGCAAAGCTGTTATAAGCAGATCATATAAATAATGAAAGGAGCAGTTAGAGTGCCTATAGATAAGGAAAGCAGAACATCCATAAGCAGCAAAATTGGAAAGCAATTGCAGGAAAACTTTGGCATAAGGCCCTCTGCCCTTCAAGTAACCGCCAGCAGTTGCTATATCTTTATTGATGTACAAAATTTTTTAAGCCCGGTGGAGAAAGAATTAATCAGCGGGGACAAAATGGAAAAAGTAATAAAATGCCGAAACAACGTAATGGAACAACTGCTACCTAAAATAAAAAAGACAATAGAAGCGCATGCGGGTGTTTACTTGAAGGAAATTTATTATGACTGGGACCTAGTGAATGAATCAGGCATGCTGCTTGGCATCGCGGAACAGGAGGAGCAAGGGGAGGAAAGCCTGGAAATCATAAAAGATAAAGAAGTATACAATAATTTAAGTCAGGTGAATTACTGGGTGGGAGGGGAAAACAAGCACGTACAAATATATTGGTTAACCTCTCAAATCATTTTAGTAAAAAGAGAAGAGCTTTTATCTGCTCTGGAGAAAGAATTGATTCAGGCTGGGAAGGACGAGGGCCTTTCTGTGGTGAAGCGGCATTGTGAAATGAAATTAATCAATCAGGAATACGTGGCGGCTACATTGAATAAACAAATAAAAGAAATTTACTTTGCCGGGAATATTACAAACAACTATGGTTTTATGATTGTTGTGCTTGGGGATGAAAAAACAAAAAACCACTTTCCCCGTGAGGGCATAATAAAAGTTCTTCCTGAAGCGGCAGGAGACCAATAGATACTCAATATTTTAATTTCGGCAGCAATGTTTATGATTGCAAAATTAGGTATACTGAATTAGTATTAAATATGCATCTTTAATAGCTGCACCAGTGATAGCTGCACCAGTGCTCCGTCAAAATCTGGGCCAAAGTTTTCAGATATACGCTGAAAATAAGCTTAGTGTAAGGAATTATTCTGTGATTAGTTTGGTTTTATAAATAAAATAAATACGATTTAGCAAAGTCAGGGGACAGAAAGCGCCGCCTGAAAAAGCTGCAAAAGGGATCTTTCCTTTTGCAGCTTTTTTTGTGAAAAAACGAACGGATGAGACAAAAAAGATAAAGGGGTATATCGATGGAGGTAAACAAAATACAATATTCTATTGCCGGATATGTAGGCAGAGTGCTGAGGACCTATTTGGGAAAGGGGCCCAGGTCGACCTACGTAACAATAGCGCCTCCTTACGTAATGATTCAGCTCGAAGGTATGCTGGCGCCGATAGAAGAAATGCTCACCACAGACAAAAAAGAATTAAAAGTAGAGAGACTGCGTTACCTCGTAATGAAAAAAATCGAATTGGAGTTTTGCGGCCAAGTAAGCGACCTGGTCGACTGTAAGGTCGAAAGCGTGTACTTTGACTGGAATCTGGAAAATCAAACCGGTTTGATCATGGCTATTATTAAGACTGATTACAAAGAAGCGTTGGCATGGCCGAAGCCGATGAATGACACAAATCTTAAACAACACCTCTTTTATATGGGAAGAGAAAGCGAAAATATAAATACAGTTTCTGAAACGGCTCATTGGCTGAATGAGCGGCTGTTAGTGGTGGAAAGAACTTTTCAGCTTTCCGCTCTAGAACACGAATTGTTTGAGCGAGGATATGAAGAAGAGCTAAAAAAAGTAAGAAAAGCACTGGGGGAGCAGGCAGTTTGGGAATACGATATAGAAAGGAGTGCTGGCAGGGGGCTGGAGGAAGTTTTTATGATCACCACATATAAAAAGATGAAAAATTACCTTATCCTTTTATTTTGGCCTGATGAAAAGAAAAGCAGCTGCATAAATACGGGTACTGAACAATAAAAAGACTTTAATAACACTTTAATAACACCAGCCAGACAATGTCTGGCTGGTGTTATTAACGAAAAAACTTCCTGTAAAGAAAGAAAGTAAGTTAATATCAGTGGGTAGTTTAGAAAGAATATGTTATGTTTGTTAGCAGAATAAATGAAATAACACATAAAACTCCCTGTTAATACTTCGTTAAAGGACACTGATAAAATGAGACCAACAGAAAACGAAAAAGATATTGCGAGCTTCGCCGGCAGACTGCTGCGGGAGCGATTCGGCAAAGGCCCGGAAGCAGCCCATGTGGTTATGCAGGGTCCTTTTATTACAATCTATCTGCGGCATTTTCTCAGCCCGATGGAGCGGGTTATTCTCGAGCAGGAAGGCGAGCAGGCGGTTTTTCGTCTGCGTGAAAGCATGATGCACAAAATTGTTCCGGAAATTAACGGCTACGTGCAGTCGGTGACCGGACAAGTGTATAAAAACTTTTATCATGACAGCGACTTTGATAAGGAATCCAGTATTTTTGTCGGTATTGATGAAAATGCATATGACGGCGAAAATCCTTTTAAGGAATATGCCGGTAAAAAGAAACTCGAAGAGCGGGTGAGGCAGGTTACTGCGGAGGCAGAAAAAGAGCCCGACAAAGTTTTTTCAGGAATGTTAAATAATAAAACTCTGCTTGTCATCCGGGAAGGGCTGCTGATTAACATTGAAAAGGAGTTAGTGCAGCAGGGATATGAAGAACAGTTAAAGGTCACTAAACGCAAGCTGGAAAAACGGCTGCTAATAGAAGGAAAGTCATTTACGTCCATAGCTGGCATGAATATTGCTGATGTATTTGTTGACTGGGACTTTGAACGGGACCGAAGCGTTATCGTCTTTATCATGAGTGGCTCCGGCTAAACGGCACTGATTGCCTGCGCCGGATGTATCAGCCGGCATAAGCTTGAAAGCAGTGGACACAATAGGAGTAATTCTGTTGCGTGAACGACTGCAGGGCCGCTTCTTCGATGAAGCTTTCCCAATCGGACGGTTTGCTGCTGTTCATGCAGCGGTCGTTAACAAATACAGATTTGTGAATCTTTTGGCCGTCGTGATCAATTAAAAATTTCATAAGTTAAAATATTTCTCCTTTCCTGAATAAATAAAAAAGCCAAAAAGATAAACAGGAGGCAGGTACCCCGTGTCTCTTTTTGGCTTATGGGAAATAGCGCGATTGTCTATCCATTTCCACCGTTTGTTTAATTGTTCTATAAGTAATTGCTTTGTATGTACACCTTAAATGATATGGCTCTTAATTGCAACCATAACAAAGACAGGTAGTACTGCTATTCGGTAGCAGGGGCATCGACTAGGCCGGTGAATCGCAGGCGAAAGTACGTTTCGTCTTCATCAATATACCCCCAGGCGATACGGTCCTTTTTCCAAAAAATCTTAAACTGGTTGCGATCGACAATTTCAAAGCTGTCGCACTCTGAAATGATGCCAAGCGTCTCCAGCTCACGGCAGATCCGCTTTGTTTCTGATAGATACCACATATTCTCCCAACGCGGGTGCTCAAAACGGCTGGTGATGTCTGCAATAACTTCAATAGAACCATTTTGAAGAACACGGTACCGCCCGAAAGAAGCTGCCTGATATTCCATGATTTTCGCCCCATTCGTTTTTCTTTCATTATGCACGAAAAAATAGGTAATTTCTACCTAAAAAAATACTTCCGGCAGAAACCGGAAGTAAAAAGTCCTGTAGAGAAGTAATTACCTGTTTAAAGTTCCTGAACTATGAAAGTCTGTTTATTTCCATTTCATGACGACTTTTAATTTGTTCTGCTCAAAGTAATAGGAATCTATTTTTCCGTAAGGAACTTTTTTCATAGGTTCGAACACTTCCAAGTGAAATCCTGCCTGCTGGTCCTGTACTGAGAAGTAGGGCGGGCGGTCAAAAATTTCTTTAAATACGTCTTCTGCTTCTAAAGGAGAGATGGATTTTAACGTGAAGTAAAGGGCCCGCTCGGAAGCGTGGGAAGGCTCCAGCAGCATGCTGAAACGGCTCTGGCTGCTGTCATTTTTAACTCCTTCAATGCGCAGGACCTGATCCTGGATATGAACTGCGGAAATATCGACATTATCCATTTTTTTAACCTGAAGAACCTTCAGAAACATTTTTTCCGTGACCGGTATGGTTACCCCGTTTTCTTTCGCATCGGTCACTCGTTTTTTAATAGATGAAAAAAGACTCACTATTGATTTCCTCCTCATAATACTGGCTGTTTATTCTTATTCCCGAAATACAAGGCTATGGAACTTCTTTTTTTAACGCGCAATAGATTTTTATATACTTGACTAAAAAATAATTTAAAATAACAACTGTTTTTTAAAGCTCATCACAATTAAATATTGACAGCGCTTTCAAATAAATATAAACTTTGTTTAAGCAATATACTAAATATTATATCAATTGGGGGTTTATTATGAAAAAATCGTATTTAGCGCCGATTCTTAGTTTGCCTATTATCTTAACTGCTTGCGGTGGAGGCGGAGGAAGCGATGAGGGAAGTGGATCTGATGGAAATAATGAAATATTAATGTGGCATTATTACACAGGTTCGGAGGAAGTTTTCAAACAAATGGCTAAGGATTTTAACGAAAGCCAGGATGAATATACGTTAAAAACTGAATATGTGCCCTTTGATGAAATGAAAAAACAATTATCAGTAGGCTCAGCAGGGGAAACACTTCCTGATTTAATTATTTCAGATACAGTAGATAACGCTTCTTTAGCTTCAATGGGGGTACTTAATGATATTTCAAGCGAAGTGGAAGAGTGGGGGGAAATAGACGATTATTTGGAAGCTCCAGTAGCTTCTACTAAGTACGAAGACGGAACATATGGTGTGCCTTTAACTACGAACAGCATTGGGTTATTTTATAATGAAAAAATTCTTGAAGAAAATGGAATCGAAGAAGCGCCGGAAACCTGGGAAGAGTTAAACGAGGCAGCAGAGGCTACTACAAACTCCGATCATGACGGATTTGCTATGTCGGCCGTTAGGTCAGAAGAATCAACGTTCCAATTCTATCCATTTTTATTATCAGCTGGTGCAGATGAAAACTCGCTCGGTTCTCCAGAAGCAGCTGAAGCATTAAACTTCGTGGATAATATGCTTGCAGAAGGTTATATGAGTGAAGAGGTATTGAATTCAACGCAAGACGATTTAGCAAGAAAATTTGCCAATGAAAGCGTAGCAATGATGATTAACGGCCCGTGGGTAGTAGATCGTCTGAAAGAAGAAAATGAAGATTTGGATTTTCAAATAACTTCTATTCCTAAAAAAGAAGAGCATAAATCAGTTATCGGCGGAGACAATTTAGCTGTCGTAGAAAGTGGTAACCAGGAAGGCGCCTGGGAAGCCTTAAGCTACTTCTCTGAACCAGAAAATGTGGAAGAGTTTACGAAAGAAACCGGATATTTTCCACCGAGACAATCTGTATTAAATGATTCTGATTATTGGCAGGAAGACGAACATTTGAGTGCTTTCATACAAACTACTGAAGAAGCAGAAGCACGTGGACCATCTCCGAATTGGCCGGATATTTCAGAAAGTATTCAATTAGCTATTCAGGAATCCCTAACTGATGAAAAAGAGCCTGAGGAAGCTTTAGAGGATGCCCAAAAAAAGGTAGAAAGCGCTAACGAATAAATCCGTCAAGGGAGAGATGAAATTGAGATTAAGAGTAGCGGGAATATTTACAGAAGCCCCGAACAAATTAGAGTGGAGTTATAATAGTGAGCACCTCATTATTGAAGCATGGGGGAAAGACAGCGTTAGAGTGAAAGCTTACAAGAATAATGATTTAACTGAAAATAATTGGGCTCTCATCCCTTCTTCAGAGAATAATGCAGCAATCAGTATTTATGACAACGAAGCATGGCTTCAGCATGGGAAAATTAACGTTCAAATTAAACGCAACGGGAAATTAACTATATTCAATCACCAAAATGAAATTATTGTAGAAGAATATGTAAGAAATCGAAATGATATTAATGAATTTTGCAGCGCTTTGGACATAGATGCCAGAGAATTCCGACCGCTCCTGGGCGGGGATTTCGCTATTACTGCAAGATTTGAGTCAAATAGTAATGAAAAGATATATGGCATGGGACAATATCAGCAGCCGCACCTGGATTTGAAATATTGTTCCTTGGAACTGGCTCAACGAAACTCCCAGGCCACTATTCCTTTTTCTATTTCGAGTAAGGGTTACGGGTTTTTATGGAACAATCCAGCTGTAGGAAATGTTACTTTCGGAAAAAATATTACTGAATGGAAAGCAGAATCTTCAAAGCAATTAGATTACTGGGTTACTGTAGGCGAAACACCGCATAAAATCGTGGAAAATTATACTGCGGTAACAGGAAGAGTACCTATGATGCCTGAATACGGTCTCGGGTTTTGGCAGTGTAAGCTAAGGTACCAGACCCAGGAAGAATTATTGAACGTTGCACGTGAATATTACCGGAGGGGCCTCCCTCTTTCAGTAATAGTGGTTGATTATTTCCATTGGCCTCATCAGGGAGATTGGCGCTTTGATGAAGAATATTGGCCAGATCCACAGGCAATGGTAAAAGAATTGAAAGAGATGGGAATTGAATTAAGGCTCAACACCAAAATATGTTCTTGACCCTTCAATACTGCACCCGCTTGTCGTTACACTCTAAAAGCAGGCGT
>NZ_JBQOJB010000019.1:0-50929 GCF_054971365.1 Marinococcus salis | reverse complement strand
GTAAAAAGTTTGATGCTGTGGCATCAGTGATGCCCTAAAAAAGTGTTGCTTTTGATTGGGGCTCTGGCTTGTCTTTCTTTTTCAAAGAACGATCCATCGCTAAATAGCGACTTTTATAATTTATCATTTTTGAATAATGAATGTCAACAACTTTTTTAAGAAGTTTTATTTCGTTATTCTCGTTTTTGTCAGCCGTTTTGGCGACAATTAGTAATATAACATCGGCCCATAAGACCGTCAACCATTTTTGCAAAATAATTTTAAATTAGTTTTAAATGGATTTTTTCTGTTTAAAATGCATACAAAAGCCTTCATCTATGAAGAAGATGAAGGCTTCAAAAACAGCTTACTGTTTGCTCATCTTTGTACATTCTGTACATGTTCCGTATATTTCTAACCGATGATCTTCAATTTCAAAGCCGGTCACGTGTTCAGCTAACGTTTCTACTTCATTCAGGCCTGGATAATGAAAGTCTACAATTTTCCCGCAATCATTACATATTACATGGTAATGATCTGAAGTAACGCAGTCGAACCTGCTCGAGGAGTCCCCGTAGGTTAACTCCTTCACTATACCGGCGTCTTTAAAAACCCGAAGATTGTTGTAGACCGTAGCTACACTCATGTTCGGAAAACGTTCTTCAAGAGATTTATAGATATCGTCAGCAGTCGGATGGCTCATTGAAGAGTGCAGAAATTCCAAAATAGCATGACGCTGCGGTGTCATCCGAACGTTCGTGCTTTTCAAGACACTTACTGCTTCCTGTAGGCTAGCGCTCGCCATCGTCATGCACCTCTCTTCCTGTAAAACGATTCTTTATTTGTAATTCTTATAATCTATTCTATCGGACCCCCGTGATTGTTGTCAATGAAAGGGGTCAGCTATTCTCATCTGCTCCGGCTGATTGAAAAAAAGGAAGCATTGAAACATCCAAAAGAAATGAAGTAAACCTATTCGAATGTTCAGGTCGTTTTTTTCTATGCTTTTCGTAAGCCAAACATATATCTTTTAAATCTGTTTTTAACTTTGGCACTTCCTCTTCGTCCACGCCAAACAAAAACGTTGTATTTCCCTTTTTTAGAAATCCCCCGCTGCTTGCGATTTCAGTCATACGGTAACCCTTTTCTTTCATTTCCATCTCTACCTGATCGGTATAAAAGTTATCAATAATGCAAAGAAGCAGCTTCATGCGTTCATCCGCCTCCTACTTTTTGGAAGATGATAAGAATTCATCAACGTACCTGGATACTTCTCCAATATGATTCTTTACCTTCACTTCGTCCCAAACTTTTTGCACGGTTCCTTCTGTATCAATGAAAAAAGTGGACCTTACAATTCCGAGGTACTCTTTACCAAAGTTTTTCTTCCACTTCCATACTCCATAGGCAGCAGCCGCTTCCTGTTCCTCATCAGACAAAAGAGGAAAAGAAAGATCGTGCTTGGCTGTAAAATTTTCGTGTTTTTTCATTGAATCCGGGCTGACCCCGAGCACTTTAACATTTTTATCGTTTAATTCCGGCAGCGCATCTCTGAAGTCGCAGGCTTCAGTCGTACATCCAGGGGTGTTATCTTTAGGATAAAAATACAAAATCACGTTTTGTCCCTGGTAATTACTTAAACGAATATTCTCACCCGTAGTAGCGGGGAGTTCAAAATCGGGTGCTTTTTCCCCTTCCAAGTCTTTTGGGTTTACACTGCTTTCTTCTGTACTCACATCGATCACCTCAACACT
This sequence comes from Marinococcus salis, assembly GCF_054971365.1. Classification (NCBI taxonomy): domain Bacteria; kingdom Bacillati; phylum Bacillota; class Bacilli; order Caryophanales; family Bacillaceae; genus Marinococcus; species Marinococcus salis. The sequence continues at coordinate 49,196 of NZ_JBQOJB010000019.1, read as the reverse complement.
GGTTTTCATCTCATGATATCATGGTTTTTGCTTTACTTCTCCATGATACAATAGATAAGAAATAGTTGATAGTAAGGAGAGTTAAGAAAATATGTCCTATGAAAAATCTGTTGAACTCTACAATGAAGCCTGCGATTTAATTGTGGGCGGTGTGAACAGCCCCTCTCGTTCTTTTAAGGGGGTTGGAGGCGGAACCCCGGTTTTTATGAAAGAGGGACGTGGTGCACATTTGTTTGATGAAGATAACAACCGATACATTGATTACCTCGGAGCTTACGGACCTATAATCACCGGACACGGCCACCCGCACATTGCTGAAGCCATTAGTGAAGCTGCCCGTACTGGCACGCTGCTTGGCACTCCCACTAAATGGGAAAATATTTTTGCTGAAAAACTGAAGGAAGCAGTCCCTTCTCTCGAGAAAGTCAGATTTGTCAATTCCGGCACCGAAGCTGTAATGACAACTATCCGCGTAGCCAGAGCCTATACCGGCAAACATAAAATCATTAAATTCGAAGGCTGCTACCACGGCCATTCCGATCTTGTGCTTGTGGCAGCCGGCTCCGGCCCATCGACGCTGGGATCACCGGACTCTGCAGGCGTTACTCCCAATATAGCTGCAGAAGTCATCACTGTCCCTTTTAACGACATTGACAGCTTCCGCGAAGCTATCGACCGCTGGGGGGACGAAACGGCCGCTGTTCTTATCGAGCCTATTGTCGGCAATTTCGGCCTGGTGGAGCCAGAACCCGGGTATCTTGAAGAAATCAAAAAATTGACGCATGATTCAGGCTCTCTTCTTATTTTTGATGAAGTAATTACGGCTTTTCGTTTCACTTACGGAGCCGCTCAAAATATGCTCCACGTAGAACCCGACATGACCGCTATGGGAAAGATTATCGGAGGCGGCCTCCCGATCGGTGCGTATGGCGGCCGGGTCGACGTCATGGAGCAGGTCGCTCCTCTGGGCCCGGCCTATCAGGCAGGGACGATGTCCGGAAACCCGGCCTCTATGCGCGCGGGCATTGCCTGCCTTGAAGTGTTGGAAAAAGACGGGGTGTACGACACGTTAGACCAACTCGGTCAACGCCTTGAAACGGGCCTTCTCGAGCAGGCTGAAAAATACAGCATTCCCGTTACAATCAATCGGTTAAAAGGGATGTTCACCATTTATTTTACAGAGGAAACAGTAAAAGATTATAAAGGGGCTGAACGTTCGAACTCTGAAAGGTTCAGCATTTTCTTTAAAGAAATGCTTGACCGGGGCGTTCATCTTGCTCCTTCAAAATACGAAGCCTGGTTTCTCACCACTGAACACAGTATTGAGGACATAGAAGAAACGCTGGAAGCTTCGGACCAGGCCTTTGCAGCGTTAAGCAGCCACATTTACTAAGTTCAATATAGAAAGGAATACAATCCGTTATGAAGCTGGGAGCCAGAATTTTCAAGACCGGTCTTGCGATCGTTCTAGCTATATACGCAGCATCGTGGATTGGATTGAATCCTCCTTTTTTCGCAGCGATCGCCGCTACTTTCGCTATTCAACCATCAATATCCCGTACGTTTCAAACGATCCTGGACCAGTTGCAGGCCAACATTATCGGGGCCGGCACAGCGATAGTTATGGTCCTTGCATTCGGTCACGAGCCGGTAATTATTGGAGTCACAGTCATGATTATTATTGCAGGCATTCTAGGTTTGAAACTGGACGCCTCCACCATCCCAATTGCTGTTGTGACAGTCATCATTATCATGGGCAGGCCTGGAAACGATAATTTTATTTTGTTTGCCTCCGAGCGGTTTGCCCTGATCATGCTTGGAATTGCAGCTTCGTTTTTAGTCAACATGCTTTTCCTGCCGCCAAAACATGAAACCAAGCTTTATCAGCAGATTCGTGATGTAACCCAGGATACTATTCAGTGGATTCGGCTGCTTGGAAGACATGAAACTAATCGGCAGACGCTGCGAAAAGACCTTTCTTCTCTTAAAGATCAGACCGTTTCCATCGAAAACCTTTACCTCCTGTTTAAAGAAGAACGCGTGTACACAAAAAAAGCACGCCTTACACGGGATCGGCGAGTCGTTCTTTTCAAGCAGATGATCGCTTCGATGAATAAAATCGTGACCATTCTGCGTACGCTTGATAAATTTGAAAATGATATGCAGCATACATCGTCAGAAATGCAGGAGGCGATCCGCAATCAGCTTGATCATCTTATGGATTACCACGATAGAATTCTCCAGCGTTATGTAGGCAAGGTCACTACTCATCTTACAGAGGAAATGGCAGAAGAGGTCGATGAAGGCAGGGTATCCTTAACCGACCAGCTTATGGAAATGTACGACCGCCAAAATATTGACCGCTCGGAATGGCTTCATCTTCTTCCAATTGTCGCACACATCGTCGAGTATAATGAGCAGCTTGAACACCTCGACCGGCTTGTTGAGACCTATTTCCGTTACCACAGCAGCGAAGACTTTTTTGCCATAGAGAATTAGAAAATTAAAAGGAGGGCTCCCTATTTCGGAAGCCCTCCTTTCGTTTATAAATTTTCACTAATCTCCGCTAAATATTCTGCCAAAGCTTCAAGGCCTTTATCATAGTTTTCCAGGTGAAAATGTTCGTTCGGCGCATGGAAGTTTTCGGTAGGGAGGCCGAATCCCATCAATGCCACTGGCACATTTAAAATTTGAGAAAAAGTTTCAATGACAGGCACAGACCCTCCCATTCTCGTATATGCCGCCGTCGTCCCGTACGCTGTTTCAAGCGCCCTTCCGGCTGCCTGAATGGCCGGATGGTCAAATGGAGTGACAAACGGCCGCCCTTTATCAAACGGAGTCACCTCCACCTCCACGCCTTTCGGTGTTTTTCGCTGAACATGAGCCGTCAGCTTTTCCACGACTTCGCCCGGATCCTGGTCAGGCACGAGCCGGCACGTAATCTTGGCTGAAGCCGCAGAAGGCAGTACCGTCTTGATCCCTTCTCCCTGGAAGCCTCCGTGCATGCCGTTAATTTCAAGGGTCGGGCGGGCCCACGTTCTTTCCAGAAACGAAAATCCTTCTTCGCCAAACAGTTCCGGTACGTTTAATTCTTTTCTTGTATTTTCCTCATCATACGAAAGCTCCGCGTACGCGCGGCGTTCCTGATCGGTAAGCGAAAGAACCCGGTCGTAAAAGCCATCAACGGTAATATGGCCGCTTTCATCGTGCATAGAAGCAAGTATATCAGCTAGTGCATGAAGCGGGTTCGCGACCCCGCCGCCGTACAGGCCGGAATGCAGATCTCCTTTAGCCCCGCTCACATCGATTTGAATACCTGCAAGCCCCCGAAGTCCATAGCACACTGTCGGCCGGCCCTTTTCAAGCATTGGGGTATCAGAAACCAGCAGTACGTCTCCCTGGAGGAGTTCCCGATGCTTTTCCACAAACTCGTCCAAATTGGGACTGCCGATCTCTTCTTCTCCTTCAATACAAAATTTTACGTTCACCGGAAGTTCCTGTTTCGTCCGCATAAAGGCTTCAATCGTTTTAAGATGCATAAACACCTGGCCTTTATCATCCGTAGCGCCGCGGGCATAAATTTTTTCATTTCGTATTTCCGGCTGAAACGGCGGCGTTTCCCACAGTTCAACCGGATCGGCCGGCTGCACGTCGTAATGCCCGTAAAACAGCACCGTAGGTTTCCCCGGAGCATGGATCCAGTCGCCATATACCACCGGGTGTCCACCTGTGTCCATGACAGCTGTGTTTTCCAGACCAGCCGCCTGCATACTTTCTTTTACCCAGGAGGCAGCAGTCTCCATATCCGGCTTGTGGTCAGGGTCTGCACTGATGCTTGGTATCGATAAAAATTCTTTCAGCTGACTTAAATGGCTGCTTCGATGGTGTTTGAAATAATTTTTGACTTCTTCCATAGTTGCCTCCCTTTTCCTCTGTTACACGTGCTGAACGTCAAACAGCCTCTGATAAGAGCCTTCTGCCATCATTAACTGCTCGTGGCTTCCTGATTCCACCACACGTCCGTCTTCAATTACAACAATCCGGTCCGCGTGTGTGATTGTCGAAAGCCTATGCGCCACAATAAATGTGGTTCTGTCCTGGGCGAGCCGCTCCATTGCTTCCTGGATATAATGTTCGCTCTCTAAATCCAGTGCCGATGTCGCTTCATCAAATACAAGTATGGATGGATTTTTCAAAAACACACGCGCAATGGCAATCCGCTGTTTCTGTCCGCCGGAAAGCTTCACACCCCGCTCCCCGACCGGAGTATCATAGCCAAGCGGCAGTTCATTTATGAAAACTTCAGCATTCGCCATGCGCGCCGCCTGTATGACTTCTTCATCCGTGGCATCCGGTTTTCCCATCCGGATATTTTCCTTCACTGATTCGCTGAACAAAATGTTGTCCTGAAGCACCATACCGATATGATCCCGGAGCGTACGTACTTCATAGTCCCGCACATCTTTTCCGTCCAGGAGCAGAGCGCCCCCGGTGACATCATAAAACCTCGGGAGAAGGCTGACGATCGTACTTTTACCGCCGCCGCTCATCCCGACAAGCGCGATCGTTTCCCCCGGCCGCACATGCATATCCACGTCTTTTAATACATCGTTAGTATCCTCTTCATATTTAAACCATACGTGGTCAAACCGAATATCGCCTTTGACATGCTTTACCGGTACGGCTGTTTCTTTGTCAGTAATATCGTATTTTTCATCAATGAATTCAAACACCCGGTCCATTGACGCAATCGACTGCACAAGAGTGGTAGATGAATTCACCAGACGACGGAGCGGACTGTAAAGTCTCTCCATGTAAGAGGTGAACGCCACCATTTCCCCGACGGATAAATTTCCGTACAAAACAGCCATGCCGGCGGCCAGAATAACTACAAGCGGGGCCACGTCCGTGACGGTGTTAACGGCTGCGAACGTTTTAGCATTCCAGCGCGTATGATCCACCGCCCGGTCCAAAAACTGCTTGTTTCTTGTATCAAACTGGCCCTGCTCGTGATTTTCAAGGGCAAAGCTCCGGATCACACTCATCCCCTGCACTCGTTCATGCAGATGTCCCTGCACGTTTGCAAGCGCCTGCGACCTTGCTTTTGTTAAATCCCGCAGCCTCGAATAAAAATATTTAATGAAAAAGGCATAAATAGGTAAAAACAACATCGCGACCAGCGTCAGTTCCACGTCCATCGTAAACATAATAATGAGCGCAATGATAATCGTGGCAAGATCAAGCCATATATTCATCAGGCCGGTGATGACGAAGTCTTTTGTCAGTTCGACATCGTTGATCACCCGCGAAATAATTTCGCCTGCCTTTCGATTGGAATAAAAACGAAGGCTCAATTTCTGAATATGACTGAATAATTGATCACGGATATCGTATAAAATCTTATTGCCCGTCCACTGGGCAAAGTACTGCCGGTAGTATTCAATCGGCGGACGAACGATAATAAAAAGCACAACCGCTCCGCCTGCCAGCCAGGCGAGCACTCGTGCTTTTTCAGCTGTTGCCATACCATCTGCCAACAGCACGTTGTCGATAATATAAGCAAGAATGAGCGGCGTTAAAAGCGGCAGACCAAATTTAAATATACCGATGGTCACTGTCACCGCAATTATTTTATTGTACGGCCGCACAAACTGCATGTAGCGTTTAATACTGCCCATCTTTTTCACCTCTTATCGAAAAAACAAAAAACGCTCATACCACTGTTCGATAAAATGAGAGTTAAATGGGCCCTTTCTCTGGCAGATCCAGTTCTGCAGCTCCCTAATACTAGCGTCCATCTTTTCATCTATCTGGGCAGGGTAATTCATTTCTTTTTTATGCTGGGCATACTCGTCTTCGTCCAGTAAATTGTAGGTCATGTCCGGAAAAACTTTAATATCCAGATCATAGTCGATATATTTCAGAGCTTCACTATCGTAGACAAACGGCGTACCAAGGTTACAATAATAATGCACTCCGTCAGACCGAATCATACCGATAACATTGAACCATTTTTCGGCATGAAAATAACAAATGGCAGGCTCTCTCGTCCTCCAGACTCTTCCGTCCGATTCATGAACCAAAATACGATCGTTCCCGCCAATGACTTCTCTGCTTGTGCCTTTCAGAATTAATGTTTCTTCCCATACACGGTGGAGCGATCCGTTATGCTTATAACTCTGCACCTGGATAGGCTTACCTGTTTCCGGGAAGCTTGCGACGACTTCGTTACGCTCGGCCAATATGTTCTGCCTCCCTTCTTCTGCGATTTTGCTGTCTTCTTTTCTATCATTTCCTATTATACATTTCTTCACCCGATCTGAAAAACTGTTACGATTAAAGAGAGGAGAAAACTATCCATTTGCCAAACGAAAGGAGACGATTTTTTGAAAGCAGTCGTTTATTATGAGCAGGGAACACCGGAAGTTCTAACTATAGAAGAGGTGGAAAAGCCCGGTATCAAGCCGGATGAAATACTTATACGGGTGAAGGCAGCCGGCCTCAACCCCGTGGATACGTATTTCCGCTCCGGTAAACGCCCCGTGTCCTCCTTTCCGGCTATTCCCCATTTTGATGCTGCCGGAATTGTTGAAGAAGTTGGCAGTAGTGCAGGTAACTTTCAGCCGGGAGACCGGGTGTGGGGGACAAACATTCCAAGTGCCGCTGCAGAGTGGGCAGCCGCCCCCGCTTCTAACATTTTTCCCCTTCCTGATACTATGAGTTTTACCGAAGGAGCATCTCTCGGCATACCTGCTCTTACTGCTCATTTGGCTTTGTTTTTCCGGGCCGCTCTTCAGCCCGGAGAAACCGTATTTATCTACGGAGGTGCCGGTGCAGTCGGCCATGCCGCCATTCAGCTGGCCAAGCATCATAATGCCTTCGTGATCACTACAGCGAGCACCAATGAAAAGAATGAAATCGCCCGCCGCGCCGGGGCAGATGTCGTATTGAACCTAAACGACAACGGTTGGAAGGAGGATTTTGCCTCCGCTTCCGGAAAGCCGGGCGCTGATGTTATCCTTGATATGTCTTTTAGTGAAAATGCTTCTACAGACCTGCATATACTCTCACCAGGAGGACGAGTTGTCGCGGTCGGCTCGCCGGTAAACAATATGCCGGCTTTTCCGTGGCAGCTGTTAAACCAAAAATATGCCTCCATTCTTGGCATTTTGCTTTTTACAGCCCCTCTTCCGGCCTTGCAGAAAGCAGCTTCCGGCGTGCAGCAGTCTTATGAACAGGGACTCTTTTCTCCTCACGTAGCCCGGACCTATCCGATGGATGAAGCCGCCCAGGCTCATGAAGATTTAGAAAACAAGCGCTATGCCGGCAACCTCGTGCTTACTGTTTCTGAATAAAAGTAAAACCGAAGGCTGTGGCCTTCGGTTTTATATATTCATCCGGGACTGTCCCCCATCAGCGGTAAGCGTTGTACCAACCAGCCAGCGCGCTTCATGCGAAGCGAGAAACAACGCCGCATCTGCCACTTCCTCCACATTACCGAATCTTCCGGCAGGAATATTTTCGTCTACAAAACGCTCCATCGCTTCCGGATCTTCTTCTATCCGCTTCTGCCAGTTACCAGTAGGATGCAAAATTGAACCTGGGGCAATCGAATTCACCCGTACCCCGTCCTTTATCCACTCGTTGCCAGCTGCTTTTGTGAAGCTAATCAATGCCGCTTTGGCGTTGTTGTATGTTGCTTTTCCACCAGCTTCCTTTCCAAATATCGAAGTGATATTGATAACCGCTCCGCCATGTTCTTTCATTTGCTCGTGCGCCATTTTACTGAAGTGCACAGCCTGAAAGTAATTTATTTCCATTGCCTGCGCAAATTCCTCCATCGAAGTATCTGCAATTTTACTGCCGCTGCTGCCACCGGCATTATTCACAAGCACATCGATTCCGCCGGAAGCTTCTACAAAATTTTGAAAGGCAGTTTCTCTTTCTTTGCCCACAGTTACGTCACAGACGCAGGTCCAAACACTTCCTATTTCTTCTTTGGCGGCTTTCAGCCCCTCTTCTGAACGCGCTAAAATGCCAACCTCGGCTCCTTCGCTGTAAAACGCCTTGGCGATGCCTTTTCCTATCCCTTTCGAACCCCCTGTAACTAGAACTTTCTTCCCTTCAAAAGCTTTACTCACTTTAACTCCATCCTTTCAACCAGTGTTTTATATATTTTCTGGTGAGCCACAGGCAAAGCGTAGTTTGCTATGTCATCCAGCGGGACCCACTTCCAGTCCTCCGGCAATCCAGTTCTTTCAGCCTTACCCTCGTATACATGCACGTTCCAGATCAAATGTGAAAATGTTTGTTCCACTCGTTGAACCGGGCGCTCAATTTCAGGGGTTACGGATGCTTCAGCTTCAAGATAGCCCCTCATCTCTTCAGCCCGCTCCGTTTCTTTTTCCACTGCCGTGTTAGGAAATTCCCATAGCCTGGCCAGCAGTCCTTTATCTGGACGCTGGTGGATTAATATTTCCCCCCTGCCGTTCCAAATAATAGCCGCTGCCATCTCCTGTTTTCTTGGCGCTTTTTTCTTTTCTTTTACCGGCAGTTCCTCCTGCACCCCCGCTGCTCTTGCTTTACAGTGTTCCTGCACCGGGCAAAGCAGGCAGCCCGGTGAGGTTGGCGTACAGATAAGAGCACCAAGCTCCATCACTGCTTGATTAAAGTCCGAGGGGGAGGTAAGCGGCAGAATTTCGCCAAGCACTGCTTCAAACGTACTTTTTGTGGACTGTTTGCCGATATCTTCATATAAGCATAAAAGCCTGGAAAATACGCGCATCACGTTTCCATCCACGGCCGGCTCCGGTTTGTCAAAAGCGATACTGAGTACCGCCCCTGCTGTATAGGGCCCGACCCCCTTTAAAGACCGAAACTCTTTTTTGCCGCTGGGGACTATCCCTCCGTATTCTTCAGCTACTTCTTTGACCGCCTGATGCAAATTTCTCGCCCGCGAATAATACCCCAGGCCTTCCCATTGCTTCATGACCTGGTCTTCTTCTGCTTGTGCCAGAGCTTCAATAGTAGGAAACGCTTCTAAAAAACGGTAATAATACGGAATGACTGTATCGACTTTTGTCTGTTGAAGCATAATTTCTGAAATCCATATGTGGTAAGGATCGGCGCTTCTCCGCCACGGCAGATCCCTTTTTTGGTCCCGGTACCAGCCAACTAAGTCCTGTTGAAACTGCTCCGGCGAAAAATTCTCCAGTAGTGGATGCATAGCTGTTCACTCTTTCTCTTTATTTTCGTTGCCATGAGGGCCCTTTTTTTTGAAACACCAGCAGTGCACTTTTTTTATGCCTCCGGGGACAAATTCATCAAGGCGGCCGAACACGCTGTCACTTTTCTCTGTTCGTTCAGTCCTAAGAACGTTATATTGCTCGAGTGTATTAACTGAAAACATTTCCACAAACAAAGCACCCTGGTCCACAGACTCAAACCACTCGTAATCGTTCACCTGCTTCTTGAGCATTGCAGAAGAAATCTCTTCCATGGTGCGTAAAAATTCCGCTCTTTTTTCTTCCAAAACCCGGTACTCCATAAAAACGACGTATTTCTGCGGATTCATGCAATTCTCCTTTTTGAAACAAACTGTTTAGGGTATGATGAAACTACGCTGATACAGTCTGTGCTTGTTTGATGCCACAGGCTTTTTTTGTTTCAGCATGCCATAAATTAAAGGTGGTGCCAATGGATACAGCAACTCATACAGTGATGGGGATTGGCCTCGGCGGCCTCGCCACCATTGATCCCACTATTTCACCTGAAAGTGGAGCAATGGGTACAGTCCTGATCGCAACAATTATAGGGTCACAGGCCCCTGATTTTGATACCGTGTTAAAACTGAAAAACAATGCCGTCTATATCCGCTACCACCGCGGCCCAACTCACTCTATACCCGCCGTCTTAATCTGGCCGGTGCTGCTTGCAGCCATTATATATATGTTCTCGCCGGATATTGCTTTTTCACATCTATGGTTCTGGTCTTTTATCGCTGTGGCCCTGCATGTCTTCGTGGATATTTTTAATGCCTACGGCACACAGGCGTTGTCGCCTTTTACAAGGCGGTGGATAGCTTTAGGCGTTATTAATATTTTTGACTCGGTGCTGTTTTTTTCCCACTTGTTTGTGTTTATCCTGTGGTGGTTTGATGTACCAAGAGCAGCCTCGATGATTGTTTTATACGTCTTTTTGCTCTTTTATTATTTATGGCGTTTTCAGGCCCGAAACATTGTCCTGCAGCGGGCCCGCCGCCTGCATCCGGATGCCACGCACCTATTTATCTCACCGACATACAACTGGTACCGGTGGCATTTAGTTATCCGGACGCCGCACAAATTATTTGTCACCAATTACCGGAATGGGCGGCTGCGTTACTTTGAAACGTATCCGTTTGAACCTATTCCTGATGACCCGGTCATCAACGCGGCCCGAAACGATCGAAACCTTGCTTCTTTTCTATCCTTTTCTCCTACGTACCGTTGGATCGTACGGGACACAGAGGAGGGCTATGAAGTGAAATTTATTGACCTGCGTTACCGCAGCAAAGGGTATTACCCGTTTGTCGCGGTCGTTCAGCTGAACCAGGAATTAGAAATTATGACTTCTTACACTGGCTGGATTTTTAGCGACGACACGCTCCACAAAAAACTCGACAAAGGACGCGATTTTTCCTATTATACTCAATAATAAAGAGTACGGAGAACAGATCCGTACTCTTTATTATTATCTAGTTAATTCCAAAAAACTTCTCATTTGTCGCTTCATAACGATGCAGGTGCGGACCGTACTGCCGGACCCATTTTTCCACAATCTGCTCCGTTACTTCTTCGCCTTTGTACGTGCGCCCAGCTTTCGCCTGCGTAGATTCAAAATCCTCCCACAGAAAGTCCACCCACTCCCGGGCTTTTTCTTCTGATAATTGACTATTAACTGAAAGAAGAATTTTTAATAAATCATTTTTCTGAGTTTCCATTCCGCTTGTACCTCCATCTTTATTTTTTGACCAGCAGAGAAAAAGGCAGGGCTTCAATCTGAGTCGAATTATTCCGGTATCCCCAGGCAAACACGCCATTGATATATTCTATTTCAAAGGTGGAACCTTCCTGGTCGACCCGGTAAGTTTCCCCCGGCTGATAGTCTGCTGGATCAAGCAGATACGTTTTTGCCATGGCGATTTTACGCTCATATACCGCAAATTCATTACCCCATCCCATTTGTTCCGCCTTTTTGGATTTTTCATTTAAGCTCGCGATTTCCTGTTCGAGCTCATGCCTGCTCATCTGGCTGTACCTTTTTTCCATTCCCATCTTCGGACTCCTCTCTCTTTTCATCTAAAAACCGCTGGATCTGCTCCATCGGAAATTGCTTCCGGTACAGGTACTCTTTAATTTTCTGTTCGAGTGCACGGCCTTCGAGCTTATTTCCCCATTTACGGTAAGCCTTTTCTCCCTGCACTAGCACCGAGTTCCATTCATCCTCCTCCGAAGGGGCAAAATCTGCCTCTTTCACTGCGGCGGATGCTGTTTCATGATCATATCCTTTCCGGAGCAGCATTTGCAACAGACGCTGCTTTACCGAGCCGGCCGACTCTCCCTTTTTCTGGCGGCCTTTCTTTTCTGCTGCTGCCACCGCCCGGTCCAGGGCAAGCTCATCGGTCAATGCCTTCATAGCCTCGGACACATGGTTTTCAGACACTCCTTTTTTTTCCAGGTCCATCCGGATGACTTTCGGTCCTTTATCCGTCGTATTGATTTTCGTGCGCACATAAGCTTTAGCAAATTCGCGGTCGTTTAAGAATTTATATTCTTTCGCCTTTTCCACTGCTTTCGCTGCAGAGGCTTCCGTGAACTCTTTTTCTATTAAATGATCATATACTTCTTTTTCCGTCCTCATTACACTTGATAAGTAATGCAGCGCTCTGTTCCAGGCCTTGCGCTCGTGATCGTCTTCAATTAGAAGCTCGAGCTCTTTTTCGGTCAGCTCTTTTCCTTTTTTCAGATCCCATTGAACCAGCACGGCTTCGTCCACGCCGGTCGTGAACGCTTCACGGCCTGCCTGATCAGTGAAAATATTGTAACGTTCCGGGTTATTTTTCTGCACTTCAATTTTAGTGATTTTCACGAAAGCCCTCTCCTTTTGCATATTAGAAAATGATTATGACAACTTGCTTTTGGGTAAAGTTGAATAGTTTCGAAAGTGACGTTTTTACATCACCTTAAGTAATGAAAGGAGAAATACACAGTGAATATAGCTATTGCAGGAGGAAGCGGATATGTAGGCTCCGCTCTCACAGGCTACCTCGAACAGATGGGTCACCATATTTATATTTTAACAAGAAACAGTAAAAATAAAAAAAATAGTGAAAATATCACTTTTATTGAATGGATGAATCCTGGCAGCAAGCCGGAGTACGAACTTCCGCCGGTAGATGCCTTTATCAACCTGGCCGGTGCCTCACTTGCACAGCGCTGGACAGAAAAAAACAAAGAAAATATTTTAAACAGCCGTATCGATTCCACACGGGAAATCCTGCGCATTTTTGAAGCGAGCAGCCATAAACCTGAGGTGCTCGTAAGCGCCTCAGCTGTGGCCTACTACGGCATTTCTGACGAAAAGGAATTCACTGAGGAATCCCCTAAAGGTGAATCCAACTTTTTACAGGACGTTGCCGTACGCTGGGAAAATGAAGCTGCAAAAGCAGAAGACCTTGGGATCCGGGTAGTACACGCAAGGATGGGACTCGTTTTGCAGGAATTTGTCCCGCCAATTGTTTCTGTATACAAAATGTTCGGCGGCGGCACATTCGGGAGTGGAATACAATGGTTTTCCTGGATTCATCTAAGGGATGCTGTCGAAATGATTCTTTTTGCTGCTACAAACAAAGAGATCAAGGGCGGACTCAATATTACTGCTCCTGAACCTGCGCAAATGGAAACACTCGGACGTGAAATAGCGAAAGTGACTGGACGTCCGCACTGGCTTTCCGTACCGTCATTTATTATTGATAAAATGCTCGGGGAAATGAGCGTAATGATCCTTGGCGGACAGAAGGTTATTCCGCAAAAAGCCTTGGATCATGGTTTTTCCTTCCACTTCCCAAGCCTCCAGCCTGGCCTGATTAATATATTAAAAGATTAACTTTCATCCGTCTGGGCTTCCCAGGCGGCTTCTTTTATCAAAGACGGAGGAATTGTCCATCTGTGCAAGTATTATTTATCGTTTTCGATGTTCAGGTTACATAACACTCTATAAGTAGTAATAATACTCATAAATGACTGATAGGCAAGTTTGAAAATTTCCATAATTAACGTTAAGCTTTTATTTGTGAGTCTGGTAGATCTTATTACATTTTAAAACAACACAATTTTAAGTTTGTATTTTCCATAAAGAGGTATAGTACAGGTAGCCCTCTATTACTTTTAAAAGGTGGTAAGAAAATGGAAACGAAAATGACTGGAACGAACGGTTCCGTCGATTCAATCGTTTTTGACAAACCAACCGTGGAAGACGGGGCAGACATGTGGGAACTTGTCAAAAACTCCACACTGGATTTAAATTCCTCATATAAGTATATTATGATGTGTGAATTTTTTGCCGAAACATGTGTTGTCGCTAAAGAAAACGATGAATTAGTGGGCTTCGTAACGGCCTTCATTCCACCTGAAAAACAGGATACCGTGTTTGTCTGGCAGGTGGGCGTAGATACTTCCCAACGGGGAAAAGGTCTTGCTTCCCGTTTGCTGAACGCACTTTTAGAACGGGATGTTTGTGAAAATGTGCTTTATTTGGAAGCAACTATCACCCCTTCTAATGAAGCATCCCAGGCTTTGTTTAAAAAGCTTGCCCAAAAAAGAGAAACTGAAGTGACGGTTTCTGAATGCTTTACGGAAGACCTTTTTCCAGATGACGAGCACGAAGAAGAGTTGACATTTCGAATAGGACCATTTACAAAATAAGTAGCGGACATGACATGCAAAGTGCATGTCATGTATTATGTAAAAACTGAATTTTTCGATAACATCCCTAAGGAGGATAATTACTTTTATGATGCAGAATGATCTCAGCGTTTTTAATGAATACGAATCGGAAGTACGCAGTTATGTGAGAGGATTCCCTACCGTTTTCCACCAGGCAAAGGGGTATAAGCTTTGGGATCTGGACGGAAAGGAATATGTTGATTTCTTTTCCGGCGCCGGGGCCCTGAATTACGGCCATAATGATGAAAATATGAAACAAAAGCTGCTTACCTATATTCAGGAAGACGGGGTTACGCACTCCCTTGATATGGCAACTAAAGCTAAAGGCGAGTTCATCGATGCTTTCCAAAATATTATTTTAAAGCCGCGTAATATGGATTATAAAATTATGTTCCCTGGCCCAACGGGCGCAAACAGCGTTGAAAGCGCCCTGAAGCTCGCCCGGAAAGTAACCGGCCGGACAAACGTAGTCAGCTTTACTAATGGCTTCCACGGCATGACCATCGGTGCTTTAAGCGTTACCGGAAACAAATTCAAGCGTAACGGAGCCGGCATGCCTTTATCTAATACCTCTACGCTTCCGTATGACCAGTTCTTGAAGGAAAGCAATAATTCCATTGAATATATCGAGAACTTCCTTGATAACGGAGGCAGCGGCCTCGATAAGCCGGCAGCGTTTATCGTAGAGACCGTACAGGGCGAAGGCGGCTTAAATGCTGCAAGCAGTGAATGGCTTCGTTCCATTGAAAAAATCTGCCGGGAACGCGACATTAAGCTTATTCTGGACGATGTGCAGGCAGGCGTCGGCCGTACCGGTACTTTCTTCAGTTTTGAACCAGCTGGCATCAAACCTGACTTTGTATGTCTCTCCAAGTCCATCGGCGGCAATGGCTCACCACTTGCCATTACTTTAGTGGCACCGGAATATGACAAATTTGCTCCTGGGGAGCACAACGGTACTTTCCGTGGAAATAATTTTGCTTTTGTAACAGGAACTGAAGCGTTGAATTACTGGAAAGACGACCGCCTGGAGAAAAATGTTCAGGAAAAATCCGAGCGTATCACTTCTTTTCTCGATGACATGATTAAGAAGCACCCGGAAATGAAAGGTGTCCGTAAAGGGCGCGGCTTCATGCAGGGTATCATGAGTCCTATCGAAGACCTGGCTGATAATATAGCGGGCAGATGCTTTGAGCACGGCCTAATTATGGAAACAGCTGGAGCGGAAGATGAAGTATTTAAGCTGTTCCCGCCAATCACAATCGATGATGAAGGGCTTGAGCGCGGCCTTTCAATTCTTCAGCAGGCAATTGAAGAAGTTACCGCTGAAAGCAACCTCGTAGCCAAATAATCCACTGCATGACTAATTGGATAAAAAGAAGCCGATCGATCGACTCCGGCGGTCGGCCTTTTTATGATATAAACTCTTAACTGACAAGATGGAGGAATAGACAATGAAAGTAATTAAACTCGAAGATTTGCTCGGCACTGAACGTGAAGTAGATGACGGCAACTGGGTGAGCCGCCGTTTCATCATGAAAGACGACAACATGGGGTATTCGGTAAATGACACAATTATTCGTGCCGGTACTGAAACTCACATCTGGTACCAGAACCATCTCGAAACCGTATACTGCATTGAAGGCGATGGAGAAATCGAAACTTTAAGCGACAATAAAGTATATCAGCTGGAACCAGGCGTATTATACGCACTCGATAAAAACGATGAACATATGCTTCGTGGAGGCAGCAAAGATATGCGCATGGTATGTGTCTTCAACCCGCCACTTAGCGGTCGTGAAGTGCATGACGAAAACGGTGTATATCCCGCTGATCTTGATTAATAATAAAAAAATCCCCTGATGCTTTTTGCATTGGGGGATTTGCTTATTAATGCAGAAGATAATGCCGAAACGTCAGCGTTTGGGCGTCAACACCCAGCTTTTCAATGAAAAGCTTCACATCGTGCAGTGAATCCGCTGGATACTGAAACTTACATATTTCCGGGGATTGTTCTTCGATATCTTTTGTCGCAAAACAGAAGGTTGATTGATCCTTGTCGTAATAAACAATCAAATCCTCTTCATGCATTGGATGCTTAAAATGTGCTTTATATAACCGGTAGGACAATCCGAACGCCCCCTTTCTACTCTTCTATTTAAAAATCTTAAACCATCCATTTCGTTTAAACAAGCCCAGCAGTACTACTGCTATAAGGAACATTACCCCGAGCGCTATAAAATATCCGTACCTGTATTCAAGCTCCGGCATATAAACAAAATTCATGCCATAAAGCCCCGCGATAAACGTCAGCGGGATAAAAATGGTCGATACAATCGTGAGGGTCATCATAATAGCATTCATTCGGTTTGAAGCCATCGTTTGGAAATTATCCCTCATATCTGAAGTCATTGCCCGATTGGATTCGATCATTTCTGTCACCTTAAGCAGATGATCGTAAATATCCCGGTAGTATTCCCGCTGTTCGGTAATTAGGTTCAGACGTTCCACAAACAGTACGCGGTATACCAGATCTCTCATAGGAACGATGGTTCGGCGCAGTCTCAGCAAGTCTGACCTTAAATCGAATACTTCTTCTATCAGCTTACCATAGGAAAGCTCCGAGTTGCTTTCCTCGATCTCGTTCAGGCGGTCTTCAATTTGTTCTAGCACCGGAAAATACTCATCCGTCATTTTATCAATAATGTGGTAGCTGACATCATCAGGATTCAGCTCTGCCCCTTCGGCCCGCAGCTTTTTCCAGGAATAGTTCACTGCCGAAGACGGGGCTTCATGATATGTAACGACAAAATTGGGGCCAAGAAACATACAGATCTCTTCAGCTCCAAGCGTTTCTTTATCAAGGGCATGAAGAACAAAAAAACTGTAGCCGTCATAGGTATCATGCTTTGGACGCTGACGTTCTGTATAACAGTCCTCGATAGCCAGAGGATGAAAGTGAAACACTGAATCTAGTGTATTGGTTTCCTCCGTCGAGGGAGAGGAATAGTCAATCCAATACCATTTCCACTCGTACTTTTTAAATTCATCCAACGTAATATTATTTACTGTCTTTCCCTCAGCGTCGATACCGGCACAGGAAATCATCGCAGTACCCCTCCCTTCCTATGGACAGCAGCTCCCTGGTGACTCTGCTGCAGTTATTTTTCTAAAAGAAAACGGGGTACCCATGCCGGGCCCCCGCTCCATATTTTACAACATCGGAAGTATTTCGTCTAATGAGGCGTAAGGATAACCTAAATCCTCTGCTACTGCCTGGTACGTAACCTTTCCCTTCGCGGTGTTCAGCCCTTTGCCAAGCGTTGGGTTATTTGAAAGGGCCTTTGCCGCGCCCAGATTTGCGATCTGGAGCGCATAGGGAATAGTGACATTTGTTAAAGCGATCGTTGATGTTCTCGGAACTGCTCCCGGCATATTTGCCACAGCGTAGTGCACTACTCCATGTTTTTCATAGGTGGGCTGGTCGTGCGTCGTCACCTGGTCTGCCGTTTCAATGATACCTCCCTGATCGATCGCGACATCGATCAGTACAGAGCCCCTATCCATGCTTTTTACCATTTCTTCTGTTACCAGCTTTGGCGCTTTAGCTCCGGGGATAAGCACAGCTCCAATGACCAGGTCTGAACGCTTCACTTCTTCTGCCAGGTTCAGGGGGTTGCTGCTCAGTGTCTGAATCTGGCCGCCGAAATCTTCATCAATCTGCCGGAGCCTGGAGGGGCTCAAGTCGATGATAGTTACATTGGCCCCAAGCCCGTGAGCGATACGGGCTGCATTCGTACCGACAACGCCCCCGCCGATAACTGTTACATTCGCTTTTTTTACTCCCGGTACTCCCGAAAGCAAAACGCCCTTTCCTCCATGTACACTTTCCAGAAATTGTGCGCCTACCTGGGCTGCCATCCGTCCTGCTACTTCGCTCATTGGTGTTAAAAGCGGAAGCGTATGATTCTCCTCAACTGTCTCGTATGCCACTGCAGTAACCCCGCTTTCAGTCAATGCTTTGACCAATTCAGGTTCAGCTGCCAGATGCAGATACGTAAATAAAATCAAGTCTTCGCGGAAAAATGGATATTCTGAAGCTAGTGGTTCTTTCACTTTTAGTATCATCTCTGCCTGTTGCCACACGTCTGCAGCCTTAGTGATAATTTTCGCCCCAGCTGCTTCATATTCTTCATTTGAAAACCCGCTTCCTTCTCCCGCATGGTTTTCAACGTGTATTTGATGGCCAGCTTTTGCTAAATGCACAACACCGGCGGGCGTAATGGCTACCCGGTTTTCATTGTTTTTTATTTCTTTGGGAACCCCTATTATCACGATCCATCGCCTCCTCTAATACCTTTTCTATTAGTATAGCGTGTTTCCTGGTCATAAGCATTGGCGGAACAAAATAATCTTCCCATTGTCTATTTGTGATTTTTCACAACTGGCTTGTTTGTTTTTCTTTCAACAACTCCAGTTCCAGCAGCAGTGTCCATTTTTCATGGGCCGTATTGAGCCTTATCCCCGCAATCGCCTGCATTCTTTTCAAACGATAAGACAATGTATTCGGGTGCACATGAAGTATTTTGGCAGCTGCATTGACATTGCAGTCTTCACTAAGATAAATGTAAAGCGTGCTTAAAAGCTCTGTCTCATTTTCTGCATCATAATCAAATAAGTTCTTTAAGGAAGGATGGGTAAACGTTTCTTCGTCCCATCTTTGCAAAAGTACAGGAAAAAATCGATAGTAACCCGCTTCGTGCAAAAAATAATAGTGGGATGGAAGCTGGCGAACCTGTTTTTTTAAATCAAGCATGGTTAACGCCTGGCTGTATCCGCCCGCCACTTCTGTATAACGATGACAAATTTCAGATGCCGCGATGGCCATAAGCGTATCTCCATACCGTTCCTGCCATACCCTGTGCATTTGGCGTAAGAAAGCAGATTCTGTTGATGAAGACTTGGAATTACTCCCTCGTTCCACAAACGGTGAATCACTTCTTCCGGCACCCGCCGCCCCATGATCGTTGCCGTTCGTGCTCCGTCAGTAACCTGTGGATGGCCGCTGTAGGCAAGCAGACGGTGTGTCGCATCCTCTATGGTGACCGGACCTTTGAGTGCTTCACTAATAAAATCGGCAAACTCGTTTAAGGAACTGGCAGCATGCTGCCAAAGCTGTTTTTCAAACATAAATTTCCGCTCTCCTTTCCTGCTTTATAAAAAAAGGTAGAGCAGCAGATTGGCCAAAATGGTAAGAATAATAGAGACAATCAGGCTGATACCGAGCCAATACAAGCACATTGCTGTTCACCACTCATGTTTATTTTTTTCCTTTTTTCTCCGGTTTGTATACAAACGGCACCACTGCTTCCACCTGGGAGGTCTGAGGGAACATGTCCACCGGCTGGGCATATTCTGGATGGTATCCTGCTTTTTTCAGGTAAGCGGCATCCTTGGCCAGGGTGGACGGGTTACAGGAAACGTATACGAAGCGTTTAGGCTTTACTTTTCCAATCGTATTTAACAGTGCCTCCCCACAGCCTGTGCGCGGCGGATCCGCGACTATTACATCCGGACGCCAGTTTTCCTTCTGCCACTGCAGCATCATCTCTTCTGCCTTTCCGTGGTAGAACCTGGCGTGGGAAGCTCCTGCCTGTTTGGCATTTTTGTTGGCGTCCTGAATACTTGCTTTAATCATGTCCATTCCACGTACTTCTCTGGCGTCCGGGGACATCCATAGACCAATAGTGCCGCTGCCACAGTAAGCATCGACCACTTTTTCCCGGCCCGTCAGCTTCGCTGCCTTTTTCGCTTCGTCATAAAGGGTGGAAGCCTGCTCGGAGTTCAGCTGGAAGAATGCTTCCGGCGATAGATGAAACGAGAAATCCTGCATGTTATATTTGATCGTGTCTTTTCCCCAGAGGCGTTTGGTCGTACCACCAAAAACAGTCGGACTGCTTTCATTCTGCACATGATGATGAATTGATTTTATTTCTGCGAACGAAGAACGGAGGAAATCTACCAGCTCTTCCTGCTCCGGCAGGTCCACCGAAGACGTTACAAGCGTGACCTGAACCTCGCTTTTTTGTTCATTTGCCCGCACGACGATGGTTTTTACCCCTTTTTGGTTACTTGTGTGAACAGGCACCTCTTCATTCTTCATAAATACGGTAATTGCCTTAGTAATCTTATTTAAAATCGATTTTTCCACCATACAGCCGACATTAGTGAGATCCACCAGCTGGTTGGAATCACTCGAGTACAAACCCGCTTCCACTCGCCCTTTTTTTCCTTCTCCCGTCTGCCACTGGCTTTTGTTTCTATATCTCCACGGATTTTCCATGCCGATCGTTTCACGGATCTCGGGTACCGTGGGGGCGTAACGTTCAAATGACTGCAGCACCAGATCCTGCTTCATCCACAGCTGCTCGCCGTATTCAGCGTGCTGCAGCTGGCAGCCGCCACAAATTTTGTACACCGGACAGGGAGCTTTCTGGCGGCTCGGTGAAGCTTCACGAATATATTTTATGCTTGCGATCGCACGATTTCTCTTCACTTCCTCTACCTGTCCAACGATTACTTCGCCTGGAAGGGCACCTTCAACGAATACGGCCTGGCGTTTAAAATACCCAATTCCTTCTCCGTTAATGCCTATTCGTTTAATGGTCAGCGGAAATTCCTGACCCTCCTGAAGCGGTTGACGTTGTTCAAACTTTTCATTTTTCGGCACGCATATCTTCTCCTTTATCTGGTATTTCCATATGAAGCCATAAATAAATACTTGCATAGCTGTTGTAGGGGCTCCACCGTCTGGCCCATTCTGTAATTTCTGTCTTAGACGGTTTGGCTTCAAGCCCAAGCAGCTTCTTTAACCCGTTTTGCACACCGATATCAGCAGCAGGCATCAGGTTTTCCCTTCCGAGCCCAAATAACAAAAAGCATTCTGCCGTCCAGGAGCCTATACCACGGTGCTGCGTGAGCTCTTTTATGACGTCCTCATCGGTCTTTTTCTGAAGAGAATCTATATCAAGCGTTCCTTGAACTATACTCTTAGAGACATCTACGACGTACTCTGCTTTCCTTTGGCTGAACTGCAGGCGGCGAAGTTCGTCTGGATGTATCACGGCCGTTACTTCGGGACCAGGATAAAACCATACTCCGTCTTTAAACACCCCGTACGTCTGGGCGAATCTTGTTGAAAGTGTATAGGCAAAAGCCATATTCAATTGCTGATGAATAATCGTTTTTATAAGACAGCCGTATAAATCAAAGTCACACGTGAGCGGCGCCCCGTAGAACCTGCGGAACAGCGGCTCTAATTCCGTTCCCTGAAAATGTCCGGCTGCCTGCTCCAGGGGCTGATGAAAGCGAAAAATACGTTCAATTTTATCCACAGCCTCCTGTTCTCTGCTCTCCGGAGCCTCTATATATACATACGTCTTCGATTGATGCTCAACAAATCCAAGGGTTACTGTATCAAGCTGCCTCTCACCTGGCAGAGGCAGCTTCACTTGTCTTTGATCAATATCTACATTATACAGCGGATCGAGTGCCATCCGTTTCAGCATCAGCTGAACATCATATACGGACGGGAGCTGCCTTATTATCTGCTGCACAGTAATTACGTCCTTTCATGAAGCTTTGTTATTTTATCACGTTTACCCATGTTCACGCGACCTGCTCCCCGATGCACTTGGGATTCTGCAATATTTTCTTTTTTTAGGAGAAAAGCATTAATTTTCAATAAATTGTTATTTATTTTTTCCGTTCTATTTTCCTATTCTCGACGAAATGGCTTTCTTCCTTTGTTTTCATTCATTACAATAAGCTTTGTGCACTTATGATACTTTCGTCATTTTTAAACGAATTAGGAGGGAAATTATGAGCTCTTCTGCACCAAAGTCGACCATGCTGCAGCGGTCGCTGAATTGGATTGAACGAGTTGGGAATAAGCTTCCCCATCCGGTTACTCTGTTCGCCATTCTAGCCGCGCTTGTATTGGTATTATCTGCCATCCTTTCTGCTGCCGGCCTGCAGGTGGAGTCTCCTGGGGAAGAGGGAGAAACAGTCCAGGTAACCAATCTGCTTTCATCTAGTGGAATTGAATACATATTCACCAGCATGGTGGACAACTTTATTAACTTTGCCCCGCTCGGAGTGGTGCTTGCTACCATGATCGGTATTGGCATCGCTGAGCGTACTGGATTAATCAGTGTGCTTCTTCGCGGATTTATCCTATCCATTCCTAAGTCCTTAATTACCTTCGGCCTCGTTTTTGCCGGGATCATGTCAAGTGTAGCTTCGGATGCCGGTTATGTGGTGCTGCCACCGCTCGGCGCTATCCTCTTCGCCGCACTCGGCCGGCACCCACTAGCAGGTCTTGCTGCCGCCTTCGCCGGGGTTTCGGCGGGCTTCAGCGCCAACCTATTGCTTTCCGGTACCGATGTCCTGCTCGGTGAATTGAACATCCAGGCGGCTTCCACCATCGATCCGGCGTATGCTGAACAGATGAACCTGGCGATGAATTACTACTTTATTATTGTATCTACTTTCTTTTTGGCTATTATCGGCACATTCGTGAGTCAGTTCGTCGTCGAGCCCCGGCTTGGGGAGTATAAAGGCGAATACCGGGAAAACCTTACGTCCCTGTCCGGGACAGAAAAGAAAGGAATTTTATGGTCAATGGGGTCAGCGCTTTTAACTATTATCCTGCTTGCGCTGCTCATTGTTCCGTCTAATGCTCCGCTCCGCGGCGAAGGAGGAGCTGTTGTTCAGTCGCCGTTTATGGATTCCCTTGTTGTCGTAATTATTATAGCTTTCTTTATTCCCGGCCTTGTATACGGTATTGTAACAAAAAATATAAGAAACGATACCGACGTTGCTAATCAGCTGTCTGATACGATGGCAAGCATGGGCATGTTCATTCTTCTTGCCTTCACAGCCGGCCAATTTGTTGCTTATTTTGAAGAAACCAACCTGGGTACATTTATGGCTGTATACGGCGCGGATTTTTTACAATCCATTAATCTTACCGGTATTCCTTTAATCTTAGTATTCGTATTAATTGTCGGATTTATTAACCTGTTTATTGGAAGTGCCTCTGCGAAATGGGCAATCCTCGCCCCAGTGTTCGTTCCGATTATGATGCAGCTTGGCTATTCGCCGGAATTAACACAGATGGCTTACCGCGTGGCAGATTCCTCCACCAACATTATTACGCCGCTAATGACTTACTTTGCAATTATTATCGCGTTTGCCCAGCAGTATGACAAGAATATGCGCATCGGCTCCCTGATAGCGGTTATGCTCCCTTATTCGATTGCATTTCTCATATTCTGGGCCTTGCTGCTTGTCGTATGGATGCTTACCGGACTTCCGCTTGGTCCAAATGGCCCTATCGAATACAGCGGATAAACATGAAAAAAGCAGGAGCTGCAGCTCCTGCTTTTTTCATGTTACTCTAAATGTGTAATCCGGTTAATGTATTGAATAGAAGCACGGTCTTTTCGAAAGTGAATCCTGGACACCCCCGTGTTGTCGATACGCATGGAACGCTGGAGCGATACCCAGTTGTCTTTGGCCAATAAATACATAAAAAAGATGGTAATGAAGCCCCCGTGCGAAACAACTGCAACCTGGTCCTTCTCTTTCCATTCTTCTGTCAGCTTATGATATAACCAGGCACACCGTGCTGTCAGGTCGTTTTTTGTTTCCGCCCCTTCCACTTCGGCGGTTAAAAGGTCTCGTCCAATGAGGTCCGGAAATTCGTTTTGAATAACCTCTCTTGCTTTTCCCTCGAGCACGCCTAAATGTACTTCACGAAGCCGCTCATCGGTGGATATGTCCACCTGCTGAAAGTCTGCCAGGGCCGCTGCAGTGCCAGATGCCCTCATTAAATCACTTGCAATTACAGCGTCGAACTGAACCTCGCGAAAGTAACTGCCCAGCGCTTCTGCCTGCGTTTGGCCATGCCGGGTTAATGGATAATCCATCGATCCCTGCAGCACTTGGGCGTAGTTTCCTTCTGATTCCCCGTGGCGGATAAAATAAACATCGGGCATTAGTAATCCTTCCAATCCGGCTGAAACTGGCGGCATTTAATCCGCAGCTGCTCCACCATTTCTTCGAGTCTCTTCATTTCTGATTCGGAGCCTTCTTCAGGATCAATATTGTCCACCATCGTTGAAAGCAGATGCAGACGCTGTTTAATATACTGAAGCTGCTGGTTTTTATCGTGTATTGGCGTGCTCATGACGCTCCCCCTTTTTTCTTTTCTTCTTTAAATATATCAATACGGTTCCAGCCGCCAAATATATAATAGCTAGCCGAAATCACAGCGCTGATCACAAAGCTGGCGCCTATACCAAGTGCGATGCCGTTTTCCCCTATTCTTTCGGAGAAGAACCATGCAAGTGGAAAACGCAGCACCCAGAAGGAAATGATATTGAGGGCAAGTACTTGGATCATAGCCCCGGAACTGCGTACAATACCGTTCAACACGAAATTTATTCCTAAAAACGGGTAAAAGAATGCGACAATCTGCAGGTACGTTTTACCATACTGAATGGTCGCTTCGTCATTTACAAACAGCCCCATTAAAAACTCGGCCAGTAAAAAGACGGCTGTGCTCATGGTAATCGAGACTATTAAAATTAAAATCAATGCATTCTTCGCAATAGAGCTGATCCGGTCCCAGCGGTTAGCCCCAATATTCTGCCCTGCCATACTTGTGATGGCAGAACCAAGCGTGGTAGCCGGAAGCATAATCAGGCTGTCCAGCCGCTGGGCTGCCCCGTACCCGGAGAGCACCACGGCGCCAAACGAGGTGACCACTGTCATAATCGCAAGCTGGCCTCCAGAGATCGCCATCATTGATAGGCCCGCCGGAAGTCCGAGCTTCATAATGCGCTGGAATTCTGCTTTCTCCGGGATGCTCGGCACAGCAAACGGCAGGCCCTTCACGAGAATCATGTAAACGATTCCGAACACAAATGCGCTCCCCTGGGAAATAACCGTCGCAATTGCTGCTCCCTGGATCCCCATATCAAAACCCGAAATAAACAGCGGATCGAGGAAAATATTCAGCCCTACAGCGAGCATGATGAAGCGCAGCGGTGTCTTGCTGTCGCCGACCGCACGCAGGACAGTGCCTATAAAATTATAGCCAAACAAAAAGACAATACCAATAAAATTAATGCGTAAGTATATGACTGCACTTTCCAGGACGTCCGGCGGCGTCCCCATCCACGTTAAAACGGTAGGCGCTGCAAAAAAACCTATCGCTCCAAGAATAATTGCAAGCGTTCCTAAAACCGAGACAAAAGCATTGAGAGACCGCTTCAAGCCCTCATCGTCGTCAGCCCCCACCCTCTGGGAAAGCACTGTTAATGTTGCACTGTTAATGCCTATAATAAAAGACAGCACAGAAAACAAAATGGTGGAAGCCAGAGAGACTGCCCCCAGGGCCTCTGCTCCGATTAAATTACCGACCCACAAACTGTCCACGATTTGATAAGAGCTTTGAAGCAGGTTCCCAATAAAAATAGGAAAAGCAAATATCACCATTTTTTTCATGATACTGCCTTCCGTGAAGTCTAGCTGGTTACTTCCGGCGTTTGCCATACTTTTCTCTCCAATTCTCTTCTAAGACCTTCCGCACTGCTAGTTGGAAAGAAGTTCAAATGTTTCTGTTACCGCAATGCTGTCTTTGACTGACTGAACCATCGAACAGTTTTTCTTTGTCCACTCCATATTCTTTTGCATTTGAGCTTCCGTCACGTTTTCTGCCTTTACGGTAAAGTGCAGGTGGATGGAGGTAATTTTATTCGCCTCTTTCTCATCGCGCTCCACCTCTGCTTCTATTTGAATATCATGCACCGTCTGGTGTCTTTTATTCATGATCTTTCGCAGTACTCCGCCACTGCATACCGCAATTGAAGACGTCATCAGCTGAAAAGGGCGAAAGCCATACTCTTCCTCCCCAGAAACAAACAACTCTCCGTATTCTGTTTTTGTTTGAAATCCTCCATCAGTCATTGAAAATTTCATTATATTCACCTCTTTAAAAGTATCATTCGTGTTGTTATCTTATCTAAATATAAGCTTATCGCCAAACAAAAGGTATTATATCAAAAACTCCGTTGTTTTGTGCAGAGGCTCCGTTTATTCATGAAAAAAGCAGCTGCTATTATAATAGCAGCTGCCGCACTCATACCGTTTAGCGTACGTTTTCAGGATAAATTTCATTTAATATTTCATGCGTTGGCGTAGAGATTAAGTTTTTGTTGATAACTTCTTTTACCCTTTCACCCATGTTCTCTTCCAAGTCTTTAGCATATTCTTTATCGCCAATAATATATGCTGTATCCAGGCCGCGGTTTTTCATCTGTTTGTTGATAACAGGCGCCAGGCTCTTATACCAACGATGACGGTTTTCTTCAAAACGCTTTTGGACTTTATCTACCTGTGTAGAACCCGAAGCCGTCCGGTCAGCCGATGCTGTGCCTTTGTATTCCTGCCAGTCTTCGCTGTCCACATCCCAGTGGAACTGCATTTCTTCGCGGACTACCCCCATGGAAGTATCGATCAGGTAAACATCCTGCTTGTTTGTCAGAAGGATTGCTGTAGGCGGGAAGGTTTTTTCGAGCTTTTCGAGCTGCTCGGTCTGTGGCGTTGGTTCCCACATTACTTCTGTCTCCACCGGCACCTGGAAAATGTCCGATTCCCAGGTGGAGCCGTCACCAGAAGCGAAAATGATAATACTTTTCTGCAATTCATCGCGGTGATCTTCAATGTATTTTTCAATATCATCGGTAATTTTTTTGATCGCGTTTTTTTCATTTTTCGTTTCGCTCTTATCTGCATATTGCTTTAAGCCATTGACAGCCTTTTTGTATTTAATTTTCCATTCTTCGCTAGGCTGTCCGCCTTCGCCAATATCTGTGTTCAAATAAAAGGAAACAAAACCGTATTCATCCTCTTTATTTTTTAACTGCTTTAAATTGTTTGTAATTCCCATTGTCTGTTGCCCCTTTCCGTGACTGTGTTAACTGTTCTATTATCATTCTATATGATGTATTTCCTTCGTAAGGCCAAGGTAAACGTCAAATGCAGTAATAATTTCAAACCACTAAAAAAAGCAGGTTCAAATGAAAGAACCTGCCCTTTATTATGAAGAAGAATGCGTATCTTCAGCTTGCTGCAGCTGGCCTGCATTACTGTTAGAAGAACTGCTTTCGATCGCTGTACTTTCTTCTTTTAATTCTTTTAATTCACCCGTAGTTTCAAGCGTGGTTGTTTTTGCTTTCATCAGAGTTTCTTTTAAACTGTTCACCCGGTTGACGATCTCCTGGATATCTGTGCTTGCCGACTGAAGCAGCTCCGAATAATAATTCGAGGTTTCCCTTAACGTGGAAATAATCGATTCTCTATTTTCTGAAAGAAACTGCGACGTGTCATTCAATGTGGAAGCTGTCTGCTTCGTGCCGCCAACAATAGGAGAACGGGTTTTACGGGTGCTGAGTAATACAATAACGGAGACAACGCCCCCAAGGATTAAACCAATTTTAAGTGCTGTGTTTCCATTTTCCTCTGCCATCACTATCCATCCTTTCGGCTCTACATATATTAATACCTATACCACATTTTACATGAATTTATTCTTTTTTACTTTATCTTATCAAAAAAAATCTACCTTTCGGAAAAAGAATGTACTTTTCACCATATTTTCAAAATTTAATGGGTTGTCAAACGCGTGCTATAGGGTAAACTAGTGGTCAGCAGGAGTATAACAGAAGGAAAGGAAGATGTTGGCATGAGAAAACCACAGAGACTTTCATTTGATGACTTAATGGAAGCAAACAAAAATGAACTCAAAAGCAACAAGCAGGCACTTGATTCCATAGACCGCAAGCTTGATGAAAAGAAATCCAAAGAAGTATACGTCCGTCCGGCCACTAAAAAACGAGCCAACTAAAATCGCTGCAGGGATGGCAGTCATCCGGGTATTTTCATGCCATCCTTATATAATCCAATTATTTTTTGAAAATTCCGTCATTAGTGGCGGCTACTGTATATCCCTAACATAAAAAAACCGCCTCCCGGCGGCTTTTTTACTCTATTTTACAGATCGGAACCTTCAAGAATGCGTTCAATTTCTTCTTTATGACCGGTCTCATCAGAAATGAGGTCTTCAAGTTTGTTTTGAAGCTCGATCATGTTCAGTTCTTCTGCCTGCTGGGCACGTTTAGTATAGCGCTCAATTGTGTCTGCTTCAGAATCACGGGCAGCTTCAAGCATTTCGCGAACCTGGAACGTCTGCTTAATATCAGCAGGTTTTGTCGTCGGCGTGCCGCCAAGCGTACGAATTTTGGAAGCAATGTATTGAGCGTGGCCCTGCTCGTCACCGATTTCATCTTCAAACAATGGTCTGAGCATAGGTGTGTGAATGCCGGAAACCACAGCTGCGTAGTTTGTATACATAATAGCTGCTGCATATTCGTGTGCTAAGTCGACGTTAAGTCCATCGATTAATTCCTGTACTTTAGGATCGTTTTCTCTTACGCGTTCCATGAATAAATTCCTCCTGTCGTCTGTTTAGTGCAATTGATGTTTTCTCATAGTTGTAACCTTCCAAAGTATATTTTACCCTTTTTCAGGCTGAAAAAACCTCTTTTTTATTTGAACAGGTACAGATATTCACTGTAACCCTGCTCTTCAAGCTCATTGACCGGGATAAATTTAAGAGCAGCCGAATTGATACAATACCGTAAGCCTGTTGGTTCAGGGCCATCCGGAAATACGTGCCCAAGGTGGGAATCTGCTTCATCGCTGCGGACTTCTGTTCTTCTCATCCCTAAAGAATCATCAAAGTTTTCTTTAACTTCACTTTCCTTTAAAGGCATGGTAAAGCTTGGCCAACCACAGTTGGAGTCAAATTTATCCTTTGAACTAAACAGAGGCTCTCCGGAGACAACGTCTACATACAGACCTTCTTCTTTATGATTCCAGTATTCATTTTCAAACGGACGCTCAGTGGCATCGTTTTGAGTCACTTCATACTGCATTGGGGTTAAACGCTGCTTCAGTTCTTCTGTACTGTATTTTTTATTGGTGCTCATTCTGCTCACTCCAGTAATTGTTTATAAATCCTTCACGGCCGGAGCCTTTCCGGTACATCATATAGTGAAAACGATTTTTGTGATGATAATCCTGATGATATTCTTCGGCCGGATAAAACACCCCGGCTTCCCTGATTCTCGTTACCACTGGTTTTTTAAACGGGCCGTTCTCATCAAGCTCCTGTTTGGAAGCTTCCGCGAGCCGGTGTTGTTCTTCATCGTGGTAAAAAATATTTGTCGTGTACGATTCCCCGCGGTCATTAAACTGACCACCCGGATCTGTAGGGTCAATCTGGCGCCAAAATATTTCGAGCAGCCGTTCATACGACACCACCGATGGGTCGTATTTCATCTGGATAGCTTCTACGTGACCGGTAGTTTCTGAACATACTTCCCGGTACGTCGGGTTTTCTGTATGCCCGCCGGTATATCCCGACATAATATCGCAGACTCCTTCCTGCTGTTCAAAGGGACCTACCATACACCAAAAACACCCTCCGGCAAAGGTGGCCAGCTTCGTGTTTTGTTCTTCTGCCATGTTATTCACCCCAATCTCTCATGTACTGTTAATTATAACATTTCTTCATTTGATTTCCTGTTTATGTGCTCACTCTGAATCCTCTTCCGTTAATCTCATCAATAACAAAAGGCCAGCTATCCAGCCGGCCTTTTGGTCTTATTTTGCTAACTGTTTCAGAGATTCGCGGTTAAATGCCGGGATGTCATCCGGCTCACGGCTTGTGACAAGGTTGTTGCAAACGACTACTTCTTCATCATGAAGCTTCGCTTTCGCATACTCCATATCTGTCTGAATGGATTTAAATCCTGTCGCGTTACGGCCTTCCAGCGCTTTTGCTGTAATAAGCAGCTGTGGACCGTGGCAGATTGCAAATACCGGCTTATCATGATCCATGAAATATTTGGCGAAATCCACAAATCGCTGATCGCCGCGAAGCTGATCCGGAGAAAATCCTCCTGGAATAAAAAGAGCATCAAAATCTTCCGGCTTCACGTCTGCAATAGAAGCGTCAACGGTTACTTTTGCTTCTCCCTGTTTACCGGTAACGGTTTTGCCTTTTTCATTTTCGATTACGGTAAGTTCATGACCTTCTTTTTCGAATGCTTCTTTCGGGTCTGTGAATTCCACATCTTCAAAAAGATCTGTAAGGACTACTGCTATTTTACTCATCATATATCACCTTTCCTGGATATAATTTTTAGTCACACAGATAAGTTTACCCAAGTTCCTGCTCATTCTAAACCTGGTGGCTGTTTATTTTAAACCGGTCGGCAATCCGCCGCATTGAGGCAGCCTTCTCTTCAAATGACGGAGTGATGCCTGCAGTCATAATTTCTTCAGCACCGTAAGCTTTTTCAAGCCATTTGAGCTTTTCCTCCACCTGGTCTATCGTCCCCACCGCGTTATGATACCGGTTTTTTTGAAACATGTCTTTTTCTTCATCCATGTACGTAACGTCCTTGATCATCTCATACGAGGGTATACCGAGCAGCCCGAGGCCCTTAGCGGTTACTGAAGAAACGTAATCCCCCACAGCCCTCCATTCCTCTGCCTGCCGCTCGGACTCTGCTGCAAGGGCCGAGACCGCCAGCATAAAATAAGGAGTCGGACAGACGCCAGACGGCTGAAAATGCTCATGATAATAATCAGCTGCCTGAAAGCCTTCATCCGGATTAATAAAATGAGCGAAGCAAAACGGCAGGCCGTTTTCTGCCGCTGTTTTAGCACTGTCCCGGCTTGAGCCGAGAATCCAGACTGCCGGCTTCACCTCAGCACGTGGCGTCACCGGAGCATAGTCGTACAGCCCTTCGTATTTATTTCCTTCCGGGGACAAAAAAGTAAGCAGTTCTTTCAGCTGGCCGGGATACCTGGCGGCATTTCTTGATCCCCCTTCATGTAAGGCCCGGGTAACGTTTGGCATAGCTCCCGGCGCCCTGCCGAGGCCCAGGTCAATACGGTCTTTGTACAGAGAAGCCAGCACTTCAAATACTTCAGCCACTTTAAACGCGCTATAGTGCGGAAGCAGCACTGCACCCGATCCAATTTTCATACGTGTGGTGCGGGCGGCCAGATGGGCAATTAATACTTCCGGAGCACTTCCGGCTATATGCTTTGTGCCGTGATGCTCAGAGACCCAGAATCGGTGGTATCCGAGTTCTTCAGCAATCCTGGCATACTCCCCGGTCCAGGCTAATGTGTTTTCCGGCGTTTCTCCATAAGGCATGATGGATTGGTCAAGTATACTCAGTTTCATAATTCCCCTTCTTTCTTTACTTGCGCTGATAATCCGCTTTAATTTCACCCCAGTTATTTGTATCCCATTTATAAATCGGGTTGTCCCACGTATGCTCCTTCAGCCAGTTTTCCGCCCGGCGGATCTCTTCCCAGATTTCCCGGCTGTCGGCATCTTCCACCAGCGTCGAATTTGCTTTTTTCTTTTCGACCCAGCCGATGGCTGTCGCCGAATCCGAATATACAGGCATAGCGCTTTTTTGTTCCTTTAAATACTGAAGGGCATGCACGATCCCAAGGAATTCCGCCATATTGTTTGTGCCCTTTTTAAACCCGGGATGGGCAAACACAATCTCTTCTGTTTTCGTGTAGACACCCCGGTATTCTACCGGCCCCGGGTTGCCATGGGAACCGGCGTCTACGGAAATACTTTCCATTATGTAACTGCCCCTTTCAGTTTCAGGTTTTTGTCCAGCCCCGTTAAAAGCTGCCTCTGCTTCTTCATACGAAGAAAATGACTTAAATTTTGCTCCTTTGAATCCCTTGACCTGCTTTTCGCATTCAGCCCAGGTACTGTAAATGCCCGGTTTTTTCCCTTTCCATACTACATACCATTTCTTTTTCGCCATGTGTCTCTCTCCCTGGAAAAAAGAACGCCTCCCAATCAGCAGAGGCGCTCCCTTTCTTATTCTTCTGTTGCTGAAAAACGCTGGAACACCGTATCTTTCTGTACGGGATAACGTTCAAATCCGCACAGGTTATTGATGACCGTCTGGTTTCTTACGACGGATAAAGATAAGTTCGTCGCAGCTGTGCCGTGCGAATGATCAATATTTGTGAGCATGTATATATAATTGTCACGTCCGTCTTTGAACTGAAGGCGGTAATAATCATCAATCATATAATGGTCCGCGTCTTCCTTTTCCACCAGCTCCCCGTACTCCTGGATCCAGTCCGGTACACTCGGCTGAAAACCGGTGGCAAGCACGACTTTATCCGAAAAACAGCGGAACATTTTATCCTGCTGCCATTGACGGAGCTTTAACTGATAGCCTCCCTCCACCGACTGAATATCCGACAGCTCAGTGGCAGCCTGGAGAACAACGTTTGGATCTTCACGTTCGATAGAACGATGATAAAGAAGATCGTATATTTTTTCAAGCGTAGGCTGCTCAATGCCCTTTCTTGCATGGTCAAGCTCCGGCAGTGTCTCGAGCCTTGTTTTAATATCAAGTGAACGGAAATATTCGACAAAATCCGTGGAAAAAATCTCGCGGGCGACCTTAGCGTCCTCGGCCTGGAAAAACTGAGGGGAGCGGGTAAACCAATTGAGTTTGTAATGAAAATGCTTCTGGTCCTGCAGGAGGTCATGAAAAATCTCTGCTGCACTCTGGCCAGAGCCAACAACGGTAACCTCGTCTCCGCTTTTCAGTTCTTCCTTGCGAAAGGAGTAATCGGCAGCATGATAAATGTCGTCGCTCTGCTGCCTTTCAATATTAGGAGGAAGCATCGGTGCTGCTCCTGTGCCCACTGCCACATTTTTCGTATAAAAATATTCCTTTTCTCCGCTGCCCGTATTTTCTGTCGTAATTTTGTAGCAGGAAGCTCCGTTCCAGCTGCTGTCAGCCACCTCAAGCACCCGCTGCCCGAAAAGACAGTACGGAAGCTGTGCGGCCACCCACTTTCCATAGGAGTCATATTCTCTTCTTGGCACCTTCAGCTGCTTATTAAAAAAGAACTGAAACATGCGGTTATGCTTGTGCAAATAGTTTAGCAGCGTAAAACGGCTAGTCGGATCGGCAAACGTCACCAAATCAGCAAGAAAGGAAGAATTCAGCACTGTCCCCTCAAGCAACATTCCCGGATGCCAGGCAAATTCATCCTTTTCATCTAAAAAGACGGCTTCTATATCGTCCACTGGTTCAAGCAGGGCGGCCATACCAAGATTAAACGGCCCGAGCCCGATGCCTGCTATATCATAAAGCTTGTTTTCCAACCTGATCACCTCAAATTAAGTACTTCCGGCTTCAACCAAAAAGTCCAGCAATTCCGCTGGACTTTCATTCCGTATTGAAAGGCTGCCGGAAACCTTTGACTTTATACGAATTTCCAACCTTGTAATCAAGTTCTATTTTCCCTTCCTTTTTTAATGTTAATCACCCAATATGGTTACAAATAAGTGAATTTATTTTTAGGACGGAAAAACAGCTGAACAAACAGAATCACGGCAGCCACAGCCGCTGTCCATGCCACCAGATTCACTTCCTGCCAGCGCTGTACAAAAATACCGGTAAACGCCCATACAAATACCAGCGTATATAAAACGTCGCCCGTTTTTCTATAAAACAAAATCACGGCAGCAGACGCTGCGGCAATCACAAGAGCAGTCCACCAGCTGCCGTCAATGATCCAGCTGCGTATGCCACTCGCTGTAAGTACAACTCCGATGTTTGTAATAGAAGCGACCGTAACCCAGCCAAAATATACACTGATTGGCACCAACAGGAGCCCCCGGCGCGGACTCGTTTTAATTTTCATATAGATAACGCCCAGGCTGACCCACAGGCCCAGAATAGCTGCCATGGTGCCGTAAAATATTTCATAATGAAATAAGAACAGCCACAGCACGTTAAATACGCATGACAGGATAAACATATAGCCGATGCCTGCATATATATACTCTTCCGTCGGTTTTGCGAAAAAAGCACGCAGCACCCACAAAATCAGGAGCAGATAAATAATTCCCCATATCGAAAAAACGTATCCGGCAGGGGTGAATAATACGTTGAGGCTGTCCGAGATGCTGCCAGTAGTCTGGCCGTTTAGTGGCAGGGCGTTGGCAAGCCCGTTTACGGCAATGACTACTGCCAGGGCGACCGCATTCAAGAGTTTAAGCTTCATAGAAGGAACGGAAAACATAAACACCCACCTTTGGTTGAAAGACCTGATCTCAGCTTCTGCAGCTGCTTGTATACGATATGTTCATTTTAAAAAATCCTCCGGCCGTTTTTGACCGGAAGATTATTGGAGGGTTTAATTGATTTCTGCTGGCCTTGGTCCTTTACGGGCTCCTTTATCCAGACGATTAATAGTCGCCATATCTTCATCCTCAAGCGCAAAGTCAAACACATCGATGTTGCTTTCAATTCGTTCCGGCGTCACCGATTTTGGAATGATAATCGTATCGTTCTGCAGGTGCCAGCGCAGCACTACTTGAGCAGGATTTTTTCCGTGCTTCTCAGCGATATTTTGAATGTGTTCATCATTCAGCACTTCTCCGCCCTGCATGATCGGGCTCCACGCTTCCACATAAATATTTTTCTTTTTGCAGTAATCTTTTAATTCATTCTGCGCCAGGTAAGGATGGCATTCCACTTGGTTTAATACAGGCTTCACTGTGCACTCGTTTAAAATTCTTTCCAGATGCTCCACCTCAAAGTTACTCACGCCGATCGCTTTTACCTTGCCGTCTTCATACAGCTTCTCAAGCGCCTGATACGTTTCTACGTAATCATCATTTGCCGGCGTCGGCCAATGGATCAGGTATAAATCCACATAATCGAGTCCCAGACGCTCGAGGCTCGCATCAAATGCCTTAAGCGTGTTTTCATAGCCATGATCAGAGTTCCATACCTTTGTCGTAATAAAAAGCTCTTCTCTCGGGATTCCGCTCGCTTTAATCGCACGGCCGACTCCCTCTTCATTTTGATAGATCATCGCCGTATCAATTGAACGATAGCCAGATTTCAGCGCATGTGTAACGGCTTTTTCAGCTTCCTCATCGCTTACTTGAAAAACACCGAAACCGAGCTGTGGCATTTGCAGCTGATTGTTTAAAGTTACGTAATCCATATTGTATACCTTCTTTCTGTAAATGCTGTGACCATTACTGTATACCCGCTGTTCTTTATTTTACACTTGAAGGGGTCAGCGTTTTTTTATAACCCGCTGGAGATAATGCTTCCACTCCTTTACACTTGCCGGTTTATTGCTGCCGCTTGAAACGGAGATCTGCACCCCGTCTTCCATAAACGAAGCCGGAAAAGCCACATTGCCGATAGAAGGGTTGTCGGCGCCGTTTACCAGCTGCCAGGGATGCTTGTGCTCAGCAATCATCTGCTGAGCTGCTTTATCTCCGGAGGCGGAAACAATCAGCCAGGCGGTCCGCAAGTCTTCGGGCCCGCCCGTCTTCTCTTTCCAGGTGATTCTGTTTTCTTTCCACAGCCTCTCCAGCTCTCCGGAGAGCTCCGGCGCCACCACTGTAACAACAGCCTTTGCCTCTAACAGCTTTCCGGCTTTTCGTTCCGCTACGTTTCCGCCTCCAATAATCACAGCTTCCACCCTGTCAAGACTCACAGTCAACGGAAGAAGAAAATCAGACATGAATTCCTGTTTCTTTTTCGAGCGTTTCAGCGACACGGGATTCGAGCACTGGAAGCAGACGCTCATCAAAGCCTAAAAAGTCGCATCTGGTAAAATGGCCGGGTTTAGTTTGATTATAATGGGCTGCTGCTTCATCCATCTCTTTAATGAGCAGGCCGACAAACATTAAATACGGCAGAACGTACACGGGACGCCCGCTTTCAGCCAGTTCTTCCATTTTTTCCTGGAAACCCGGCTCGGCAGCGGCAAGAAAAGCTGTTTCCACTCGCGAACGGCCGGTATGCTTTTCAAGCTCTCCGGCGATCTGGTAAAAGTCTTCTATTGCCCCGGGGTCCTTTGCGCCTCTCCCTACAAATAGAATTACTGCTTCTTTCTCCGGTTCCCAGCCTTTTACACGGAGGCGGTCCAGGAGAAGGTCATTGATGCGGCCGTGAACTCCAAAAGGCTCTCCGTATTGAATAGCTACTTCCGGATGCATTTTCTGCACCTTGCCGAGCTCCTCCGGGATATCCTTTTTAATATGGCCGGCTGAAAGTAAAAGCACTGGCACAACAGCCAGAGTATCCGCCCCGTTTTCAATGCATTCAACAGCGCTCGTGACAATATCCGGCTCTGCAAGCTCCAGAAAGCAGGTTTTCTGCTCATATTCCGGGAAAGCAGCCCCCGCTTTTTTCGTAAAGGCTTTTACCTGCTCGTTTCCTTCAGGGACTCTCGTTCCATGCCCGACAAACAAAATGGCTTTCATGATAGTTCCTCCTTACAGAATGGGACTGAAGCACTTTTGAATAGAAGTGCTCACTGCTTCAGATGACGCTCCTGCTGTCGTATCCACCCGAAGACCATATCCCTCAGCTTGTTCTTTTGTACCTTCCCCAACGCAGACAATCGTTTTTTGCGACCACCATAGTTCCGCTTCACCATTGTACAGAGAATTTATTTTCTCCACCGCCACTGTGACAGCTTTTCTACATGGAAAAATAACTGTATTGATGGCGTTATCCGCGAGCAGCCTTTCAAGTGTATGATCTGAAGAAGAGACGCTGCTTAACACGTGCCCAACATCACTACTACTGTGGTTGATTTCTTTTATCCATTCTTCACTTCCAATAACGTGAACAGCCTCTGCGTGCTTCCATTCCTCTTTCGAACGGTATTCCGGAAAAACACCGTAAGCCTTCCATTTCTCCTCTGCCCGCCGGGTCACGGTCACAAGATGACAGTCCACCTGCCTCAAATCCAGACGCCAGTTCTTCAGCTGAGCCATAAACGCTTCAACATCAATGGCTGTTTCAAATACAATTTCATCATAGGAAAGGTCCTTTTGTAAGTGGATAAGCTTCGGCAAGGTTTCCTGCCATACAGGGCCTTCATACACTTCTGCCCCCTGGCTTTTCCATTCGCTGCTCCAACCGCTCGCACCTGAGGTTGTACGCACGTGCCACATGTAACGTCCAAACAGCGGGAGCCCTTCAAACCACGTGGAAGCGGGCCCAGCTTTGACGACATTACCGACCAGCGTGATTGAAGGGTTTTCGATCGCGTGTGCCTGCACCACGTCGTTGATATCTGCCAGGGAGCCTTTGACCGTCCGCTGCTTTGAATATGTTCCCCATTCAACTATCATTACGGCAGTTTCCGGCGGCTTTCCTGCTTCTATGAGCCTCTTCGTAATAAATGGCAGATTCTTGACCCCCATGTAAAAAGCAACCGTATCGATGCTTTTAGCAAGCGGCTCCCAGTTCAAATCCGGCTCTCCAGTTTCTTTCTTTGTATGAGCTGTAATAGCTGCAAAGCTTCCTGAATAATCACGGTGAGTTACGGGTACGCCAGCATAAAGCGGAGCAGCAATACCGGAAGTAATGCCGGGGACGATTTCGTATTCAATACTGTTTTCCTCCATCACAGCCGCCTCTTCCCCGACTCTTCCAAATACCCCGGGGTCGCCGCCTTTGAGGCGCACTACCCGTTTTCCCTCCCGGCTTTTTTCCACCATCATTTTCTGAATTACTTCCTGCCGCAGAATATGCTTCTGCGGCAGTTTTCCACAGTATATACGTTCCGCTTCAATCGGAGCCTGTTCCAGAAGAAGCGGGTTGACCAGCCTGTCATAAAAGATGACGTCCGCCTTCCGGATGCACTCTGCTCCGCGAACGGTAATAAGTCCTTCATTGCCGGGGCCCGCTCCTACTAGAAATACTTTTCCATCTGCCACCCAACCCCTCCTTTCTCTTTTACAAATGGTAAAAAAGGACACGGCTTAACAGCCCGCGTCCTCTACCTATGTTTCTTTATTATTCTTCAATGTACTTCCAGTTGACTAGGGCATCTACTACTTCCTGAGCAGATTCTTCAATGGATTTTTGTTCTGTATTCACCGTAAGCTCCGGGTTTTCCGGTTCTTCATACGGAGCATTAATACCGGTAAAGGAAGGAATTTCCCCGGAACGCGCTTTTTTATACAAGCCTTTCGGGTCCCGTTCTTCGCAAGCTTCAAGGCTCGCTTCCACGTATACCTCGATAAACTCCCCTTCCGGAAGCAGTTGACGCACCTGATGGCGGTCCTCCCGGTACGGAGAAATAAAAGCAGTACTGACAATCTGGCCGCTGTCAACAAACAGCTTTGCCACTTCTCCGATACGGCGGATATTTTCGGTCCGGTCCTCCGGAGAAAAGCCAAGGTCTTTGTTCAATCCATGGCGTACGTTATCTCCGTCGAGCACGTAAGTGTGGCTCCCCCGTTCAAAAAGCTTCCGGGAGACAGCATTTGCAAGCGTGGACTTACCGGAGCCCGAAAGACCGGTAAACCAGAGCACAAAGCTTTGATGTTTATTTTTTTCCTGGCGTTCTTCTTTGGATACCGAGGCGTCATGCCAGACGATATCTGTGGATTTTGATCCCATCATTTTCCTCCTGTCATTTATGAATTGGAAGGCTGGCGCTGCATACCGCGAATCAGTACTTCCACGACTTCCGGACGGCTGAACTCTTTTGGAGGCATTTCGCCGTTGGTCAGCATAGCGCGCACTTTCGTACCAGAAAGAATGACATGATCAGCTTTATCGTGCGGACACGTTTTCGCCGTCGCCATGTTTTCACATTTCAGGCAGTAGAAGGAATGCTCAAAGAAGCGCAGCTGAATGCCAAGTTCTTCAAACGTAAAGTCGGAGAAAATTTCCTGGGCGTCATACGTGCCATAATAGTCACCGACACCAGCATGGTCACGGCCGACAATAAAGTGGGTGCAGCCGTAATTTTTCCGTACCATGGCATGAAATATCGCTTCTCTAGGTCCTGCGTAGCGCATGGCGGCTGGAAATACAGCGAGGAATGTCCGGTTTTCAGGGTAGTATTCGTCGAGAATAGTCTCATAGCTTTCCATACGCACATCAGCAGGAATGTCATCTGATTTCGTTGCCCCGACAAGCGGGTTTAAAAACAGGCCGTCTACGGTTTCAAGTGCTGCCTTTTGAATATATTCGTGCGCCCGGTGGACAGGATTTCTCGTTTGAAAACCGACCACCGTGTTCCAGCCGCGGCTTTCAAAAGCACTGCGTGTTTCTTCCGGATCCAGATAATAGTTTTCAAACTGCTCATGGCTGATTTCTTTTACCAGCGTAACTTTACCGGAAACATACGTGTCCGGACGATCATACATTTTCTTTACGCCGGGATGCGCTTCTTCTTCGGTGCGGTATACTTCTCTTGCTTCCCGCTTCTTATCCGGGCTGTAGAATCCTTCAAGTTCAATCGTACCGTACGTTTCTCCGTCAAAAACCAGGCGGGCTTCCTCCCCAGCTTTCAACTCCTCTGCTTTTTCCTTCGTGACCGGCAGAGTGATCGGAATGCTCCAGACCGTGCCATCCGCCAGGCGCATCGAAGAAACCACCGAGCTGTAGTCCTCTTCGCTCATAAAGCCTTCAAGCGGACTGAACGCGCCGTTGGAGAGCAGCTCGAGGTCGGACAAAGCAATCTCGTCAAGCTCGATTTGTTTTTGAATGGATGAAACGTCTTTGTTCAAATCCTTACGATTTACTAGTTTTCCACCGTGTGGAGTACTTAAAGCCATGATCATCGTCCCTTCTTCGTCTTAATTCATCAGCGGTGCAGGCCGCATTCTGTTTTTCCGCTTCCTGTCCACCGGCCGCTGCGGTGGTCTTCACCTTCGAGCACTTTCGCAGTGCACTGTACACATCCGATACTTGGATAATTCTGCTCATGCAGCTCATTGTAAGGAAGATTGTTGTCTTCGATATAGGCCCAGACATCGTCCCACGTCCAGTGGATCAAAGGGCATATTTTAATGGACTCAAACCGTTTATCCTCGTTAACAAACTGCGTGTTGCGGCGGGTAAGTGACTGCGACCTCCGCAGGCCGGACATCCAGGCCCCGTACTGGCTCAGTTCATTTTCGAGCGGCTGCAGCTTCCGGATACCGCAGCAGCGGTCCGGGTCTGTTTCCCAAAGCCTCTCACCTTCCTGGGCTGCCTGTTGTTTAGGCGACAGTTCGGGCTTCAGCATTTTAATGTTTAACTCCGGATACTTTTCACGAACGGAGTCAATTACATCATACGTTTCTTTAAAATGGAACTGGGTGTCGAGAAAAGCGATGGTTGCATCTGGTTTCACCTGGCTGATTAAATCAATCAATACAATCCCTTCTGCTCCGAAACTGCATGCATATACTAAATCATCACCATATTCGCCGTAGGCCCAGCGGATAACTTCAAGCGCACTTTTTCCTTCCAGCACTTCGTTATTCACGTGTTCCAATTCATTTGTCTGCAGGGAATCGTATACTATCATGCGCTTCCATCCCTTTCACTTTAATATTGTACCTGTTTCCATAAAAAATGAAAATCTTATTTTAAAAGACGTTAAAATCCTTAGTAAGTTTATCAGGTTTATTAGCTTACCATACATTTTAGTGGGTACTTTTTACAAAGTCAACAATACAAATCGTTTAACTAGGGATTGTTTCCAGGCTAGTATACCTCTTCCCTTCTTTCCCCCTGTTAGCATTAGCTTTCTCATTAGTATTTATGGCATAATATAAAAGGATATTTTTTCACCAGCATCGGTTCAGGACCACTCATTTAGGAGGTTACGAATGAAATTTATTGATAATGAAGGTATCAATGACCCAAGAATCAATTTGGCCATCGAAGAATTTGCTTTAAAGAATATGGATCTGGGCAAAGACGAAATGTATTTACTTTTTTATGTAAACACTCCTTCTATAATTATTGGAAAAAATCAGAATACAATCGAAGAAATCAACACCGATTATGTAGAGAAGCACAACATTCAGGTCGTCAGACGCCTTTCCGGCGGCGGTGCTGTTTATCATGATCTTGGCAATTTAAACTTCAGCTTTTTAACCAAAGACGACGGCAACAGCTTTCAAAATTTCCAAAAGTTTACTCAGCCGATCGTCGATGCTTTAAATAACATTGGCGTGCCGGCCGAAATGTCCGGGCGCAATGACCTCCAGGCAAATGGAAAGAAAATTTCCGGAAACGCCCAGTTCGCCACAAAAGGAAGAATGTTCAGTCACGGCACGCTTATGCTTGATTCGGAAATTGAAAATGTCGTTGCTGCATTGAATGTAAAAGATGAAAAAATCCGTTCGAAAGGGATTAAATCTATTCGAAGCCGCGTAGGAAACATCAACGAATTTTTAGACGAGCCATTGTCTGTGGAAGCATTCAAACAGCTGATCCTGCGGTATATTTTCGGCAGCGATGAACAAATTGAACAGTATCATCTTACCGACGAGGACTGGAAGGAAATACACAGAATATCCAGCGAGCGTTATAGCAATTGGGACTGGAATTATGGTAAATCCCCTGCTTTTGACATTCACCGCAGCAAAAAGTTTGATGCCGGGATGCTCGACATTCGTTTCAACGTCAAGAAAGGCGTGATTCAGGAAACGAAAATCTACGGGGACTTTTTTGGTACCGGGAACGTAGAGGATCTTCAGGAAGCACTTCAGGATACAAAGTATGAGCGAGATGCCATTTATGAAACTTTGTCGCAATTTGATTTATACACATATTTTGGAGCCATTTCTCTCGAGGAAGTAGTGGATTTAATTTATTAATTCCTGTCAACATTCCGTAAAAATGGGAAAATACTCATTTTTTACGTGACCTTAGACCCTTATTTAAGTATTCTTACTCCTCTACAATTAATTACTGGAGACTATTAACCCGGAAAAGGTGAGTAAATAAAATGGCATTAACAGAAATAGGTATTGATTTAGGAACTGCGAACATTCTCGTTTACACAAAAGAAAAAGGTATTATCCTCAATGAGCCTTCCGTTGTAGCACTTCATATAGATACTAAAGAAGTGTACGCCGTAGGTACAGAAGCAAAAGAAATGGTGGGAAAAACTCCAGCCAACATTATCGCTACCCGGCCAATGAAAGAAGGAGTAATTGCAGATTATGATATTACATCTGCGATGCTTTCCCACATCATGAAAAAAATTCAAAAAGAAGCAGGCTTTACTCTCCGCAAGCCGAAAGTCGTAGTATGCACACCTTGTGATTCCACTTCTGTAGAACGCCGGGCTATCAGGGATGCTGTACTTGGCTGCGGTGCTAAATCTGTTTCCTTAATCGAAGAGCCGATTGCAGCTGCGCTCGGTGCAGAGCTGCCGGTGGATGAACC
Organism: Marinococcus salis; assembly: GCF_054971365.1. Taxonomy (NCBI): domain Bacteria; kingdom Bacillati; phylum Bacillota; class Bacilli; order Caryophanales; family Bacillaceae; genus Marinococcus; species Marinococcus salis. Next base: position 6,781 of record NZ_JBQOJB010000019.1, on the reverse strand, counting down.
CAAAGCAAATGTTATCGTTGATATTGGCGGAGGTACGACAGAGGTCGGTATTATTTCTTATGGCGGCATTGTCTCTTCCCGGGCGATACGCCGCGGCGGGGATCATATGGATGAAAGCATTACTCAGCATGTCCGCAAGGAATACAATATGCTGATTGGCGAACGGACCGCTGAAAATATCAAAATGGAGATTGGTTCCGCTATTCCTGACGGGGAAGTACGCACGATGGAAATCCGGGGCAGAGACCTTGTAAACGGACTCCCGAAAACCATTACACTGGAGTCTCCGGAAATCCACCGGGCCATCACAGAAACGCTGGATCAAATTCTGGAAACTATCCGTGTTACTCTTGAACAATGTCCTCCTGAACTAAGCGGCGATATCGTCGATCAGGGAATTGTACTTACCGGAGGAGGCGCACTCCTGAACGACCTTCAGGATTGGCTGAGCCGCCAGATCGTGGTTCCGGTCCACCTCGCCTCAGCACCTCTTGAAGCTGTCGCGATTGGCACTGGCAAATCGTTGGCAATGATCAACAGCTTGCAAAAAGCTTCCATGTAATAAGAAAAAGGACCGTCTAGAGGCATATTCGCCTGCAGACGGTCCTTTTTCATGTAACCATGGTTATTTAACATTATTGTATTTGTTTTTGCAGCCACGGGTAGAGATGATCCAACAGTTCATGGGAGAGATTGGCGTCTTGCTGTTTTTTATATCTTCGCTTTGTTTTAATAATTGAAAACTCTTCCGGCTGATGTCTTAGAATATGGTTCATCTCTTCAACTACATATGCTTCCACCGGGCCTCCCGTATGCTGGGCTACGGCGCTGACGTCTTCTGCTTTCACCTGGGCATCTTTGCCGCCATTTACGGCAATCACCGGAATGCGTGTGCGGTGAAAGGCTTCCCGCGGGTCATAGTCAGCGTGTTCCTGAAACCATTTCACGTTCACGTTTTTATATTTTTTTGAAGCTTCTTCATCAAGCAGCTCCTTAAGCACTTTGTGCTGCTTTTTTATCATACGCTTGTTTACTTTCCCCGTTCTCAACGCCCGGTAAAAAATTCCTCTCCCCTCGCTTATTTCTCTTTCCACCGATTCGCCCTGTTCAAGCAGAATATCAAACAACGGCTTCGGCGACGAGGCTAGCACCATCATTCCCTGTACCTCTTCTTTCTCAGCCACCCTGGGAGCAATCGCCCCGCCTTCGCTGTGGCCCAGAATAAAAATTTTGTTCTCATCAATTGCAGGATTCATTTTCAAAAGCCGCACCGCAGCAGCAGCATCTTCAATTAAATCTTCCAGCCCCGTGGCCCGAAAATCGCCATCACTGGACCCGGTGCCTCTCTTGTCATAACGAAGAGCTGCCACTCCCTGCTTTTCAAGCCAGGCGGCCAGCTGGTTATAAATATTTAATTTTATTCCCGGCGCGTTACCGTCACGGTCTATAGGCCCGCTCCCACCAATTATCAGCACGCCGGGAGTTTTTTCAGACGCATTAGCAGGCATCGTGAGCGTTCCGTATAACGTTTCAGTCTGATCGATTGTTATCAATTGTTCCATGATTTCACGCTCCATTAAAGGGGTTTTATTTTAGTATTCCTATTTTTCATTTAATAAAAACCTTTTTACTCATGATAATTATATTGACTAATTTGTATATACAAGTTAAAGTGAGTTTATAAATTGGTATCGTTTTCAAAAATACCCACTTAAGGGGGAAACACAATGGCAAAAATTACGAAAGAAGCTGTTGAAACGATCGTTGAAGCCGTGGGAGGCAATGATAACATTGAAACAGTTACCCACTGTGTAACCAGGCTGCGGTTTGTTTTATACGATGAAGAAAAGGTAGATAAAGAAAAACTTACTAACCTTGATCTTGTGCGTGGGGCTTTTGCCTCTGGAGGCCAGTATCAGGTCGTTATCGGCCAGGGCACCGTAGATAAAGTTTATAAAGAACTGATGAGCGTTACAGGACGTTCTGAGGAAAGCGGCGGACGTGCTGGAGACGGAGACTCTGAACACGACACCGCTGATAAACAGAAATCCGGCAAAAAACAGAATGCCTTTCAACGTTTTATTCGTCTGCTTGCTGATATTTTCATTCCCATTCTTCCAGCTATTATTACCGCAGGGCTGCTGCTCGGCTTGAACAACCTGTTAACCGGTCCCGGTATTTTCTTCGATGATGCTGTGATTGATGTATATCCACAGTGGACCGGTATTTCTGAAATTATCTTCATTATTGCAAACGCTTCATTCAACTTTCTTCCCGTTCTTATAGGGTGGTCGGCCGTTAGGAGGTTTGGGGGCAGTCCCCTCCTCGGTATTGTGCTCGGGTTAATTTTTGTCCACCCGCAGCTTTTAAGCGCGTACGCTTACGGTGACGCGAGTGCAAATAACGAAGTGCCGACCTGGGATCTGTTCGGCTGGAATGTCGAGCAGGTTGGCTATCAGGGACAGGTGCTCCCAGTGCTTGTAGCTTCCTATGTTCTAGCCCAAATTGAAATGTTTTTAAGAAAACGGATTGCAGATTCTATCCAGGTACTGCTGGTTGCTCCGATTGCTTTACTCGTTACTGGCTTCTTTACATTTATTATTATCGGCCCGGTTACTTTCGGGCTTGGAAATGCGATTACAGACTTCTTCCTGTGGACATTTGACCAGTACGCATGGCTTGGGGGCCTGCTTTACGGCCTGCTTTATGCACCGCTCGTTATTACCGGGCTCCACCACACATTCCTTGCGGTCGACCTTCAGCTTACCGCTTCGACCGACGGTACTTTTTTATGGCCGATTCTTGCTCTCTCCAACATTGCCCAGGGATCTGCTGCAGTCGGCATAATGATTCTGGCCTGGAGAGATCAGAACATGCGCGGCCTGGCAGGCTCAGCCGGACTTTCAGCGTATCTTGGAGTTACCGAGCCGGCATTGTTCGGGGTGAACCTGCAGTACCGGTTCCCGTTCTTTTGTGCGCTGATCAGCTCAGCGATCGCAGCTACATTTATCAGCATCAATAACGTCCTGGCCTTTGCTGTTGGCGTCGGCGGCATTCCGGGCATCTTTTCCATCCGTCCGCCGGACTGGGGAGCTTTCTTTATCGGGATGCTGATTGTCATTATCCTTCCGATTGTATTAACCTATCTCTACGGGCGTATTCGTAAAGTAGAAATTTAACCAATGAATTCAGGCGTCTGCTGGTATTGTTTAGCAGGCGCCTTTAATCCATACAGCATATATGCGAAAGGATGAGAAGAATGGAACCATGGTGGAAACGAACTGTTATTTACCAGATTTATCCTAAAAGCTTTAACGACACTACCGGAAATGGAGTCGGCGATCTTCCGGGCATTATCGAAAAACTCGATTATCTAAACGATCTTGGCATTGATGTTTTATGGCTTAATCCTGTGTACCCTTCCCCTCAAAAGGATAACGGATATGATATCAGTGATTATTATAATATTTATGATGTGTACGGAACGATGGAGGACTTCGAACGCCTGCTCGCCGAAGCCCACGCAAGAAACATGAAGATCATTATGGATATCGTTATTAATCACACCTCCACCGACCACGCCTGGTTTCAAGCCGCTTCTTCAGATGCCTCGAGCCCTTACCGCGACTACTATATCTGGAAAGATCCTGTCGATGGTGCTGAACCAAATAACTGGGTGTCTAAATTCGGCGGCTCCGCCTGGCAGTGGCATGAACCGACAAGCGAGTATTACCTGCACCTTTTTGACGTGAGCCAGGCGGACTTAAACTGGGAAAACGAAGAACTGCGCCAACAGCTGTATGATATGATGAATTATTGGTTCGAAAAAGGCATCGACGGCTTCCGTCTCGACGTTATTAATTTAATTTCGAAGGACCAGCGGTTTCCAAATGATGATATAGGGGACGGCCGCCGGTTTTATACCGACGGGCCGAGAGTGCACGAATGGATGCATGAAATGCACCAAAACGTATTCGCCCGGCATGGAGCCATGACAGTCGGAGAGATGTCCTCCACGACAATCGACCACTGCATCAAGTATACCCGCCCGGACCGGGAAGAACTGAGCATGACCTTTAATTTCCATCATTTAAAAGCGGATTATCCCGGAGGGGAAAAATGGGCCCTGCCGGAATTTGATTTTGTGCAGTTAAAAGAAACACTATCCGACTGGCAGATCGGTATGTACGAAGGCGGCGGCTGGAATGCGCTGTTCTGGTGCAACCACGATCAGCCCCGGATTGTAAGCAGGTACGCCGATGACGGCAAGTACCGCGTGGAATCAGCGAAAATGCTCGCAGCCACCATGCACTGTATGCGCGGCACTCCTTACATTTACCAGGGGGAAGAGCTTGGGATGACTAATCCTTCCTACAGCTCTATCGAGGATTACCGCGACGTAGAAACCATTAATTATTATGATATTATGCAAAAGCAGGGAAAAAGCCCCGAGGAAGCGTTCGCCGTCATCCAGGCCCGCTCCCGCGACAATGCACGAACGCCTATGCAGTGGGACAGCTCAAAAAATGCCGGTTTCAGTGAGGCTGAGCCGTGGCTGCCGGTCCCGGAAAATTATACGTCCATTAACGCGAAGGAAGCGGTAAACGATCCGGATTCCGTTTATCATTTTTACAAAAAATTAATTCAGCTCCGCAAGGACTATAAAATTATGACGGCTGGAGATTATCAGCTCTACCTGCCGGATCACTCTTCCCTTTTCGCCTATACTCGTGAGGACGAAGACGAGGCATTACTCCTTGTGAGCAATTTCTCGTCTGAAACGATTGAAGCCGGCGGCCTGGACCTCCCCTGGAAAGAGCAGCCCGGCACCATTTTTCTCACCAACTATCAACGGGAGCATTTTTCCTTTGGGACTGACAGCCTGCAGCCATACGAATCGATCGTTCTGCATTATCAAAAATAGCCGCCCTGAGGTGTAACGAGCATGAGTACAAAAAGAAAGTATTTAGACATCTATGAAGAAATAGCGCACGGCATCCGCAGTGAGCAGTTTAAGCCTCATGCCCTGCTTCCTTCCGAGCATGAGCTCACTTCCATGTACGATACGTCACGGGAAACTATCCGCAAAGCGTTGAACCTGCTTTCCGAACATGGATATATTCAAAAAATTCAGGGCAAGGGCTCTGTCGTGCTTGAAACTGGCCGGTTTGATTTTCCAGTATCCGGGCTCGTCAGCTTTAAAGAGTTGGCAGAACAGACCGGCAGCAATAGTAAAACCCATGTGCATTCCTTGACCCTTTCACCTGTTCCGGCAGCTCTCCAGCACGTATTTGAGGCGGAGGAAGAGGCAGAACAGGTCTGGGAAGTAAAGCGGCAGCGGAAAATGGATGGTGAAAATATTGTGCTCGACATTGACTATCTGCTTGAGCGCTGGGTGCCCGGACTGACTGAAGATATTTGTGCTGATTCCATTTATGACTATGTAGAAAATAAGCTGGAGCTTGTGATCAGCTTCGCGCGTAAAGAAATCACTATTGAAAAGCCGACGCACGAAGACGGGCAGCTGCTTGACCTTTATCCGGATTCAAGTATTGCGGTCGTCCGGAACTATGTATATCTCGATAATGCGGAATTATTTCAATATACCGAGTCCAGGCACCGTTCAGATAAGTTCCGTTTTATCGACTTTGCCCGCCGTCACCGTTAAAATGGTAGCAGGAGCAAGGTAAAGACAAATCAAAGGAGTGGTTTCTCCTGTTTACTATACGGGACTATCCGGAGTTTTCCTGGTCGCTGTCGAGGCATAAAACGCTGCTTCAATGCGAACGGCAGTATGCCCACCAGTACTACTCCTCACACAATGGCTGGCTGCGGAATGCAGACCCCTTTCCGCGCCACGTCTACCGACTGAAAAATTTAACTAATCTTGAAATGCTGTTTGGGTCTATCGTACATGATTTAGTAGAAGAAACGCTGAAAAAATATTTAAATAACGGGCACCTCCCAACAAAAGATATTTTGAAAGAAACAATCCGCACCCGGCTGAATGAAGGGTTTATTGATTCGACTAAAAATGCGGAGCAGTGGCGCAAAAAGCCGAAACATACGACCATGCTCCACGAAATATACTACGGTGAAGAAAAGAAGCTGCCCGCAGAAAAAATAAAAAAAATCCAGGATCGGCTCGAGGCCGTAGTAGAGCATATTCTAACCTGTGACACCATACAGGAACTTACTTCGGAGCGGCCAACGTATTATCTCGAATCAGAGGAACTCCGCACGATGAACCTGGAAAACACTAAAGTGTTTGCCGTGCTCGACTTTCTTTATAAAGACGAAGAAAATAATAAATGGGTGATCGTGGATTGGAAAACCGGCCTGCAGACAGAGGAAGATCCCTATCAGCTGGCTTTATATGCGCAGTACGTTCTCGATTACTACCCGGAAACGGCTCTTGAAGATATCGTCGTGCGAAATGAATACCTGCTTGAGGGGACAAGTGTCGAACATAAGCTTAACCATTCCACCCTTCAGGAGGTCCGGGAGCTGCTCGTGCAGAGTGTAGAACGTATGGCCGGTTTCCTCGAGGATAAAGAAGCCAACAAGCCGCTTCCCCTCGAATATTTCAAAAAAACGACCAATACCTTTGCCTGTAAACGATGCAATTTTTACGAGCTGTGTTTCCCGAAGCAGTGAAAGTAAAGCTGTATCCTGTTAAAAATAAAGAACACCCGAGCCTGTATTGCACTGACCTAGAAATATGAGACAAGATAAAGCACCTAGCCTTCTGCCGTTCGGTATTCCACCGGCGTGTGGAAGG
>NZ_JBQOJB010000018.1:0-54095 GCF_054971365.1 Marinococcus salis | reverse complement strand
CCAGCGTTCGTCCTGAGCCAGGATCAAACTCTCCGTAAAAAGTTTGATGCTGTGGCATCAGTGATGCCCTAAAAAAATGTTGCTTTTGATTGGGGCTCTGGCTTGTCTTTCCTTTTCAAAGAACGATCTGTCGCTCAAAAAAGCAACTTAAACAATTTAACACGGTGTGTTTTAACTGTCAACACTTTTTAAAGTGACAAATATATTATAACCTTTAAACAACTAAATGTCAATGGAAATAATGGTGGGCCTGAGTGGACTTGAACCACCGACCTCACGCTTATCAGGCGTGCGCTCTGACCAACTGAGCTACAGGCCCACAGGCACAAAAAAATAACTTAGAATTATTTATTTTTTTGTAGTAATGGAGCGGGTGATGGGAATCGAACCCACGACATCAGCTTGGAAGGCTGAGGTTTTACCACTAAACTACACCCGCAAATACATGGTCGGGAAGACAGGATTCGAACCTGCGACCCCTTGGTCCCAAACCAAGTGCTCTACCAAGCTGAGCTACTTCCCGCAGATGCTGCTGAAAAATATAAGTAAATGGTGCGCCTGAGAGGACTTGAACCCCTGGCCTTCTGATCCGTAGTCAGACGCTCTATCCAACTGAGCTACAGGCGCATATTATGGTGCGGTCGAGAGGACTTGAACCTCCACGGGATAAACTCCCACTAGGCCCTCAACCTAGCGCGTCTGCCGATTCCGCCACGACCGCGTACACCGATAATTTATATAATGGTGCGGGTGAAGGGACTTGAACCCCCACGTCACAAGGACACTAGATCCTAAATCTAGCGCGTCTGCCGATTCCGCCACACCCGCGTGTTGTTGGCTGGGCCAGCTGGATTCGAACCAGCGCATCACGGGACCAAAACCCGATGCCTTACCGCTTGGCTATGGCCCAATGTATTGGGTAAAAATGGCGGGCCTGACGGGATTTGAACCCGCGATCTCCTGCGTGACAGGCAGGCATGTTAACCACTACACCACAGGCCCTAAAGTATATAATGAAAATGGTGGAGGATGACAGGATCGAACTGCCGACCCCCTGCTTGTAAGGCAGGTGCTCTACCAGCTGAGCTAATCCTCCGTAAATGGTGACCCGTACGGGATTCGAACCCGTGTTACCGCCGTGAAAGGGCGGTGTCTTAACCACTTGACCAACGGGCCAGAGTAAATGGCGGAGAAGGAGGGATTTGAACCCTCGCGCCGTTTACACGACCTACTCCCTTAGCAGGGGAGTCCCTTCAGCCACTTGGGTACTTCTCCAATGGCTCCGCAGGCAGGATTCGAACCTGCGACCAATCGGTTAACAGCCGATTGCTCTACCACTGAGCTACTGCGGAATGTGAGCATTTCTTTTTTTGAGACAAAGAAAATTCTACAAGATCTATTATGTAATGTCAATACGCTTTTGAAAGGGAATTTAAAGCTTTTTTTGCCGCTTTTTGAAGCGCCCTCTCTCAAGCGACTTTTATAATGTATCACATCGAAAAAACGCTGGTCAAGGTTTTTCTATATTTTTTTTAATGTTCCTTTGCAGGCTGCGCAAACATATTTTCGCGTGTCCAACTGCCTCGCTCTTTCAAATGAAATTTGGCAATTTCTGCAGGCGTACCGATAACGTTTTTTCTGCTTTACCCGGTATTGTTCCAAAGAGCGGCAGTGCCTAACTCCCCCCACATACTTCAGCAGTGTCCGGAAGTCGTTGTCTTTATGCTTATACCCTCTCCCTTCCAAGTGTAAATGATAATGGCATAATTCATGTTTTACAATATTAATTACTTCCTGCAGGCCATAACTTTCCATCGACTTTGGATTCACTTCAATATTTCCTGTAGCAAGCACATACCTCCCTCCCGTAGTCCGCAGCCTTCGGTTAAACGATGCACTATGCTTAAAAGGCTTTTTAAATTCTTCTAGTGATATTCGCTTCGTTAAAGCTGTCAGTTCTTCATCAGACATTGTCTGCCTCCTTTAAAAAACAGAAGGCACGCGGCCCTCTGCTTCTTCAGTCTAGACTTAGTTTACCATCGTTAATGCTACCCGTCCCCGCTTCTGATCAATATCTTCCACCCAAACCGTAACTATTTCTCCTACCGACACCACCTCCATCGGATGTTTGATGAAACGATTGGCAAGCTTGGAAATATGCACAAGCCCGTCTTCTTTGACACCTACATCAATGAATGCCCCAAAATCTACTACGTTACGGACCGTCCCCTGAAGCTCCATGCCCTTTTCCAGATCATCAAGGGTCATAATGCCTTTTTTCAGGAGCGGTTTCGAAAATGTATCACGAGGGTCCCGGTTCGGTCTCTTTAAATCTTCAATAATATCCTGCAGTGTAGGAACGCCTACTTCAAGTGCTTCAGCCAACTGAGACACCTGTTGGTTTTCCAGAGCCTCTTTCATTTCTTTTGTGCCCGCCTGCACTGCTTCAAGCTTCAGGTAGCTGAGCAGACGCTCTGCTGTCTGATAGCTCTCCGGATGAATGGCCGTACGATCGAATGGGTTTGCCGACTCCGGTACCCGCAAAAAGCCTGCTGCCTGTTCGTATGTTTTCGCCCCAAGTCTCGGAACCTTCTGCAGCTCCTTCCGGCTCGTAAATCCTTTAAGCTCCTCTCGCTGCTTGATCACATTGTTTGCGACTGCCTTGGAAAGACCCGCCACGTATTGAAGCAGGCTGCCCGAAGCACTGTTAACATCTACTCCTACCTGGTTCACTGCCGTTTCCACGACAAATGTCAGCGACTCATTTAATTTAGCCTGCGAAACGTCATGCTGGTACTGGCCGACCCCGATGGACTTCGGATCTATTTTCACGAGTTCTGCCAGAGGATCCTGAAGCCTGCGGGCAATAGAAGCAGCACTGCGCTCTTCTACCTGCAGTTCCGGAAATTCTTCACGCGCGACCTCTGAAGCAGAATAAACACTCGCTCCAGCCTCGTTTACAATAATATATGAAACATCCGCCTTCGTCTCCTCAACGACTCCGGCGATAAACTCTTCCGTTTCCCTCGAAGCTGTCCCGTTGCCAATAGCTATCACCTGTATTTCGTGCTTTTCAATTAAGGCGAACACCGTTTCCTTTGCTTCAGTTACTTTATTTCTTGGCGGAACCGGATAGATCACTCCCACCTCAAGCAGTCTTCCAGTTCCGTCTACGACTGACAGCTTGCAGCCGGTACGGTAAGCTGGATCTACGCCCAGTACGATTTTCCCCTTCATCGGAGGCTGCAGCAGGAGATTACGAAGATTTTCGGAAAATACGGAGATGGCCTGAGTTTCTGCTTCCTCTGTTTTAGCTTTTCTCAGCTCCCGTTCCACTGCCGGTCCGATCAAACGTTTATAGCTGTCTTCGATCGCTTCGTTCAGCTGAGGAACAACAGGTGAGCCAAAGCGCTTTACTACCTTTTTCTCTATAGCGGATAAAATTCTTTCTTCCGGCGCTTGAAGGGAGATCTTCAGGATACCTTCACTTTCCCCGCGGTTCATGGCCAACACCCGGTGAGACGGGGCCTTGGCCAGCGCTTCTTCATGATCGTAGTACATGCTGTAAATGCCGCGTTCATCTTTCTTTTCATCTTTGGCTGCTGAATGAAGCCTGCCTTGTTTATAGCTGAGCTCACGGATGCTGCGGCGAATATCAGCATCGTCGGCAATCTGTTCAGAAATAATATGTCTTGCACCTTCAAGTGCTGCTGCTTCGTCCACTACTCCCGCCTCTTCATTAACATAAGCCTGCGCTTTTTCCTCCGGCATGCCTTCTTTCGGCTGGTCCATAAGCCATTCCGCTAACGGGGCAAGCCCTTTCTCTTTTGCTGTTGTTGCTTTCGTTCTTCTTTTCTGTTTGTAGGGACGGTATAAGTCTTCCACTTCTTGAAGCTGCACGGCTTCGTTGATAGATTTTTTTAACTCCGGCGTTAACTTTTCCTGTTTATCAATCAGCCGCAGTACTTCTTCTTTACGCTCTGCTAACTGATTCGCATAATTCCAGGCCTGCTGAACGTCCCGAATGACTGTTTCGTCCGAGGCGCCTGTCTGTTCTTTACGATAACGGGCAATGAAAGGTACCGTGTTACCCTCTTCAATCATATGTATAATGTTTGTGACATGTTTTTCCCGTATTTGAAGATTAGAAGCTATCCGGGTCGTAACACTATTTATTTCTTTTTCCATTTACACTTCCTCCTGTCTAGCGCACCATCCATTAAAATTTATGCCTACTTGTATTATGACACACGCCTGCATGTATAAAACACAACTTCATCATAACATCAAAACGCATACCCTGCTTTTTCCTTTATGTACAAAAAACCCCTTCACCACCGGCAGTGATAAAAGAGGTTTAACCTAATGAACCGACCATTAAAGTAACATCATCGTTTTCATTTTCAGCTTTTTCAGCGAGTTTATTTTTGTATTCTTCTGCCGATTGCATGTAAGGCAAACTACGCTGGTCTTCAGAAGAAACAGTCATTCCGTCCGAGTGAAGCACAAAAGAGACGCCCTTTTCAAAAGGAACGTATTCGAGCCGGTACTGAAATTTCCTCCCCGAAAGATATCCCTTTGTCGGAATGGGACGAAAAATGTCTTCATTGTCAGCGCTGATATAGCAAGTAATGTTGCCGATGCTTCCATAAATCAGTTCCTGCTCTTTATAGCAGACTTTAATTATTGCAAGAACCACTCCCCGTTCAGAAACGAGCGCACGGTTACAGCGCTCTAACAGCATAGGAATGGCCTCATGTTTATGCGCTCTGATAATATTCATTGCAATCTCCGCGGACTGCCTGGCACCTTCACCGCTTCCCAGGCCATCCGTCACAGAACAGAGAAAGAAGTCTTCTGTTTCTACTATGAGATAGCTGTCCCCGCAAACACGGTTGCCCGGCTTCGTTTTTTGAAAGACCGCGGTATTCACTTGTGTATTCGAGGTAGAGTCCGTCATTACAGGCACTCCGAAGGCTCCACTCTTATAGATTCACGCAGTTTTTGCAGAGCCCTTCGCTGCAGCCTTGAAACATGCATTTGGGAAATTCCCAGCTGCTCTCCTGTTTCTTTTTGGCTTAAGTTTTCAAAATACGTGCATCTTAGAATTTCTTTTTCTCTGTCTGTTAAAACAGCAAAAGCTTTTTGAAGCAGCAGCTGCTGATCTGTTTTTTCATACCCTTCTTCGTTGGCACCGACGAGGTCTAGCAGGGTGACGGCACTGCCTTCCTGATCTGCTTCAATGGAACGGTCCACAGATAAGGCCTGATAGCTTTTGCCCATTTCCATCGTTTCAAGAACTTCTTCTTCGCTTACTTCAAGGTACTCGGCAATTTCGTCCACATACGGAGAACGCTGCAGGCGAGTAGTAAGCTCTTCCACTGCTTTTTTAATTCTTGGCCCGAGTTCTTTAATACGGCGCGGGACGTGCACACTCCACGTTTTGTCACGGATAAACCGTTTGATTTCCCCTACAATGGTTGGAACCGCGAACGATTCAAAGCTTCTCTTAAAAGAATCGTCAAAACGGCGCAGCGCTGCTAGAAGCCCAATCATTCCTACTTGATATAGGTCGTCATCGTGATCCTGTCCCCGGGAAAACTTTCTCGATAAAGACTGCACAAGCGGTTCATAATGCTCTACAAGTTTTGTTTGAATTTCTTCTGTGGGATCTTCCTGGAACTGGCGGATCCATTCATAAACTTCTTCACTCGTGCCATTATTTTTGTTCTTGCGCGTTTGTTTCGGTTGAGACTCCGTCGACATTGTTTTCCACCTCGTCTCTTTGCAGAAACTTTGTCATAGAAATAGCCACTCCATTTTCGCCGCTGATTTCTACTTTATCCATCAATGTGTCTATGAGGAACAGTCCAAGTCCCCCCTCTTTTAATTCATCGATCGGCTTCTTGCTGTCTACGGGACCCAGATTTTGATCCAGTTCTTCAAGAACAAAGCTTTGGCCGGTGTCTGCTACCACCATCTCCACCCGGTCTTCAAATACATTACAGGACAGATTCATATTGCCGGTTTCTTCGTATGCATGGTTCACCACATTCGTGCATGCTTCCGCTACTGCAATTTTAATGTCCTCAATGTCATCGTAAGAAAAACCGAGGCGGTTTGCGAGTCCAGAAACTGTCAGCCGGGCGATTCCCACGTATTGAGGCTTGGCCGGAAGGGTCATTTCCAAATAATCTGACTGACGTTCCATTATTTGGCCTCCTCTGTATTTTCATCATCAATAGTAATCACTTCATCAAGTCCGGTAATGGTAAACAGGCGCTTCACCCGTTCATTCAAACCTGTCAGGCGCAGTGTGGCGCCGTGGTTTTCAGCTGACTTTAAAGCGCCGATAAATATACCAAGCCCCGTACTGTCGATATAACTTACGTCTGTCAGGTCCACGATCACTTCTACGCCCTCTTCTTCCGTCAGCGGGTTCAGGTTTGCTTTCAGCTCCGGAGCCGTATAAGCATCAACTTCTCCAGCCACTCTTAAAATTTTCTTTTTATCTGCTTTCTCTATCACTTCTGTCGATAAATTCATTTAGTAAACCTCCTCATAACCATGCTGCTATATATAAATTACGATTTTTTACTTGTGCATCTTTCTCATTCTTCCCAAATCATAACCGGTTTAAACATTTCTTCGCAGAATAATCAATGTAAAGTCGTCGCGGAGCTGGAACCCCTGAGCTCTCTCCAGTTCATAAAATACGTGATTTACAATTTCCTGGGCCGGGAGATGCTGATACGTACGAATGAGGCGTGTGATAGCTTCGCGTTCAATAAAGCCATCATCGGTCCGGCATTCGGTTACGCCGTCTGACAAGAGCACAACAAAATCTCCCGGGTCCACCGTGAGCTGGTATTCCTTATAGTTAGTATTTCTTTTAATCCCGAGAACGATGCCTTTGGCATGCAGCTCTTCAAATGTATCCTCCGCTGCCTTGTAATAGAAACCGGGCTCGTGCCCTGCTCCCGCGTAGTTAAACTGATGGGAACGCGAATCATATGAGCCATACATCATCGTAATAAACATATTCGAAGCAATGTTCTGTTCCACTACCCGGTTTACGTTTTCAAGCAAAGCTCCAGGCTGCAGGCGCTGTTCCGGATAGCTGTCCATCGTGTACTTGATCATAGACATACATAAAGCAGCCGGTATGCCCTTTCCAATAATGTCAGCGATCGCAAGACCGACACAGTCATGGTCGTCTTTAACAAAATGATAGTAGTCGCCGCTCATCTTTGAAGCCGGTACACTTAGAACCCCTACATCCAACCCGTTCACGTGCGGGATTTCATCCGGAAGAAACGTCTGCTGCATGTTCGCAGCTACGTTGATCTCCGCTTCGAGCTCCTTTGTTTTATCACGAAGGCTCTGATGTTCGCGATAGGCAAGGCCGTATCCCATCATCACTTCGAGAAGAAGCTCAAATGATTCATGGGCTCCCTTAGGAAGCTCCGGGAAAAATTCTTCCAGTACCTCCAGGTGAAGGCTGACGACTTCCTCCGGGGAAATCTGTTCCTCAAGTACTCTCTTACTGAACTGTTGGGCATAATAGAGCCCCTGTTCACTCTGTTCCTCTAAATAAGCTCTTAAAATATTTGCATATTGGTCATGCAACAATTCCTTCGACTCAGCCAATGTTTTTCCTCCTTAACGGAGCCATTTGATTGCCGTTATCGTTGTACCCTCTTCCATCACCGAGTCAACGTCAAAATCATCCATTAATCTTCTAACTCCTGGAAGCCCGGCTCCTAAACCACCCGAAGTAGTATACCCGTCTTCCATTACTTCTCTTATGTTCTTAATGCCGGGACCACGGTCTTTAGCCGTAATCTTTATACCCTTCTTTTTCTGGGTTCCCCGGGTTTCTTCCACTGCCTCAATAACGATTTCCCCTTTTTCAGCATACAGGTAGATGTTTCTCGCCAGTTCTGAAATGGCTGTCGTTATTCGCGCCTGGTCCACCCCGCCAAATCCTATTTCCTTGGCTAAATTCCGTCCGGCCTGCCTGGCCGACACAATTCCCCATTCGGTCTGCACTTCAACACTGGATTGGATACTCATATTTACCCCTCCAATTCCTGTTGAAGTTTCTCAAGTCCCTGCTCAAGATCTAGCGCTGTTGGTACTTCTTCGAGCATAATGCCCATATCTATCAGAGTAATCGCTACTGCCGGCTGAATCCCCGTCAAAACGACTTTCGCTCCCATTAAGTTGGACATTTCCACGACATCGCCCAGCACTTTAGCGATAAATGAGTCGATCATATCCACAGAGGTCAAATCAATTACTACCCCTGTAGAGCCTTCTTCATGGATTTTGCTTAACAGATCTTCCTGAAATTGAAGAGCCGTTTGATCATCTAAATCTACCTGCACTGAAATTAATAAATAGTGACTTAGTTTTAAGATTGGAATCCGCATCGTCTTATGCCCTCCATTCTGCTCCATGCTCTATTCGGACCATTTTGCGCTGCGTTAATTCAAGCGCTGATTCAATACCCTTGCGCAGGCTGCTCTTTGTCGGAAAGGTACTCAGGTCAATGCCCAGGTTTACAATTGTCTGGGCAATCTCCGGACGAATACCGACCAAAATACACTCCGCTCCTACCAGCCTTACCGCTTTAGAGGCTTGAATAATATGGTTTGCTACCATCGTATCCACTACCGGCACGCCGGTTATATCAATCAAAACCACCTGGGAACGATGCTGAATAATCCCGTCGAGCAAATTCTCCATAATGAGCTTTGCCCGCTCGGTGTCAATCGCTCCTATCAAAGGCATGACACTAACTTTTTCGAAGACAGGAATAAGAGGAGCAGAAAGTTCATTTAAAGCCATCTGCTGCAGTTCAAGTGTTTTCACCCATGAATCGGAATAATCATCAACCAGCTGGTTCACGATCGCATCCACCCATTCTTCCACTTCTACAATCAAGTTCATGCTGTCTTCTTCTGCGTTATTAATATATGGAACAATGTAAGCTGTAACGATGCGCCGGAACGCCTGCATCCCCTGCGTAAAATAACTCAATGGCCAATCGGTCTGGATAAGCCGCTCCGCAAAATGCTTAATCTTGCCCTCGGCTTCCGACCGCTCTAAACGGACTGAGCTGTACAGCACATCAATAAATTTTTCGTTGTTTGTGAATACTAAATCATCAGGAAGGGAGTTTTTAAAATACTCTTCCTGGACCCGGGCCATCTCTTTTTTCCAATTGGAGACCAGCTGTTCCTGATGGTCATTGATGGCCTGCACTACAGATGAATGCATCGTAAATTCCTCCATCTAGTCTGTCCATTTTCCGTTTTATAGGCGGGGTATGTTATATATATTACTGCCCGGACTGGTGCATACTTTGTATTGTGACGCTTGTTAAGGATACACCTGTACACTATCATACTCTATTTAGTATTATTCCATGTATAGTACTTTAGCGCAAACAATTATAGCTACATTCATATATACTCCTGAAGAAACTTTATTACAATAAAAAAGCTGCCCGCCTTTCACAGACAGGCAAGCAGCTTTTTATTAATTTTTGTTTCTTAAAAAAGAAATATAATTTCGAGTGTTTTAGATTCCGCTAAGCAACCGGCGATTCAAAGAGTGATCCACTTCTGTTTCTGCCTGAAATGATTCAGCAGCAATATTTAAATTGATACTGCTCATTTCTTCGTACCCTTGCTTCATCGCTTCTTGAAACTCCAGACGTTGGCGTTCTTTTAGATACATCTCCGTAGCTTGATGAATAAACTCGTTGCGGTTTGAGCTCTGCTGCCCCTCTTCAATCATTCCATCAAGTTCGTCAAGAAGATAGTCAGGCAGGCTGACCTTAATCTGCTTAGTGCTTTTCTGATGCACTCCACACACCTCCAGGTTGACCCTTTTAGATTACCATCCCTTAATCATTACTTAACTCATCATAGCATTTCTATATGCTGTTTGCAAAGCGCGTTTTTTATAAAATCAAGCTCCGGGCCTGTTATCAGGAGGATATACCCGGGGGACACGTTTACTGATGATGCAGGGAACTTCGTATGTAATGGTACCGAGACGACTGGCTACTTCCGTGACGCTGATCGTTTCCTCTCTCTGACTGCCAATCAGCGTTACTTCCGTATCCACTGGAACTTCATGCGGCAGCCGTACCATCATCTGATCCATGCAGATACGGCCGACAATAGGCACGCGGTATCCATCTACCAGTACCTCGCCTTGATTTTCAGCATGCGCCCGCAGCCAGCCATCGGCATAACCGATAGGCACCGTGCCAATCCATTCATTTTCCACGGAGGTATAGGTTGCCCCATAGCTGATACTTGTGCCCGGCGGCACTTCTTTCACCTGAGTCAGGCGGCTGTGAAGTGTGAATGCTTCTTTAAGCGTAAAAGGAAGATGTTCGGTAATGCTCTCCGCTGGGGTCAATCCATACATGGAAATACCGAAGCGTATCATGTTAAAGCAATGCTCGGGAAAACGCATAGCTGCCGCACTGTTGCCACAATGAATCAGCCTGGGAGAACGTCCAAGATGCTGTACCAGGTCGACGACCCGGGAAAATCGGGCGTACTGCTGTTCAAAATAAGTGGTTTCGAGCTCATCAGCAGTAGCAAAATGCGTATACATCCCCTCCAGCTCTACAGAAGGATTCTGGGCTGCAGCGTCCAGAAAAGAAGCAATTTCGCTATCTTCCCTCAATCCTAAACGTCCCATGCCAGTATCCACCTTCATATGAATTAAAAGCGATTCCCCGGAAGCATACTTGGAAGCTTCTTTAAGCCACTCTTCCTGAAAGACCGTGAGCCGGATACCATTGCGGGCAGCCACTGGGGCATCCTGCGGACGCGTTCTTCCGAGTACGAGAATCGGCAGCTCTATACCAGCCTCCCGCAGTTCGAGTGCTTCTTCGAGAAGGGCTACGCCAAAATAAGAAGCCCCTGCCTCTGCTGCGGCCAAAGCGGTCGCTGCTGCGCCGTGCCCGTATCCATCTGCTTTAACTACGGCCATTACGGCTACGTCCACTGCATGGAGCTTCCGTATTTCACGGACGTTGTATTTAATATTTTCTGTATTAATCTCTGCCCAAGTATCCCGGTAGGATTCGCTGGAAAAAGCCATGATGATTCCTCTTTTCTATCATTTCTTTTGTGACTGGATGAAAGCAATTGCTTTCGGCAGATAATCGATCAAATTGGATGCAGTAAAAGAATAATCCGATACCCCTTCTGCTGTCGCCATTTCTGCAGCTAAACCGTGAATATAAACTGCATTACAGACGCCCTGTTCCACCGTGGGGGCCTGAAGCATCATAGCAAGCACAATTCCGGTCAGTGCATCGCCAGAGCCTCCCTTGGCAAGAGCACTACTGCCACTCGTACTCACGTATTGTCTGCCTTCAGGTGTAGTAATAATCGTATTTGGCCCTTTAAGCACGACGTAGCAGCCAAATTCACGTGCGTAATTGCGCGAAACTGTAAACCGCTCCGCATTGATTTCTTTTGGGGAAAGGCCAGTCAGCCGGCCCATTTCACCGGGGTGGGGCGTCAAAATCAACGGAGACTCTCTGTTGGTCATTTCCTCTTCAAGCTCCGGGAGAAAATAAAGACCGTCTGCATCTAGTACAAGCGGGATTTGTGTCTCAGTCAACAGCCTTCTCGTTAATACTTTTGTGCTGTCCGTCCTTCCCAGCCCTGAACCGGCTGCAACGCCGTCCATGCTGGCCCACGGGAATGGGGTATGCTGCAGGTCAGCCACCTGCCCGTTTTTCGTTTCAGCCAGCGGAAAATATGTTGCCTCGAGCACGTGAGAAGCGACCGCTGTCAACGCAGACTCCGGTACACTGGTGGTCAGAAGCCCGATACCCGAACGCAGGCAGGCATTCGAAGCGATGGCCGGCGCGCCGGGCATATTATAAGCCCCTGCTATAAGCAGCCCTTTGCCGTTATCGCCCTTATGGGACTCCTGCGTCCGTTCCGGCAAACTTTTAGCTGCGTCGCCTGCCTCCCACGTCTGTCTTTTCTGGTTCAATGTTTCCCATGAGATTCTCGGCACGCCTATCGACACAGTCCGGATCTCTCCGTAATAATGCCTCGCCGGATACAGGTACGTGCTCAACGTAGGAGCTTCAAGAACTACCGTGGTATCTGCCATTACAGCTGTTTCGGGCAATTCTTCCTCATTTGCCGGCACGCCGGTAGGAATATCCACCGCTGTAACTGGTGCTTTTATGCTGTTCAGCCATCTGGCTGTAGAATAAAAAGGCTCCTTCAGCTCTCCATGAATTCCCGTACCGAGCATGGCATCAATATAAATGACCCCTTCTTCCGGCGAATCTGGTTCAGGGATGCCGGTACCTGCCGTCATCGGAAGACCACAGGCACAGTATAAATTTTTATGGTACAGTGCGCCTCCAGAAAGGGCGTCCTCTGCGGCCAGCAAATACACGCTGACGTTCCAGCCAAGGGACGAAAGATTTCTCCCGATAACGAAGCCATCACCACCGTTGTTTCCCTTCCCGGCAAAAATAACGGCCGTATGCGCTTCAGAGTGCATCTTATGAATCTCATCTGCTGCTGCACGTCCAGCGTTTTCCATTAATAGCTCTTCTTTCATTCCAATTGTTTCAATCGTGTATTGGTCGAGCTGCTGCATCTCTTTACTCGTTACGATCTGCATATCCTTCACTCCTTTCTTCAATAATAACCTGTGCAACTGCACTGTCCCGCGAATGGCTGATGGATACGTGTATCGTATACGCTTCATAGCCCCTGCAGCGGAGCAGCGGCTCTCCTTTCTTTCCGTTACTCACCGTAATATCGTGAAATCCTGTCTCTGCAGAAATACCAGTTCCCGCTGCTTTGACAAATGCTTCCTTAGCGGCAAACCTTCCCGCTGTGAATGCTACCAGTCGTTTGCCGGAAAGCCGCTCGGAGGCTATTAATTCTTGCTCATTTAAAATTCGCGGCAAAAATTTTTTCTGTTTTAGAGAGCGTTCGATCCGCTCTAATTCAATAATGTCTATGCCGATTCCCTTAATCATACACTTCCCCTTCCCGCAACGCTTTTCGTGTATTCCTTTATTTATTCGTGCTACACTGGCCGTATATACTTATACACCTTGGTATACCCGTTACCAGAAAGGGGATTAACCCACTTGTTTATCCGCCATGAGACTTTTTCTACTTTTTTAAGGCGCTACCCTGTAATCTCTATAATACTGGTGATCCATCTGCTGTTATTTTGCTGGGTGAATCTTTCTGCCCTGACAAACGGCCTTATTCCTTTCGGAGAAGTGATTTATTATTTGATGGTAGGCAACAACTTCGCTATTCAGAGCGGAGAGTACTGGCGTCTTCTTACTCCGGTGTTTTTACATACGTCATTCGGTCATGTGATTTTCAACTCTTTTGCCCTGCTGCTTTTCGGGCCGCCTCTCGAATTCATGCTCGGCCGCCTCAAATTTCTGGCATTTTACTTAACAGCCGGGGTCATTGGAAATATTGCCACGCTGTTTTTTGGCGGGCTCTATTTGTCACACCTTGGTGCCTCGGGCGCCATTTACGGACTGTTTGGTGCGTATGTATTTATTATGATGAACCGCCGGCACCTAATTGACCCTTCAAGTGCCCAGATAGTTGTTGTCCTGCTTGTGATAGGCATGGTGTTCACTCTGTTAAATTCCGGGGTCAACATATGGGCGCACTTGTTTGGATTTGTTGCCGGGTTCGGGCTGATCCCTCTCTTTTTAAAAAACGTTGTTCCTTTTTATTTTTCTCACGGCTACGGGCCTTCTTCCGATATACTCAGGCCGCGACGGAAGATCCGGGCAGTAACTGCCCAGAAAGCAGGGAAACGGATTGCCCTGATTATCGCCTACATTATAGTAGGAGCCGTATTTCTTCGTGTGCTTCAGCTCGTCATCACAGCTTTGATGTAGAAAGAAAAGCGGAAATGCCCTGGTAGCCGCGAAGGGTACTTCCCGGCCGCGCAGAGCAGCCTGCTGCTCGAAGTCGGACGGAAAGTAATCCCGAGAGGGGGGCATTGGAGCTGGACAAGAAGAAAAGCGGAAGAGGCTGAACAGTGACACGGGATCTGGAAGCTCTTTTGACAAGTGGCTCTTTCACTTGAAAAGAAGAGCTGAAGAGACCTGCCGTCACTGGCTTCTGAAGCTGGACATAGAAAAGCAGAAGAAGCCGAACAGTAACGCGGGAAACCATATTTCCACCTATGTATCAGCGCCTGCGCCAGATAGAAAAGAGGCCCTTCCCGCAGTGAAGTGGCCTCTTTTTCGTCACCTGCTCTTTACGAGCAGATTGATGGCTTCCTGTACAGATTCGTTCGTGTCTTCTCCACGTTCCATTTGCTCCCGCATGCACTGTTCCAGGTTTTCACTGACGATTACACCGATCGCACGATCCATCGCTGAACGTGCCGCTGACATCTGCCCTACAGTGCTCCGGCAGTCTTCGCCCTCTTCCATCATCCGAAGGACACCCCGCACCTGCCCTTCAACGCGGCGAAGTCTATTTTTAATATTTGAATCATATTCCATGATTTAAGCAGCCTCCAATGTATTCAAAATATCCCTCGTCATTATACATGAAATAATTAGAAGTTTCCTATACCTTATAACAAATTTAGAGTCAGCCGGCTTTCCAATTCATCGTATTAGGAGCCGAAGGAACTTCCCATCTCTGATTGAGCGGCACCTCCCCGATTGGTTCACTGCTCTCAGAAATAAACTCTATAGAATCATATCCAAAATCAGCAGCCGCAAGCCCAACCGCATCCATCATCGCCTGCTGCACTTCCGCAGACGTATCTTCAAGAGACCCTGCCAGGCTGATAGTGACTGATTCACCCTCCTCTTCTACATTCCCCACAGTAAGAGAAGCGGGAATGGGGGCCCTCACTTCGGAGATTTCAGGCCCTTCATTCATCTTTACCAGTGTTTCCTCCAGGGAAAGAAGAGAACCGTTCCCATTCGTCGTAGAAACGCCGGCCCCTTCACCGGTTACCAAGTAAGAGGATTCGTTTACATCATATAAATAGTAGCCGCGATTCTGCTCGATGTCCCCCGCCTCTATTTCTTCATCTTCATTGTCTTCAGTGGATATATTTGATACCGCTATACCTTCTTCTCCTAAATAACGGGCAAGCTCTTCAATACCCCGCTCAATCTGGCCGGCTTCCACATTTGTAGTTTCAGAGGACACTGCTGCTTCGAGCCTGCCATTATCAGTATCTTTCCACGAAACTTTTTCTGTCACCGCAGGCCCGAGCCCAAAGTCATTACCATCGATTTCTTCAGTAATGTAACTCAAAAGATTCTTCAGATCTGTTTCCGCCACAAACGTCAAAGGGACAATGACTGACCCCTCCATACTTTCGAAAGGAATAGTTACAGCATTTACACCGCTGCTGCTTTCTTCCTTTGTAAGCGCCGATACATATCCGGCCGGCACTTCTCCGCTCTCCTCCGTGTTTTCCTGGATCTCTGGAGATCCTTCTTCTTCGGTGTTGCTTTCTGCAGGCACAGATTCTTCATCGCCGGTGCTGTCTGAAGCATCTTCATCTGTATTTTCCGATTCCTGACGTTCGGTTGACTCTGAATCTCCAGTTTCATTCTCGTCTTCAGCGTTTTCTTCCTGAGAAGGGGAAGCTGTCTGATTCGAAGTCCACCATATTCCCGGAACGATAAGTATCGCGAGTAAGAGGATTGCCGCCGAGGTGAAAACTGGAGCCGGCCATCGCCGGTGCGTGCGTTGTCTTTTTTTCGAATCCAGCCGATCCTGAATATTATGATAGATTTCATTTTTGGACCGTTTATCCTGCACCCGGGGCATTTGCTTTAATGAATGTTCAATCCGTTCCCTGGAACGATTATGCTTCTTCAATCTCCTGCCCTCCTTTCTTCTAAGTTTTCCCTGTTTTCCATTAAGTCCTGTATCTTTTTCACGGCCCGGTGCTGTGTCGTTTTCACCTTACTTTCCGACCATCCGAGCACTTCAGCTGCTTCTTTGATCGAAAGCGATTCCACGTAACGAAGCATAAGCACCTGCCGCTGATCCGCCGAGCATGCTTTCATGCATTCGTAAATTTCACGCACATCGTCTTTGGCAGTTAGAATTTCGTCTGGAAGAGGCGCCGGGTCCCGCATTTCTTCTTTTGACAGAGGGCCAAGCACGCCCAGCCATTTCCGCTTTTTTCTATTCTGCTTGCGGATCCAGTCTATGCCAACATGCCTGGCGATAGAATAAAGCCATGTTTTTTCACTGCTTTTACCTTCAAACGTATCAAAGGAATGCAGAACTTTAATATAAACTTCCTGGACCAGTTCTTCTGCCGTTTCACGATCCCGGACCATATAAAATAAGTATTGGAAAAGGGAGTGATGATATTGTTCATATAGCCTTTCAAACTCATCATGCATGATGAACACTTCCTTAATGTAGACGTTCCCTGTCTGTATTAGTTACACCGGTAATTTTATTAATAGATAGTGGAAAAAGGGATTACGTTTCCACTCGTTTTCTTTTTATGTATATTCAAAATTTAATTCTTCTGCTGATGCCTCATAAGATATTAGCAAAATACTTCGCACTATTATAGCATTTTCACAGTTTTTTCTGAAAAACCCACTGATGCTGACGCATTCGGATTTAACATTAGTAAAGTCCTGTTTATCTTCCTTTAAGGGATTTGAACCTTTCTTTATTTCAAAACATGGTATAATTATGTAACAACATTGTATTATTTGTAAACTAAATTTAATATTTGACCGGGGGGATTCCATGAAACGATTCTCATTTTTAGCAATTGCTGCCACAGCCATTATTACTCTCAGCGCCTGCGGAACCGCAAACAATGAAAACACGGAAAACAATGAAAACACATCCGAGACGGCTTCTGTTGAAGCCAATGGAAAAGAAGAGGAAAAAGAAAGCCAAGAAAATAAAGAACAGGCAGACAAAGAAACAGCTTCCGAAGCTGATGAAGAGACAGAATCCGACAATTCCACTGAAGATAGCTCCTCTACAGAAGAAAACGCCACAGAAAATGAAAAGGAAAGCGTAGATTCTTCAGATACCTCCAACGAAGAGGCTTCATTAGAAAATGCCTCGCCTGAAGATAACGCGACAGAAGAAAGTGCTTCTGACGACACAGCCAAGAGCGAAGAGGAAGCCATTGAAGAGTCTGCTGAGGCTTCCGAAGATGCTAATGCGGAAACAAACAGCGCTCCAGCTTCTGACGAAGAAGAGGGAGTAACAGAGGAAGTGACTGTTTATTACCTCGACAGCGATTTAATGGAGACGATTTCTGAAACCCGCAGCCTCGAAGCAGCAACGGAAAACGACCTGCCGTTTGAAGCTGTGCAGGCATGGCTCGACGGCCCTGAAACAGAAAACGCGGTGAGCCCGCTTCCAGTGGAAACAGAAGTGCAGTTTGTTGAATTTAAAGGCAATACCGCCTATGTTTCCTTTGAACCCTCTGTGCTTGAGGCTACTACAGTTGGAAGTACGCTTGAGCTTGCTTTTGTAGAACAACTGTCAGCTTTGATGGACCAGTTCGGATACGGCCAAACGCAGATTCTCATTGATGGCGAAGTCGTTACAGACTTTTACGGTCACCGGGAAATTGACCAGCCTATTGAAGCAAAAGACCCGTCTGACCTTTACGGCAGTAACTAACGCCATGTATATAAAAAAGCGCCCGCATATGCGGACGCTTTTTTTGATCTCTGTTAAGTGCTCAGCTTCTCTGCCACTTTTGCCACCCGGGCGCCTAAACGGCCGCCCATTGTCAATTCGCCTTCGCTTGGCATCCGGGTTCCATCGGGGCCGGCAAGCGTAGAAGCACCGTACGGCGTTCCACCGACAAATTCGCGCTCAGTCATTTCCGGATTCTCTCCATAAGGAAGACCGACGAAAATGAAGCCGAAATGAAGAAGCGGAACGATCGATGTAATAATTGTCGTTTCCTGGCCGCCATGAGCCGTATTTGTGCTCGTAAAGATTCCGGCTACCTTGCCTTCAAGGGACCCATTCGCCCAAAGGCCTCCAGCTGCGTCCATAAACTGCTTCACCTGGGCCGGCATGTTGCCAAAGCGTGTCGGAATACCCCAAACAACGCCGTCGGCCCATACGAGATCATCCGTTGTAGCTTCAGGAATGTCCGCCTGTTTATTTTGTGCCTCTACGTAGGCCTCCTGTGTGGACATGCCCTCTTTAGCCATCTGCGATTCGGGAATTCTTACGACCCGTACTTCGGCTCCGGTTTCTTCCGCGCCTTTTGCTACTGCTTTTGCCATTTCATGTATATGCCCGTACGCACTGTAAAATGGTACCAATACTTTGCTCACTGACAACACCTCTATTACTTGTATTTGTAAAGTTACTTACTTTTCGAAAGTACATGAAAACATTCGTACTGTCAACTCACCCTACAGGCTATACCCCTCCCCCTCCTCTACGAAACAACGATTTTGTGGTACTATGTTCATAAAGAGGTGAACTATTATGCAGAAGACTTCCATCTGCCCTAAATACGAATTTGCAGCGGAACTGCTCGGTAAAAAATGGATGGGCCTGTTGATCCTGGTGCTTCTTCAGGGACCGCTCCGCTTTAAGGATATTAAAAAAGAAATTCCCGATATGAGCGACCGATTGATTACAGAACGGTTGAAAGAGCTCGAAGAAAAAGGAATTGTAGAGCGCAGCGTTTTCCCGGAAAAACCCGTGCGCGTCCAATACCAGCTGACGAATAAAGGAAAAAATCTCGAACCAGTCATTAATGCGATCCAAAACTGGGCTGAGGTATGGGTTTAATAAAAAGCAGGCTATTTTCATACAGAAAAGCCTGCTTTTTGTCATGACGCACATTCAAAAAAAGCGGCCGCCCACCGGCAGCCGCTTCACCTTTATTCTTTATTTTTCCAAAAACATCTGCGTCCAATACTGTCCGTATTCGCCGCCTTCCTCATAGCCTATGGCGATATGAGTGAAATCAGGGTTTAAAATGTTGTCGCGGTGTCCCGGAGAATCCATCCATGCATCTACAACGTCCTGTGGCGTATCCTGTCCGGCTGCAATGTTTTCACCAGCGCCATCATAGCTTACGCCGAACTCCTGCATCATTTCGAAAGGGCTGCCGTATGTCGGACTTTCATGAGCAAAATAATCATTCTCAATCATGTCCTGGGACTTCGCGTCCGCTACACTTTGCAGGGAGCTGTCCGCTTCTACCGGTTCAAGTCCATTTTCTGCACGTACTTCGTTTGTCAGACGGACCACTTCCTGCTCAAACTCAGATTCGCTTTGGGAGGAAACAGCCTCTGAAGTTTCAGCTGAACTGCTTTCTGATGAAGAACTGCTTTCGCTGCCAGGAATAGCAATGCTCTGGCCTACATTAATCACATTAGGGTTCTGAATGTTGCTGTTTTCTTCCATAAGCGCCTCTACGCTCACCCCGTGCTCCTGTGCAATCGTATTTAACGTATCTCCGGACTCTACAATGTATGTATCCTGCCCGAGAGCGGTCAATGGGAAAATAAGTGTTGCTGACAGAGCACCGACGACGGCTGTTCTTTTAAATCTCATGTCATTCACCTCTTATAAATGATAGATAACTAAATAAATGATAGCGTTATATTAAAATTTTACCATTAATTTCTTGAAAATAAACATTTCCAACGAATTTTACAAATTATTGCGGCTATTGTCCTACATTTTACATTAATTAAATTAAAAACTTCCCTGACATAACGTACTCACCACTTTTCTTTTACCCTGCTCATTGTTGCCGAAAACTAAGCTTATCTATTAAGATAGGAAGAGTGCTTACGAACGCGGCTAGACGATCAGCAAATTTAAACGAAGGATGGATATAACGAATGGCTGCATGGAAAAACGAAATCGAATCCCGAAAGACGTTTGCCATTATTTCGCACCCGGACGCCGGGAAAACAACCTTAACGGAAAAACTCCTGTACTTTGGGGGCGCCATCCGCGAAGCAGGAAGCGTTAAAGGAAAGAAAAACCAGCGTCATGCGACTAGTGACTGGATGGAAATCGAAAAGCAGCGCGGTATCTCCGTTACAAGCTCTGTGATGGAATTTAACTACGAAGGCCACCGTATCAACATCCTCGACACCCCCGGCCACGAAGATTTTAGCGAGGATACGTACCGTACGCTGACTGCTGCCGATTCGGCGACCATGCTTATTGACGCAGCGAAAGGCGTCGAGGCGCAGACGAAAAAACTGTTTAAAGTCTGCAGCATGAGAGGTATTCCGATTTTCACATTTATCAATAAGCTCGACCGTCAGGGACGGGACCCATTCGAGCTGATGGAAGAGATGGAAGACATTCTCGGCATCCGCTCCTACCCTGTGAACTGGCCGATCGGCATGGGCCAGGACTTTCACGGCATCTACGATCGCCACGCCAAAAAAGTGGAATGGTTCAATCCAGACTCGCCTTCCCAGACAGAAGTTGTTTACGTGAACGGTACTGACGATCCTATATTAAAAGAGCGCATTGATCCGCAGCTGTTATCTGCTTTTCAGGAGGAAATCGAGCTTCTCGATGTGGCCGGGGATGAGTATGACGAAGAGCGGATCAAAAGCGGCGAACTGACTCCTGTTTTCTTCGGAAGTGCCGTTTCGAACTTCGGTGTGCAGAATTTCCTCGAGTATTTCATGGAATGGGCGCCGGCTCCCGTAGGAAGGGAAAGCGATCAGGGGTTCGTTTCCCCTATTAGTGACAATTTTTCCGGCTTTATTTTTAAAATCCAGGCAAATATGAATCCGAAACACCGCGACCGGATCGCATTTATGAGAATCACATCCGGCAAGTATTCCCCGGGCATGCAGGTGAATCACGTCCGCATAGGCAAAAACATGAAGCTGCACCAGCCGACCCAGTTTCTTGCCAAGGACCGCAGCATTGTCCAGGAGGCCTATGCCGGTGATATTATCGGCCTGTATGATCCGGGCACCTTCCGGATTGGCGACACACTTGCAGAAGCAGGCACATTTTCTTTTGAAGAGATGCCTCACTTTTCACCAGAACATTTTGCTTCCATTTCTGTGAAAGACGCAATGAAGCATAAATCATTTGAAAAAGGCCTCCAGCAGTTAACCGAGGAAGGCGCCATTCAGCTGTTCAAAACGTATCAGCGGGTGCCGGAGCAGCAGATTGTCGGCGTTGTCGGCGTGCTTCAGTTCGAAGTACTCGAGCACCGGCTGAATAATGAGTATAACGCCCATATTAAAATGGAAAATCTTCCTTTGTCGGTCGCCAGGTGGGTGGACGGGCCTGCCGAGGCACTTAATACCTTTACCAGGAAACAAAAAAATCTCGCTCTCGACCGAAACGATCGCCTGGTTGCCTTGTTTGAAAATGAATTTCAGTTAAACATGGCTAAAGACAAATATCCTGATATTTCATTCCATGAAAATTCCTATTTTGTTTCCAGCCAAACAACGTAAGAATGAAAAAGCGGATTGCCTTTTTAACTGGCAGTCCGCTTTTGTTATACAATTCATTTTTAATTTCATCATGCACGTGCCTGCAATAGGAACGTACGCTTTCCTCTGGCGCGGCTGACCGGGCCTCTACGCTTTTCTTTTTGGCCAGCTTCGATGCCCAACCGCTCGGGATCACTTTCCGTCCGATTCCGAGCAGCAGGCTGCTCTGCACGGCCGGGAAGTGCCTGTCGCGGCTGAACGGGCCTCTACGCTTTTCTCTGTCCAGCTTCAGAAGCCAGTGGCGGCAGGTCTCTTCAGCTCTTCTTTCCAAGTGAAAGAGCCACTTGGCAAAAGAGCTTCCAGATCCCGCGCCACTCCCCGGCTTCTTACGCTTTTCTTCCTGTCCAGCTTCGTCCCGCAGTCGCTTATTCCGTTGGCCGCCCTGGCTTCCTTGGCTCTGGCCAAGTCCAGCCAGGGAACAGGCCAGCCGGATAAGTCTCCTGAAACGCGGGACTACGCTTTTCTTGATGGCTGTAGTTCTTTGATGAATTTTTTATCGATCCGGTGCTTGATTTTAAAAGGTGCTTTGCCCAGGCGGGTTTTATCACCGTAAATCATCAGTCCCTGCTTGCGTCCAAGGTTCAGAATAGCCATATAATTTTTCTGTGGTGAATACTTCGTCAGCTTTTTTCCTTTTAGGGAACGCTTAATGTTTTCGAGAAGCACAGGGGCTTCTTTGACAGCTGATATTCCGTTTTTCGGGATATCTTCATGGCCGGCAATTGTGACACAGTCTCCAACCCCGAATATTTGCGGGTATGCTACCGACTGCAGATGTTCGTTGACGAGCAGATAGCCTTCGCTGTCCACCGGAAGACGGGATGCTTCAAACCAGGCAGGTGCTTTTGGACCGGTCATCCATAATAAATCTTCATATGGAAAGGACAGGGAATCGGTTTCCACCGTGCGGTCTGTCACCTGGTGCACTTCTTCGTTCTCGAAGTACTCAATCCCTCTTTTATCAAGAAGATCGTACACCTGCTGGCGCGTTTCATCTGTATCTTCAGGGAGCAGCTTACTGCCCGAAATGATTTTTACCGGGGACTGGAACTTGTTTTTGTTTCTCCATGCCTGCGTGGTAAACGCCATTTCGACCCCTGCATAGCCGCCTCCGACAATAACTGGATGATGGCTTGTACGAACGCTTTCCACTGCTTCCGAGAAGTTTTCATTTGCCTTTAAAACCTCCGCATGCTTTTTCACATGTGGAATCTCAAGCCCTTTCGGCTGTGCTCCAATGTCTACAGAAAGATAATCAAAATGCATTACCTTACCTGCATTGGTCAAAACGATATTCTGCTCGGGATCTATGGAAGTAACCTTGGCCGAAACAAACGTGCCGCCATTTTCATTACAGAATGAGCGGAGCGGAACACGAATGTCCTCAATGGCGTAACGTCCCTCCATGTATCCTGAATACATGCCGGAGTAGTACTGGTACTGTCCTGGGGAAATAAGAATCCACTCTACGTCTTTTTTCTTTTTTTTCCATTCTTTTATTACAGAAAGGTGGGTATGGCCTGCTCCTACGAATATTACTCGTTTAGTCACTATATTTCCTCCTTGTTTCTTCAATTACCGAAACCATGCTACATACTTTTTAAGTACCTTGTTAACCGGGCTGTTAAACAAAGCTTCCCGCCAGTATTCATCGGCTGCTTTTTTCACAATATCTCCGTGAGCCGGATACGGATACACGATACTTGAAAAGGACCGCAGCTTCTTCTTCCACGTTTTTGCAGCAGTGACCTGCTGCATCCAGTCAGCGGCATGGCGCCCGACCGCATGCGCCCCGATAATGTTCCCTTTTTGGTCCGTTATGATTTTCACTAAAGGCGCCGGGTCTCCTTCAGCCAAAAAGCGGTCCACCTGTTTTCCTTCAATGCGGTAAATACGGGCGTCCACGCCTTCAAGACGCTTTGCTTCTTCTTCGGTAACGCCAAGATGAAAAATTTCCGGCTCCGTATAATACGCCCAGGGAAGCGCATTATAATTAATTTTCCGGCGCAGTCCGAAAACAGCATTTGAAACGACGGTTTGGCCTTCCATGCCAGCAGCATGCGTAAACATATAGCCGCCGCTTGCGTCGCCAACCGCATAGATGTGAGGAACAGACGTCTGCAATGTGCTTGAGACATCGATACTCCTATCTTTCCTTACCCTCACACCTGCTTTTTCTAATCCTATGTTGTTCGTGTTTGGCACACGTCCCGCTGCAAGCAAAAGAGCATCCGCCTCTATTCTCCGTTCGGTTTCTCCTTCTGTGACTGCGTAAATGTGCCCGTTGTCCTCTTCGAGCCTTACCACCCGGCTGTTAGGAATAAAATGGATTTCCTTCTCTAATTCTTTCTGCGCCCGCTCGGCAATTTCCTTTTCTTCTTTTGAAAAAATACGATCGCCCGAGTCTACCGTCGTCACAGAAGAACCGATGCGCGCAAGCGTCTGGGCAAGCTCCATGCCTACCGGTCCTCCACCGACACATACTAATTTTTTCGGAAGCTTCTCTGCTTCGAAAATCGTTTCGTTTGTGTAGTAAGGCAGAAGCTCCAGATTTTCAATAGGAGGAACGTTCGGACTTGAACCGGTGGCAATAACGATTCTTTTTCCGCCGATAACGCTCCCGTCTTCAAGATACAGGTGATGCGGGTCCATGAATTCCCCGCGCCGCATGTATACGTCAATCCCAAGCGCTTCGAATTCGCTTATGTCATCAAGCTCCTGCACATCGGCTACCGCGTTTCTCACTCTTTCTTTTACATGATCGAAATCAGCGTCCCCGCTCATTTTCAGGCCAAATTCCTCTGCCGCTCTTCGGGCGTTCTGCATTTCTCTTCCGACGGTTACAAAGGCTTTCGAAGGTATACATCCGGCGTGCAGGCACTCCCCGCCCAGGTTTTTTCGATCATCAACCAGAGCAGTCTTCATACCAAACTGTGCTGCTCCGGACGCCACGGTCAGTCCGCCGGATCCGCCTCCCAGTACAATTAAATCGTAGTCACTCTGTGGCATTCTCATCCTGCTCCTTTAATAATCGTTTTGCTTCCAACAGTCTCTGCAGAGCGGTAAATGTTTCGACAAGTAGAAATAAAGCAGTGGAATATAGTAAAAAAGATGGAAAAAGCATCATTATGGAAAATAAAATAAATCCCTCTGTTCGTTCGGCTAGCCCTGCCTGGTAGTAAAATGATTTGACCCCGCTGCGTTCCGACATATTTCCGACCGTGAGAAACACAGTAATTGAAAATAAAATTGAGACGCTTAATAGAAGCAGCAGCCACATTAAATCCGGATACCGAAAGGCAAGGCCGAGCAGCACGCTCGCTTCCACGAGACGGTCGAACGTAATATCAAGTACTGTCCCAAATGCAGAGGGCCTGGTTTTTCTTGCCATCGCCCCATCTACAGTATCCAAAAACCCAGAAATCCACAAACAAATAAAAGCTGCCCATCCGACGTTAAAATAAATGAGTGGCCCCGTAAGAACGCCGATCCCGAAGGCGAGCACAGTTACCTGGTTGGCTGTCCAGTGCCGGCGCAGAAACCACTCAGCTGTTTTGTCTATAACCGGGTCTGCCCATTTTCGGGCGTGTGTATCAATCATTGCAGGTCCCCATTTATATTATTCATATCGTGTCCATACCCTTTTTTCGTAAATCGACAACCAAAACCAGTTTTATAAATGGTTTTAATGCTCTTTTTTCAAGCCGGAGTTACAAATGCCCTTCCGTGGAACGGTTCATTCACAGCAAGCGTAACGGCCTGCCTCCCCCCGGCTTCGTAAAACGTCTGGATCCAAAGGCCATACTGTTTCTTTACAGGTCCCGGTTCAACTTCAAAAGAATTGTTTCCGGCTTCCTTTGTAATCCGTAAGGATTCAGCCGGCACAAAGCCTCTACCCGAAAACCACCAGCCATCTGCCAGCAACGAAGCGGTCTCCCGGCGTGCAGGCTCACGCATCAGTTGTTCTCTGTTCCCTGTTTCTATCACTTCGCCCCCATCCATTACGCTAACGTTCTCCCCCATATCGAAGGCTTCTTCCCGGTCATGGGTTACAAACATGGAGGTGATGTTTTCTTCTTCAAGTATTTTTTTCACCCAGCGGCGCATTGTTTTGCGCAAATAACTGTCCAAGCTTGAGAACGGTTCATCAAGCAGCAGCACCTTCGGCTTCACCGCCAATGCCCGTGCAAGAGCCACCCGTTGCTGCTGGCCACCAGAGCATTGGTACGGATACAGCCCTTCGAGCTCTGCTATTTCCATTTTTTTGAGCAGTTCCCTGCCGGCTTTCACACGCTCTTTTTTAGGTATTCGTTTCATTTTCAGCCCGTATGTAACGTTTTGCAGAATCGTTAAATGAGGAAACAGCAGCGGCTGCTGAAACATTAAGACGATGGGACGCTTTTCCGCCGGCATCTCATTGACTTTTGTGCCTTCAATGGTCACCACTCCACCCGAAAACGTATCAATGCCGGCAATGCAGCGTAAAAGCGTCGATTTCCCCGTGCCGGATTTACCGACCAGGCTTCTGTTTTCTCCTTCTTCGAGCTCGATATTGATATTTCGGAGCACCTGCTTTTCCTGATAAACCTTGCTCCCGTTCTGAACGGATACATATGCCATATTTCCATACCCCTACCACGATTTTAAAATTTTTGTACTAAGCCTGAGCGCTCCGTCAGCAATCAGAGCTGCGGCTGCCGGAAGAGCGGCTGTCATTAAGGAAAAGGCGCTGACGGCTGACGGGGCCGCACTGTCTGTATACGGATAATACAATACTGCCATTGTCGTAACGATCCCACCCCCAATAATAACAGTCAGGGCAAACTGGCTGACTGAAATAACCACTGCAAAAAAGACAGCTGCACGCATAGAGGCAGTCATCTGAGGGAGCTCAATCAGCAAAAACCTGGACCAAGCCGTGCCTCCAAGGCTCCGCGATTGTTCATACTGGCTTCTCCCCATCCGTTCATAGCCGGCACGGATAATGCGAATGGTGTAAGGGAGCGTCGGAAGCAGATGAAAAAAAGCGACCCCGTACCACGTGTTTGCAGTACCGCTTTGCAGAGCAAAGATATGCAGGCCGACAGCAAGTGCAGTAATTGGTAAAAGGACGGGAATTAAAAGCATGGCATCGACCAGTTCCTTCCCCCTGAATTCCCGGACAACAAGAGCTTTAGCTGCCGGCACTCCAATGACCAGGTTTAAAGCTGCCACACATAGGGCGATGAGAATGGTTTGCCGCCAGGCCCCTGCAAGCAGAGGATCCCCAAAGGGCACACCCCATCCGTCGAGCGTCCAGGACACCGGCCAGAGCTCGCCAAATGGCCAATCGGCAGCGAAGCTTTGGAGGACAAGCGCAAGCAAAGGAGCTGCAAAGCAAAACGCAAAAATCCCCGCGGTTATTTTTCTTTTTCCTTTCATGCTACTCCCTCCTCCATATCCGTATCCGCAGACGGCGGGTATACCACATTAGAAGGGCACTAAGAGCGATGAATATGATTCCAATGCAGGCAGATACCGCGTAGGCGTAAGGTCTTTCCTCCCAGTTTCCTCCGCTGTACCATTCGAAAATAGTGACTCCGATCATTTCCGGGCGGGTGGCTCCAACTAATCCAGGTACTTCAAAGGCACCGAATACAAATGCAAACAGGATTACTCCTGTCTCCAGGGTGACCGCTTTTAAATAGGGCCACTCTGCGTCTTTAAATTTACGGAACGCGCTGCCGCCAAGCGTCGCTACAGCCTGTCTCGCCGTATTGTTCATTTCAAGATATACCGGGGCTGTCATCAGTATGACAAAGGGAATCTCTTTCCATACGTAGGATAAAATGATCCCAATTCCACCTCTGTCATTCGTCAGTATTGGAAATTCTGTTCGTTGATCGATCAGGCCCAGCTGCTGCGTAAGCGACGCTGCCCACCCGCTTTGCGAGAAAAACCAGATAACCAGATAAGCACCGACAAAGTGAGGTACAGCCATCGGCACCCAGAACAGTGCACCTGCGCCCGTACTGCGCTTTTTTCCGAACAGTAATTTGGACGCCGCAACGCCAATTCCCAGTGAAAGCACAGCGGAAACAGCGGTCACTCCAAGGCTGAAGCCAAGGCTTTCCCAGAATGAAGGCAGAGAAACTATTTCACGGAGAATGCCTGAGGGACTATTCTCTTTACCTAAACGCATCCAGAGTACTGTAACCGCGTAGATAGAAAGTCCCGCTGTAATAAGAAGCGCTGGCAAAAGCATAATGAGTGTGCTTTTATCTTTGAACAATTTCATCTTCCCAACGGTCTTCGGCCCACTCCACGTAGCCTGCATCCATTTCTGGCTGATAGGCTTCATTTAACACTTCAGCATCAAGCACAGAGCTGCCGCGGTCCTGTTCAACGAATTTTTGGCGCATGTCCTCGGAGAGCGTATCAAGATCAAGCACGGTGCTGTCCCCCCACATCGATGGTGCCTGCTTCTGCAGCTGCGCTTCCGGGGACACTAAATAATTGATTGCTGCCATTGCCCCGGGCACATTGGTACTGTTAAATGGAATAGATAGATAATGGGTGTTGCCGATCGAATTGTTTTCAAATACGAAAGTGTCCGTTGTTTCCGGGAAAGTGCCATTCTGGACCAGGCTCTCTGCTCTCGCTTCGTTGTAACCCATAGTCATAGACACTTCGCCGTCCCGGTAAAGACGGTCCAGCTGACTGAGCGAGGAGGGATACGTTTCTCCGTTTCTCCACAAATTCGGCTCCATTTCTCCAAGCGTTTCCCACATACTGCTGCTTTGTTCATTAATCCATTCTTCGTCATAACCCCGTTCAACGACTTCTTCAGCGTCGACATTGTTATATATAAAATGACGCAGAAATGCGTTTCCCGTAAAGTCTGTCGCTTCCGGATACGTGAATTCACCCGGATTCTCTTCCACCCAGGCGGCCAGCTCTTCAATACTGTTTGGCGGAGCATCGACTTTTTCAGTGTCATACATAAACGTAAACTGCACCGATCCCCATGGTACTTCCATTCCTTCAACCGGGGTCCCAAAATCATATGCGTTTGTATCGGCATCCATATCAATATGATCGTTTACATTCGGTAGAGCATCTGCAAAAGAACCGTATAAAAGATCATTTTCTTTTGCGTTACGGAAATTCTCTCCATTCAGCCAGATAATATCTATCGTTCCCTCCTCTGTTCCGGCTTCTTTTTCAGAATAAAGATTTTGCAGCGCGTCTTCGGTTTCAATTGGGTTCCGGTTCAGTGTAATGTCATACTGCTCCTTTAAACGCGGAGCCACCCATTCGTCTATGTATTCGTTAGTCCCCTGATCCCCGCCCCACATATGTAATTCCACAGTGGTTCCAGCGGCTTCTTCCTCAATATCCCCCCAGTTCTCTTCCTCCCAGGACGTCCTGCTCTTCTCCGTGTCCCCTGCGCACCCTGAAATTATCAGCACTGCTCCTACAGCTGCAATCACTTTCCAATTCATCCGCTTCACATTCTCCCCTCCTGTACATCTATACCCTGTCCCTTTTCCCGTTTACCAATATCTCATACATACCATTTTTAGCGCCCGCACACAAAAAGACTGCCCTCTGCGGAGCAGCCTGCCCAATAATCAATATTACGCTTCTTCGCGGCGGCGGACTCCTCAAAAGATAAACGTGTCCCGGAAGATAGTGCTCCATCTGAGGCCGCCGGCCGGAGTGGCCACAGACGCCATCATTTCCTCTAACATTCCCATATCGTCGTGGCCTTCGCGAGTGTGCAAAAGCAATTCCCGATGCTGCCGAAGTAATGATTGCAGCAGATGATAGCAAAGCTATGGCGGCGAGCTTCCAGTTGATGACATAAATGATTCTCCCTCATATTTAATTTCATTCAGCTAACGAAACAAATATACGATTGGATCATAATTTATGAATGTTTTGTGAATCATTATTTTTTAAGCTTAACCCCCTGCCATGAGCGCTTCTGACCATACAAAAAAAGACCGGAAAATTTTTCCGGTCTTTTCGCAATCCTTTAGGATAGTGGAGCTTCGAGCACCACTTCTCCCTGCGGAGCTTCATTGTTTGGCTGGGGTTCTTTTGTGATCGCTACAGCGTCCCAGTCTTCATTGACGGCATCTGAAGGCACAACTACGGAGCCAATACCACTTTCATTTGTAGTAAAGGATCCAGCAGGGACCGTCTGATCGCCTCCAACCATCCACACCTGATATACTTCACTATTCTCCAAATCTTCAAGCCCTTCTACGTGGACAGCCATTTCGCCCTGCTGCTCTGTATTAAGAAGCGTGACCGTTCCACTTCCCTGGGAATTTTCTGTTGCTGCAAATTCCTGGGAAGCAATCACTTCTCCCGTTTCCTGAGAAGAATTTTCAAGTTCTGACAGCGCGGTCTGCATTTCTCCGAGGTCCGAGGCCAGTTCTTCCCGTTCTTCTGAAGCCTGCTGCCACTGCGTGCCAAGATAGACGTTGGTTCCTATGGAAGCCAGCAGAACAGCAGCAAGTGCTCCGGCTACGGCACTCCATTTTCTTTTTGGTTTCGTCACCGTCACCTTCTCCTCCGGCTCCTTGCCAATGACATGCTCCATTACCCGGTTTTTCATGCCGGCCGGCGGGTCCTGAGGCTCGATATGCTGCGGAAATTCCCCCATGATAGCCTGCATTTCTTCAAGCTCCTGCTTCGCTTCATCATCCGTTTCGAGCCAGGCTTCAAATTCCTGTTCTTCTTCCTTGGTTAAAAGACCATTTATATAATCAAACAACCAGTCCTGTTTGTTATTCACCATAATCAACCCTCCGTTCCCTGGAGAGGTGTTCTTTTAATTTCTTTAAGGCAAGCCTGATCCGGCCCTTTACAGTTCCAAGCGGTATATCACAGGATTCTGCAATTTTACGCTGGGACAGCCCTTGAAAATAAAACAGGCGGACAATCTTTTGTTGTTCCTCTGAAAGAAGTGCTATTGCCCGTTCAAGCTCTTCATTATTTTCTTTCAGTTCCACCTGCTCCTCCACCCCTGTCGTTTCTTCTTTCGAATCCCTCGGATCCCATTCCACTTCCGGTTTTCTTCTGCGGAGGGCATCAATCGAGGCGTTGCGTGTAATTGTAAGCAGCCAGGACGAAAGAGAGCCTTTATCTTTCTGATAGACGGCACTTCCCTTGCCCTGCCATATTTTCATAAAAACATCCTGCATGATCTCTTCGGCTATTTGTTGGTCTTTAGTCATCCTGTAGGCAAATGAATAAAGCAGCCGCTCATAACGGTCATACAGAAGTTCAAGCGCTTCTCTGTCGCGCTCGCGTATGCGCTCATACAGATCGTTATCCGATAACTTCGACATAGGCCTTCTCCTTTTTTCAAAATGCTCGGGAAAAGCAGTATGTAATAAGCTTACGCAGCATACCCCCGTATTGGATCTCTTTTCCCCAGAAAAAATATGTGTAATTCTATGATGTATTCATATCCTTTATCTATCGTAAGCGTTTTAACCAATTCTGCCAATAAAAAAATCCCGCCAGGAAGGCGGGGTTAAACCATGTAGGTAAATACATAATGCAGGAAAAAGAGAAACGAAATAGCGTACATTACCGGAGAAACAGCTTTTGGACTTCCAAGCGCCATCTTCAGCAGCGGATAGGCTATAAAGCCAAAGGCAATGCCATCGGCAATCGAATACGTGAGCGGAATAATTCCTATAACCAAATAGGCCGGGAACCATTCCGAGGCATCGTCAAAGGAAATATGGCGGATCTCCTGTACCATCATCCCCCCTACAATAATCAGGACCGGGGCGATCGCGCTTTCAGGAATAAAGCCTAAAAGCGGTGTGAACAGAAGTGCCACTAAAAACAGCAGGCCAGTCACAACCGCCGTTAATCCTGTTTTTCCTCCTTCTGCCACACCTGCAGCACTTTCCGCTGCCGGTATGGTCGGTGAGGTCCCGAGAAACCCGCTGCCAAATGCCGTAACCGCTGCTGCCTGATAGGAACGCCCAAATTTTTCTTTTCGTTCGAGCAGTCCGTGCAAAAGCCCCATGCTTTCAAATACAACGATCATCGTCAATGAAAAAACTGCCGTCCAAAACGCAATAGACGACCAGGCAGAAAAATCAGCCGCCGTAAATACCGTGGTATAGGCACCAGTTGCTGTTACTGCCTCCCCAGCACCACCGCTGCTGATGCCAAACAGCCCCGCGACCAGAGAAATAACAGCAATTCCGATCAAAAAAGCACCTTTTACTTTACGGACGACAAGCATCAGCATAATTACCAGCCCGGCAATTGTCAGCATGGCAGCCGGGTCTGCCAGATTGCCAAGAGCCACGAATGTTTCTTCGTCTCCCTGGACGAGCCCGCCCTTTTGCAGACCGATGAAGGTTAAAAACACGCCAATACCGACTGTGATGCCCTGTTTAAGTGACAGCGGCACCGCCTGCGCCAGCCTGCCGGCAATCGGCGTCAGAGCCGTAATTAAAAACAGCACGCCCGAAAGGAGCACAATTGCAAGCCCCTGCTGCCACGTCCAGCCCATGCCGATCACGAGCGTGTACGCAAAAAAAGCATTCACGCCCATGCCGGGGGTTAAAATAATCGGGGCATTGCCCCACAGCCCAATAAGCAGGCACCCGACGGCCGTCACGAGTGCCGTAGCCAGAAGGGCAAATTCATAAGGCATTCCAGTATCCGATAAAATAGCCGGGTTGACGATTAATATATAGGCAATAGTAAAGAAGGAGGTAACTCCGGCCGTCCATTCTTTTTTTACGGTCGTCTGATGGTCCTCCAGCTGAAATAGTTTTTTTAGCATTTTTCATTCTCCTTTAGCTTCCCGTATATGATTTTAACCATAAAAAAGTGCCCCTGCGTGAACAATCACACAGAGACACGTAGTCGGGAAAATCGGCTCCCGGTAGAAACATCGAACCCAGTTCGTTCGATTATACGAGTCGTTTTTGTTTGTCAAATTTTCTTCCAATTAGGAAGTATAGCTTGTTCTGTTCATTTCGTCAACTATTATTAACTTCCCCCCGTGATTTCGTGTTATTCTGAAATTATAATTTGGACGCCCCAGGCGTTACATAAGAGGTGACTAAAATGAATGTAGTAGCAATTGATATGGATGGCACTCTTTTGCATTCAAAAAAATATATCTCCAAGCAAAACGCCCGGGCGTTAAACCGCCTGCGCTCCGAAGGGCACAAGCTCGTCATTGCGACCGGCAGAGGCATTGAAGACGTCGAGCACCTGCTTGAAGATGCTGGGATTGAAGCAGATGGCATTGTCTCGTTAAACGGGGCCATCGTCAACCGTGGCCACGCTGTCGTATATGAAAACGTGATGGAAAAGGAAACAGCGCTCCGCGTCGTACAGTCACTTGAAGACTTTGGCGTTTATTTTCATGTTTACACGAATAAAGGCATGTTTTACATGCCAAAGGGCTGGCAGTATTTTATGGAAGACGCTCATGAGCTCGTAAAAGAAGAAGACGACTATGAGGACCGCATGGCAGAATTTAAACGCAAAGAAGAATACAATACCGGACGGTTCCATATGCATCAGCTCCGCTCACTCGAAGACATCGAGGGCGAGGATGTACACGTTTATAAATTTCTGATGCTCTCTCCGCTTGAGGATAAGCTTGCTGCCGTCCGAAGCGCGTGGAAAATCCGCCAGGACGTTTCCATTACGTCTTCAGGCAGGGACAACCTTGAGTTTATGCACCCCAATACCGAGAAAGGCGCGGGCCTCCATCACCTGCGCATTCAGGCGGGATGGGAAGAAGCCTTCACGTTTGCGATCGGTGACAACTTTAACGACGTATCCATGTTTCGCTATGCTGATACAGCCATCGCCATGGAAAATTCCGAACAGGAAGTAAAACTGCTTGCTGATGAACAAACGAGCCATAATGATGATCACGGAGTCGCTCAGGCTGTATATGACTACGTGCTTTCTTCTACGAGGCGAAAAGCAGAACCCCGCTAAAAACATTCAATAAAAAACCGTCTGCTGCGGCAAAAAAGCCGCAACAGACGGTTTTATTTTACGACAAGCACCGGACAGTGTACGCGTTTCACAACTTTATGGCTGACACTGCCAAGTACCATGGTCTGCAGCTGGTTAAGTCCACGGCTCCCGATCACGAGACAGTCATAGGCTCCGTCGTTCGCAAAAGAAACAATCGTCGGTCCCGGCTCCCCGTGCTCGATATGAACCTCATAAGAAATCCCTGCTTCTTTCAGGTCATTCTCGAGATCTTCAAGCTGCTCCCGGCGCTTCATCTGAATAATTTCTTTGTTTCCGTAATGCAGCACGTCCGATTTGGATTGATCTTTATCAATAATATAAATAACGTCCAAATGGCCGTCCGGTACATTCTTTAATAGCTTTACCGCATGCCCTGAAGCACGGCGGGCGTGGTCGGACCCATCTGCTGCGAGCAATACTTTTTGGTACACAGACATCCCCCCATTAACAGTTCTGTATCCTTCACTTATTTCTTAGTGACCAGAAGACATTCCTTCCAGCTTGCGCATTAATTCCGAGCTTTCTTCGTTAATACCTGTAAAACGAACTTTAGTGCCTTCCTGTTTAAACTTCAGTCTGACTTTTTCAATCGCTTCGACCGCAGAGTCATCCCAGAGATGGGTTCGTGATAAATCAATTTCCACTCTATCGAAATTCTCTTTGTAATCAAAGCTCTTCACAAAGTCCGTTACTGAAGCGAAAAACAGCGGCCCGTCCACGCAATAGACACGCGTCATTTCATCTTTAATGGTTGTACTCACATGAACCTTTGAAATTTTAGCCGCAAAGAAAACAGCACTCAAAATAACTCCAGCAACCACGCCTATTGCAAGGTTGTGCGTGTAAACGACTGTAGCAACCACAACGACCATGACAATCGAGTCTGTTTTAGGTGCCTTCGCGAGCATAGGAAGCGAGCCCCAGTCGAATGTGCTGATCGATACCATAATCATGACGCCCGCAAGTGCTGCCATTGGAATCTGAACTACAAATCCCTGAAGCACGAGAATTAGGAAAAGCAGGAATACACCGGCAACAAATGCAGAAAGCCGGCCTCTCCCTCCTGATTTTACGTTAATCACCGACTGGCCGATCATAGCGCAGGAGGCCATGCCACCGAAAAAACCAGTAACAACATTGGAAATTCCCTGGCCGCGCGCTTCCTGGTTCTTGTTGCTTTCTGAATCTGTCATATCGTCTACGATAGTGGCAGTCAGCAGCGATTCCAGCAAGCCAACGACAGACAATGACAGTGCGTACGGCAAAATGATCATCAATGTTTCAAGCGTCAAAGGTATATCCGGAAGAAGAAAGACAGGGAAAGAACTCGGAAGCGTCCCCATATCCCCTACTGTACTGGCATTAATACCTCCAAACACGGTTACCATACTGACGACAATGATGGCTACGAGCGTGGAAGGCACGGCCCCGGTAAGTTTAGGAAAGAGATAAATAATTGCAAGGGCCATACCTGCCAAAACAAACGGCCAAAAACTATTTCCCCGGAAATGCTCTATTTGGGCAAGGAAAATCAAAATAGCGAGAGCATTCACAAAACCTACCATCACTGACCTTGGAATGAATTTCATCCAGCGGGCCAGTCCACTGAAACCAATCAGGAGCTGAATGATCCCAGTTAATACGGTGGTCGCAAGCAGATACTGCAGGCCATGATCAGCAACAAGCGTGACCATCACAAGAGCCATAGCCCCCGTTGCTGCTGAGATCATCCCGGGTCTCCCGCCTACAATTGAAATCATTACCGCCATACTGAAAGAAGCATAAAGCCCAACCTGCGGGTCTACGCCGGCAATAATTGAAAAGGCGATTGCCTCCGGTATTAAAGCGAGCGCAACGACAATTCCTGCCAGTACATCTCCTTTAATGTTTCCGAGCCACTCCATTTTAAGTTGTGAAAAATTCAAACTTTTTTCTCCTTTCTTTTTTTGTACTCTTTATCAATAGTACACGCGGGCATTCCGGCCTGTTTCGCGCCTCACGTGCTTTCTTTTTCAGGCTCTCATCTGTATGAAAGCCAACGTCACGAACCATCAAAGTGTAGCATATCACCTCGAATTTTCAATAGATCGCATAAAAGTTTTTTATGTAAACGCTCTCTCGCAACAGGCTTTTTCCGCTGATTGAAAATAGGAAAACTCGGGAAAACCAAATAGCGAGATATTTGTTAGGAGGAGTAATTATGTACGGTACATTTGTTTTTGATGTTGATGGAACGCTGATTAATACAGAGGACGCCCTTATCAAATCACTTAGGCGCGCTGTAGAGGAAACCACGGGGGAAATTATTGAAAACGAAAACCTGCGGCCGCTTCTCGGTATTCCCGAGGTGGAAGTTTTAAACCGGCTGGGCCTGCAGGGTGACGAGCGACGCACGGTCCAGGATAAGTGGGCCGCTTACCTTGAAGAAAATCGTTTTTTGATTGATATTTTCCCCGGCATCCAGGAGCTGCTTGAGGGACTGAATATTCAAGGATACCAGGTTGGCATCGTTACTTCCAAAACACGGGAAGCCTTTGACCATGAAATGAAACCCTTCGGGCTGCAGCAGTTTGCTTCCTACATTATTAGCGCCGAAGACACTACCCATCACAAGCCTTCCCCGGAACCGCTCCGGGCATTTATGGAAAAAAGCGGGACAGAGGCTTCCAATACTATCTATATCGGCGACACCCAGCACGACAGCGATAGTGCCGAAAAAGCGGGCACTGCTTTTGGTTTAGCCGGCTGGGGCGCCGTACATCCGGAAAACACCTCGCCGACGCTGCGGTTCGAACGCCCTGAGGAAATTTTGGAATATGTTACAAACGCCCCGTCATCCTAAATGTAGAAAGGGCTGTCCGAACATTCGGACAGCCCGCTTTTTATGCCTTTCTTTCCCATTCACTGTAAAACTCCTCTAAATAACTGACCATAAACCGCTGGCGCTTCGTAGCGATGGAAAGGCCTGTGTCTGTATTCATCATCCCTTTAAGCCGCAGCAGCTTATCGAAAAAATGCTGAATGGCGCTGTTTCTCTCGTTTCGGTACTCCGGCCGAGGGTCATGCAGCGGCTGATGGGTGTGCCCAGTGTAGGCAAAGGCCCGGGCGATTCCGATAGCCCCGAGTGC
This sequence comes from Marinococcus salis, assembly GCF_054971365.1. Classification (NCBI taxonomy): domain Bacteria; kingdom Bacillati; phylum Bacillota; class Bacilli; order Caryophanales; family Bacillaceae; genus Marinococcus; species Marinococcus salis. Next base: position 17,393 of record NZ_JBQOJB010000018.1, on the reverse strand, counting down.
ATCGAGGCGGTCTGCATCCTGCACCACTCTTCCTTCAAGAGTTTCTGGCGCCCGTTCATGGTGATGCCGGAAGGAAATAGAAGAAACAATCTGCATAATGTGCTGCTTTAATTCTTCCCCGGCTTCATTCTCCTCAAGCCAGCGCATGATTTTTTCTTCTCCGTCTTCCCCTTCCTTGAGAAGTTTTTCATCCCCTATGTCATGAAGCCAGGCTGCCAGGATGCATATATCAGGGTCTGCCCCTTCTTTTTCAGCGATGTCCCCCGCAAGCGCCGCCACCCGCTCAGTATGCCAATAATCATGTGCAGGGTCTGTATGGGCAAAAAACGCCCACGCTTCCTGTTTCGCTTCATAAATCAGCTGCCTGATATCCATAAGAACCTCTCCTTCCGACGATCTCTTTCTTTACATTATACCTGCTGCGACCGTTGTTGTATGTACTTTTATTCCCTTTTTCAAGTAGTAATATGCTAAAATACGGACAAGGAAAAACGTACGGAAGATAGTATTTCCAGCGTTGCAAGGAGGATGAAGATTGGCTTTATTTGCCCCGGACGCTATACGCCAGATGACCGATGAAACTACATATTTAGAAGGCAAACACCTGTATGATTTATATAAAATTGCCCACATGGCAGAAGAAACCTTGATGCATACTCGCCATATAGAAGCAGTCGTAAAGGATACTCCTTTTCCAGAGGACGTTTTTGTTGCTGTGGACGCCAGCTATACCATTCAGGAAATGTACTGTTCCTGCGACCGGTTTTATCATTCCTCTTCTGCCCCTTGCCGCCATCTTATTGCCCTGCTGCTTGAGGCCCCTGCTTCCACAGGGGCTCCGGCTTCACCCATTCCCGCTGTGCCAGACGGAAACGATACCGTGAAAGACCAGTTTTTAGAATACTTTTCGCCTTTTCAGTCACGCGTCGAAGACGTTGGGACTCAGATTCACGCTGACTTTCTGGTTTCTTTTCCTATTGATAACCGGAGGCCCGAGGTTTTGTTTCCTGTTGTCCAAGTAAAAATCGGAGAGAATCAGCGCTACGTAGTAAAAAACATCCACCAATTTATCGAAGCGATGAAAAATGACGCTCCGTACCGTCTTGCTCCTTCTTTGACCTTCGATCCTATGTACCACTACTTTTCAGAAGAAAATCTTCATGTTCTTCATCTGCTAGCTTCTATACTTCGTCAGGAAGAATGGGGGTCTTCTTATCAGGAGCAATGGACAGCCAGAAGCGGATCGAAAAAAGAGATGGCGGTCCCCCCTTATGCAGTCGAAACGCTTTTCAGCCTGCTTAACGACTGCCCGAACGCTTATATTACCGATGCATACGGAGAAAGGCCATGGACTGTAACCGAAAACTGGCCGTATTCATTTTATTTGAACTGCGAAAAGAATTCAGATGTATTGATTTTCTCCACATCCCAAAATGAAATGCCTTTTTTTGTCAGCGACAGTAGTTTTTGCTTATGGGCCGGGAATTTGTATTCCCCCGAAAAAGAACTGGCGCGAACGGCGGCTGCCTCCCAGCGGATGCTTATACAGGCACCAGAGAAGCGCCTCATTTTTTCGCAGCAGGAATTTCTTGACACCTTTTTACACTGGGGCGCTCCGTTAATGAACCATTGCTGCCTGGAAATAGACGGTGAGCTGCAGGGCCGCCTGCAGCTGGAGTCGCTGCAGACAATGTTATATCTTTCGAAGGGCCGAGGGGGCAAAATCGCCGGTGATTTAATCTACCGTTACGGGATGAAAGAATACAGCGCTTTTCGCCCAGGTACTGTTCCATCTTTCGAAGACCCGGACGTTGTACCAAGAGACCGGCAGCAGGAACATATACAGCTCCGCCGCCTGCAAAAAAAAGGCTTTATCCAGGAGAATGACCGGCTTCTGCTTTCGTCCCCTAAAAACATCATCGATTTTCTATCGAAGGATCTGGCTGCCTTGCGTCCGTATATGGATATTTTCATGAGTGAAGAAGTCGAACGTATGCTTATTCCCGGACAAAGCCTGTCGCTATTTTCCGATATTAATGTCGAGGAAAAATGGATGGAGCTGTCCCTCACTTCCTCCGTAACAGATGCTTTAGAAACGCCAGGAATCTGGAAGGCTCTCCAGGAGGGCCGGGAATTTTATAAAACAGAGGACGACCGGTTCCTTCCTCTCGATGATGACTTGCTGCAGCGCCTTGCCCGCGCCCTGCAGCAGATGCCAAAGCCGGACCAGACCGCAGTGAATGGATCGGTTCGCTACCCGGCCCACCAGGCGTTCAATTTGGACAAACATCTATCCGGTGCTGATCGCTGGCAGACTTCTCTTGATGTTGAGGATATGATTCAAAACATCCGGCGCGCTGCGGAAAACAATACAGCACTTGCGGAACCAGTGGACGTGGAACTTCGGGCATATCAGCACGAAGGCGTCCAGTGGATGAAGCAACTCGCTTCTTACCGATTTGGCGGTATTCTGGCAGATGATATGGGTCTTGGCAAAACGCTTCAGGCGCTTTGCTTTATCGCCACGGAGTGCATGGAGGCTCCCGGTGAAGCACCGTTCGTTATTATTGCTCCCTCCTCGCTTTTATATAATTGGAAAAGAGAAACGGAGCGCTTCTTTCCATCCTTAAAAGCCACTGTCGTTTCCGGCAGCAAAAAAGAACGCGAGCAGCAGATTTATCAGCAGAGCGATATTTTCATTACATCTTATCCTTTGATTCGCCGGGACGTGGAATGGTACGGAAAAACGTTTTTCCGAGGCATTCTGCTTGATGAAGCCCAGGCAGTCAAGAATACCAGCTCAAAAACGGCGAAAGCCATCACGCAGCTCCGCGGAAAATACTGCTTTGCCCTGAGCGGCACACCGGTAGAAAACAGACTCGATGAACTGCGGGCCATTTTTAGCGTGGTTATGCCCGGACTGTTTCCGAGCAAAAAGCTGTTCTCTTCATGGAGTCCGGAAGAAGTAAGGGACAGAGCAGCGCCTTTTATTATGCGGCGCACGAAAAAAGAAGTGCTTCAGGAGCTTCCAGAAAAAGTAGAGACCACAACGTACTGCGATCTGTTAACCAACCAGGCGGATATGTACAAAAAAACGCTGCAGAACGTGCAGCAGGAAGCTGGGACTCTGCTTGAAGAAGGTGCGGAAGCCAACCGGATGCACCTTTTATCGCTTTTGACACGTCTCCGGCAGATCTGCTGCCATCCTGCGCTCGTGCAACCCGATTACCAAAGCTCCTCAGGTAAGCTTGAAGAACTCGTGCGAATTCTTCATGAAGGGACGGCCAATGGCCAGCGGGTGCTTGTTTTTTCGCAGTTCACTTCTATGCTCGCTCTTATAAGAGACCGGCTGGCAGAAGAAGACATTGATTATTATTATCTTGACGGCAGCACGCCTGGAGAGGAACGGGTACGCCTAGCTGAATCCTTCAACAAAGAAGAGGGCCCGGACGTCTTCTTAATTTCATTAAGAGCCGGCGGCACTGGTCTTAACCTTACGGGAGCAGATACTGTAGTATTGTATGATTTATGGTGGAACCCAGCGGTCGAAATGCAGGCCGCAGACCGCGCCCACCGGCTCGGCCAGACAAAAACAGTACAGGTGATCCGCCTCATTACCCATGAAACCATCGAAGAAAAAATTCAGCACATGCAGGAGCAAAAACGTCACCTGTATGATCAGGTCATCACCGACGAACAAGCTGGTCTGCACACCCTAAGTGCAGAAGACCTCCGCCTGCTTTTAACCGGAAAAGCGCAGGAAACCTGACCAACGGCGCGGGATCTGGAAGAGGCTTCCCCAAAGGGGCTTTTCCCCCTTGGGGGACTCTGAAGAGACTGCCGCCGTTGGTTTCCGGAGCTGGACAGCGAAAAGCGCAGGAAACCTGACCAACGGCACGGATTCTGTAAAAGGTTTGTCTGGACATATAAAAGAAGCGGACCGCCCAAATGGACGATCCGCTTCTTTATTTGTTTCTACTCGGCCGGAAGGTGCCCGGCTACCAATTCCACCAGTGGGTGGTGGACGGGAAGCTCCGCGTAATGGCTTAAAGCTTCCTTGTATCCTTTCCGGTCAATTGTGTTCTGCAGTTCAACAGCCTCTCCGTCTTCAGGTACGTTAAACTGAAGAGCCGCGGCGATCACAAACGCCAGTGCCTCCGGTCGTTCCCCAGCCTCCTGCAGCTCTACCGCAGGGCGAACCAAACGGTCCTTTGGCCCGAGTTTCCGGATAGGACCACGACCGACGCGGGTTACCGGGTCGGAGAGGTATTCATTGGAAAACCGTCCTTTGATTTTTGCCTGGTATTCGTTCTGCTCTTTCTCTTTGAACCCGTGTTTAATTTGAAGCAGGCGCCCCGTCTCACGGATAGCCGATTCAAAAGCTCCCGAAACCTCAGGGTGGTCCATCGCTTCTTTCGTCGTTTCACACCCGTACAGGAAGCCTACGTATGCAAGCGCTGCGTGTCCGGTATTGACCGTAAACAATTTGCGCTCAATATACGGAGTCAGGTCTTCCACATACGTTACGGCCGGGATATCCGGAGTTTTCCCTTTAAGCGACGGTGCTTCCACTGCCCATTCCAAAAATGGCTCAACGACTACCTTCAGTCCCTGTCCCTCAGGCTGATTCGGCACAATACGGTCCACAGCGGCGTTGGCAAAGCCGGCAAAACGCTCGACTTCCGTTTTCTCTTCCTCCGAAAGCTGTTCCCACACAAATTTTTTCAATTCTGCTGTGCCAGCCACCATGTTCTCGCAGGCAATGACATTCACTGGGGCGGGGCTTCCATCAGCAATTTTTTGTTTTAATGCTTTCGCTATCACAGGAGCTACGTGCTTCAATACAGGCGGACCTACTGCCGTTGTGATCAAGTCAGCTTCTGCCAGCTTTTGTACAAGAGCCTCTTCCTCTCTTGCGCTGTGAAAAGCCTGGACCCCTGAAATAGTCTGGGCGGATGCCCCGTCTTCCGCGAGCTCCACCACATATTCACCTTTGTCCTTCAGCTGTTCGATCAGAGAGTCATTTACATCAGCAAAATACAGCTCATATCCTGCATCAGAAAGCACCTGTCCGATAAACCCACGACCGATATTGCCAGCACCTATCTGTACCGCGATCATGAGATTTCTACCTCTCCGATCACCTCAAGCAGCTCTTCTTTTGATGAAGCCTGAACCATTTTTTCGATGTTTTCCTCATCAGAGCATACAATGGCAATTTTCGATAAGATGTTTAGGTGTTCATCCCCTTTGCCGGCAATTCCAATCAGAATTCGCACTTCATTGCCGTCAAAATCCACTCCCTCCGGGACTTGAACTACGGACAGTCCGGAATGATCCACCCATTCACGCGAATCTTCTGTGCCGTGCGGAATAGCAACACCGTTTCCCATGAAGGTGGACGTTACTTTCTCACGCTCAAGCATACTATCAATATATTTCTGCTGCACGTAGCCATTGTCGACAAGAACGCCTCCTGCTTCACGAATGGCTTCCTCTTTTCCTGAAAGTGATACATTCATTTTCACATTTTCCTGCTGCAGTACTGGTTTAGTCATATGATTTCTCTCCTTCACCTTAATTTATTTTCCGTTTCAACCATTCCCGAAAAACGTCATCGATATGCTTTTGAATATCATCTTCTGTCCCACTCCTGAGGACATGCAGCCGATCCGGATTCATCAGCATCTCTTCACTGATAGTACTCATAAGTTCAAACACTTCTTTTCGGCCCTGTTCCGGGGCGAGCATAACGAGAATGCGGTCGACCATTGTTGACCTGCCATCCATAGCTGTCAGCTCCCGAGGCGTTTCGAGCTGCCACAGCGTCAGTGATGGTTCATTTACCTGGCTGCTTCGTGTATGGAACAGCGCCACGTTAGTTTCCGGGATCGCAAATCCCTTCGCCTGCTTCTCCCAGATTTCTTCTGCGATACTCCCGGCATGCTGAACGATATTTTCTTTTTTTATTTCATTCATGATCCAATGAACCGCCTGCTCCGCATTTTTGCCGCCGGCCACTTCTCGCATATAAAAACCATGGTACATCTGGACAGACAAATCTACACAAAACTGTATTTCGTATAAATTAAGCGATGATGTCTCATATGCTTCCTTCTGTTTTACTGCTACTGCAGCTCTGCTCTGCTGACGGTAGACGGAGTCCGCTGCCTGAAGGACTGCTCTTGTATCATCTTCATTTAAAAACGGATGAACGACTAAATGAGGAAGCGACTGTGGCTCCAATGGAATCGTAGAGATAATTAAGTCATAGCCGGCCATGTTCATTTCCTCAAGGTCCAGCAGGCTCACATTCTCAAGGTCTCCGAGTACGGGTACCTCTTTTCGCAGCCGGCTTTCAAGCAGCTTTGAAGAGCCGATGCCGCTCGAGCATACGACAAGCGCATGCAGAGGAGCGACAGCTTCTTCACGCTCCATTGCTGTTCCGAAATGAAGCACCAGAAAACCGACCTCGGCATCCGGAAGGTAGCTCTCCGTAAATACGATATCCGCTGCCTGACGAAGCTTCGCAAACAAATCGGCATAATTCTCTTTAATAGATTCCATCAATGGATTATGAATTCTCATATTTTCGCTTAGCCGGTACAGCGCCGGCTCAAGATGAGCGACCAATCCTTCGTACAGGGAACGATTCTTCCTCAGCGACTCTCCAGTTCGTTTTTCCATCTCCTGAATCAACGCTTTTGCTTTTATCGCCACGGGCAGATGATCTACTTCCAGCTGGTTTTCCACCGGCGTCCGAAGCTTGGCTCCCCGCAGATGCATCGTAATGTAGCCTATTTCCGCCTCGGGAATAGACAGCTTGAGTACACGCTCAAGCTTCTGAATAATAGCTTCTGCAATAGCAAATTCTTTTGTTTCGCGCAGATTCTCCATATAGTCGGCATTGATATCAATGCTTTCTCCTACAGAGATGCGCTCAATCGCCAGGGTCAAATGAACAATCAGACCGATATACGCACTGTCGGCAAAATTCTGCGGAAGCTGGTCCTGCATGTTGGACAGCACCTGCTCGACCGTCGACCAGTGATTTTCTCCCACCATCCCGAGCAGGCGTTCCGCCAAGCGGCCCTGTTCCGTCTGGACATTTCGTTCGTAGATGTGGTGCCTGATTGAGCTGAGCAGTTCTTTTTCTTCCACGTTTTCAGCAATCAAACTGCTCATTGCCCGGCGTTTGGCTGCTTCTGATCCCTGCACCTCTACTCCGTAGCCCCGGCGCCTTACAAGCGTGAGTGAAAATAGCTCAAGCCAGTCTTTGAGTTTATCCAAATCCTGGCTAATTGTTGCTATAGTTACTTTTAATTCTGCACCAAGCGCTGTCAATTTCACAGGCCCATCTGACTCCAAAACGAGACAGATCAGCAGGGTACGGCGTTCATCCGGCGTATATTCAATAACGGCAGGACGCTGGAGGCGGAGCCTGATTTCTTCAAGATCCTCCTCCGCCCCCTTAAGCCGCACACCGCTTCCCGTCCGTCTTTCGAGTTCAACCTGTTCGCCGGCAAGCCAGCCCCCCAGCTTATCAAGGTCCCGATGGATCGTCCGGGAGCTTACATTCATCTCTTCAGCTATTTCAGCCACTGGCTTCAGTTCCTGATGCTGCAGAAGATGCAGCAGCAATCCACGTTCCCGGCCGGTGAGATATTCCATCGGTTTCCCTCCTTATTCTCTTGTTTTCAGATCTTCGACTACTTCATCGTACTTGTCGCTTCCAAGGAAATTTTCCACCGATACGTGTTCAGCGTCCGGCCGTTTCTGCCGCGCCCGTTCGGTCAAATCCTTGTGCGTGATAATCAGATCCGCATCGTCTGGAATGTTGGAAATCGAGGTGTTCGATACACTAATGTCGAGTCCTGCTTTTTTCACCTTGTCCTTCATGACCGAAGCCCCCATGGCGCTCGAACCCATACCCGCGTCGCAGGCAAAGATAATTTTGTTAACTGGAGCTTTCGCTGTCGCCGCTCCAGCCGAGGAGCTTTCCTCCACGCCTTTTTTCTGCTTCAGGTCTTCGACTACTTCATCATACTTGTCGCTTCCAAGGAAGTTTTCCACCGATACGTGTTCAGCGTCCGGCCGTTTCTGCCGCGCCCGTTCGGTCAAATCCTTGTGCGTAATGATCAGGTCAGCGTCGTCCGGAATGTTTGAGATCGACGTGTTCGTTACGCCGATATCAAGCCCGGCCTTTTTCACCTTATCCTTCATGACCGAGGCTCCCATGGCGCTCGAGCCCATGCCGGCATCGCAGGCAAAGACAATTTTGTTAACATCTTTGTTTAAATAAGCGCCGGTTCCAGCTTCAGAAGCTTCAGCTGTTTCCGCATTGGAATGAAGTGCGGACGCTGCCGAGCTTTTCTTGCCTTTCATGCTTTCCATTTTCGCTGTGGATTCTTCAAGTGTTTCTCCTGTATTGGAGCTGAACTTAAGAATAATTGAAGCTACTACAAATGAAACCAATGCTGAAAGAAAAACCCCGCTTAAAACCCCAACAAGATCGCCGGGAGCCGCAAAGCCAGCCACTAGAAAAATACTTCCTGGTGACGGAACACTTGTAAGCCCTACATTAAATAGTGAAAATGTAAATACTCCAGTCATTCCTCCAGCTATAACTGCAAGGATAGTTAAAGGTTTCGACAGGACGTACGGGAAATAAATTTCATGAATACCGCCAAAGAATTGGATAATTATGGCACCTGGCGCAGAAGCCTTCGATACTCCAGCCCCAAATATTGCAAACGCAAGCAAAATACCTAAACCAGGGCCCGGATTCGGTTCAAGCAGATATAAGATTGATTTTCCAGTAGAAGCAACCTGTTCTGCCGCGATAGGACTTAGCACTCCGTGGTTGATAGCATTGTTCAAAAACAACACCTTCGCCGGCTCAATAATAATACTGGTTAATGGCAGAAGGCCTGTGTTAATTAAAAAATCTACTGCACCATTTAAAATTGTGGTCAATCCTTGAACGATAGGGCTAACAGCAAGTAATCCTAAAATAGAAAGTCCAAAGCCTATAATACCTGCTGAAAAATTATTCACTAACATTTCAAATCCCTGGCGGATTTTTCCTTCGACCAGCTTATCGAATCCTTTAATAGTAATACCGCCAAGAGGGCCCATCGCCATCGCCCCTAGGAACATAGGAATATCAGCACCAGCTATGACACCAATGGTGGCAACAGCTCCTACAACTCCTCCACGTACATCATGAACAATTTTCCCGCCGGTATAACCAATTAGCAATGGTAGCATATAAACAATCATTGGATCGACGAGTACAGCTAAATTTTCGTTGGGCGTCCACCCCGATTCAATAAAGAAAGCCGTGATCAGCCCCCATGCAATAAAAGCACCGATGTTCGGCATGATCATGCTGCTTAAAAAGCTGCCGAACTTTTGAATCCTTGAGCGGATGCTTTTTTTCTGCGGTGCACTTTCTGTTGATGCACTCATTGTGTTTCCCCCTTTTCAGGCCCAAATATATTAATGACAATAATGAAATAAATTCTGGATGAAATATGGACCATTTGATTTTAGTATTCGCTTACATCCTTATTTTATGGGAATTGCTGCGGAAACACAATTAAAGGAAAACACAAATACGACAGAATCAATGTTGACATGATTAAACAAGCAAGCCTGCCAGCCTCCGTCACCCAAAATTTTCTGTTTTATTTGGGTACTTGGCGCCGTCTTCTTCTCATAGTTCTTTAATTTCATAAAAAATACCGCGCCTAAGCGCAGCATTTTCATTTTTTATCTAGTCGGCGGGGCCATAAATTCCGGCCCTACCGGGTCTTTTACATGCTTATCCACGATTTCGTTCACGGCTTTCATATCCGTCTGGTCGAGCTGCCAGTTCATAATTTCCTCAATGCCGTTCATCTGGTCCGGACGACGGCCTCCCCACAGGGCTGTACTTGTTCCAGGCTGATCGAGCACCCAGCGGACAGCTAAATGAATCACACGCTTGTCGTATTTGTTCTGAACGTATTGGTCGAGTTCATTTACCGCCGCAATGTACTGCGGAAAACGGTCCTCCTGGAATTTCGGGTCCCCGTTGCGGAGGTCATCGCCTTCAAAAGTAGTGTTTTCCGACATTTTCCCGCTTAATAACCCGCGACACAGTGATCCATACAAAAGCGTGGAAATATCCTGTTTTTCAGCATATGGAAGAAGATCTTCTTCAATGCCCCGTTCAAAAATGTTATACGGCGGCTGGATAACATGAACCGGCGCTGTTTTTTGAAATTCTTCAAGCTGGGCAACAGTGAAATTACTGACCGCTATTGCCCGAATTTTCCCGGCGTTGAGTATTTCTTTCATCGTCCCTGCCGTTTCAGACATATCTGCTTTGGGGTCCGGCCAGTGCACATGGTAAATATCAATATGATCTGTCTGCAGCCGCTGCAGGGAATCATCAATTTCGCGTTGGATCCGGGCGGCTGTGCCGTCCCGGAACATGCCCTCATCATTCCAGTTCATCGCGCACTTGCTTGACAGTACGACGTTTTGACGTTTATTATCCTGCTTTAACGCTTTTCCGACAATTTTCTCTGATTCCCCGAACCCGTAAGCAGGAGCCGTATCTACAAGGGTGATGCCTTTATCAAGCGCTGCATGTATTGTTTCAATTGACTGCTGTTCATCCGTTCCACCCCACTGAGTGCCGCCAATCGCCCAAGTGCCGAGCCCTATCCGGGAAGGTTGCAGGCTCGTACCGCCAATGGAAGTATGTTCCATATTGAAAGTCTCCTTTATATGCTGTGTAGTCAGACTTCCTTTTCCTCCTGGGCAAACACTTTAAACCGTTTCGTTTGTTACTTCCTCTACGATAGACGTGCCCTTTTCGCTGCTTTCATCCTGCCACTGCCACTGTTCGTGCAGGCGGATTCGTCCGTCTTCCAGCATTTCCGGCCTTGAGTAACATTTTCCGCCCCGGATGCTCCAGTCATCGTTAACATGGTTATAGCGAAATTCCAGATCACCATTGTCGTACACTTTTCCAATTAAAACACCGGATACGACTTCGCCTCCAGAATAATGTGCCCGCAGCACTGATCCTTCCTGCTCGTAATGAAACACGGTCTGCCCCGACACTTCCCCGCCACTGCTGTTCTCTACACCTGCAAACTTTCTGCCATGATAGTTCACTGTTTTTCCTCCTCTACTGCCCGAGCGAACGGGCCAACTGATTTGAAAACATAATGACCGCCAAAAAGAACGGACCTGAGCCTGCCATGATCCAGGCAAGCGTCTGTGCCTGGACAAACTGGGATACGAAAAATGACATGGACGACGCCATTGTCACAACCACAAAAAAGCCGTCCAGCTGGTATGCGTAAATAATCGACACTCCGTAAAAAATGCCAAGAAAACCGAAAAAAAACGTACCCAGAATTGGATACAGAATATGATACTGGTACGACTCCACGAGCTTCAGCAGCAAAACCCCAACCGTGGAACCAAGGTACGTACATACCGCCAGTAAAAAGGCCAGATTGGGAAACAGCTGTACCTCTCCCAATATAATAGTATAAAAAATGAACAACAGAAGGGTCACTGTACATGCCGCGCCGCTTCCCTTCAAATACTCCTTCAGCATATCTGTCGATGTGTCCATGCAACCCTCTCCCTGTTTTTTCCTTGTTTCATAATTATATCAGACAACCCCCCTCGCTTGGCGTTTCTTTCTTTTTCCTATTATGCTAAGATAGTATCGGTAATTTCTAGGGAGGTGTTCATTGTTGGAGAGGGGTAAACGTTTAGCAATTATGATAGAAACAGCATTCATGGCCGCGCTCTCTTTTATTTTAGGATTTCTTGAATTCGGCGGACCGTGGCTCGCTGGCGGTTCGATTTCTTTTATTATGGTTCCTATTTTTTTGATGGCTTTCCGCCGTGGCTGGAAAGCGGGGCTTGCCACCGGTTTTCTGGCTGGAATGCTTCAGCTTTTGCAGGGAGCGACAATCGTCCATCCCGTTCAGCTTGTACTTGAATATCCGATCGCCTATACGGTGCTCGGCTTTGCTGCAATTTTTACGACCCACGCTGTATTCCGGGAGCGCATCCCGTATCTTCTGATGCTTATCGGCATTGTTTCTGGAGCCCTGCTGCGGTACATTGACCATTTTGTATCGGGCGTTATTTGGTTTGGAAGCTATGCACCGGAGGGAACGCCTGTCGTGGCGTACTCAGCACTTTACAACGCTTCATATTTGATTCCACAGACTATCATTACGGTTATTATTCTGTTTGTTATCGCAAAATACCGTCCGAAATTTTTCGATCAGCCAAAATGGAAATAACATGCTTATACGAACTATTTTAAAGCGGCAGGCGAACTGCCGCTTTTTCTATACGGCGACGTTTCCTTTTCAGGACGGAAGGGAAAAGTTTATTAATAACTTTTGAGGAGGTCGTCATTCATGAAGGCAATCAATACGGCAATTATCGCTTTTGGTTTTTCAGGCTCAGTATTTCACACACCTATTATCGAAAAAAGCGATCATTTTGATATTCGTCTTGTATCATCCTCCAGCGCAGAAAAAGTACATGAACGGCTTCCCGATGTTGAAGTTACCTCAGAAGCTGAGGAAGCCTGCCGCCGGGAGGATATTGATCTTGTTATCATTACAAGCCCAAACACGACACATTTCCCCTTGGCTAAAGCGGCGATTGAAAACGGCAAGCACGTTGTACTCGAAAAGCCCTTCGTACCTACATATGAGGAAGCCGTAGAGCTTACTAAACTTGCCGAAGCAAATGATGTTGTTTTGAGTGTTTACCATAACCGCCGCTGGGACGGCGATTTCCTAACGATCCGCTCTTTAATGGAGGCAGGAGCACTCGGCGACGTCCATACTTTTCAGGGCACCTGGAACGATTATGCCCCGGAAGTGGAAGGCCTCTGGCGCGAACAGGATCTCCCTGGATCAGGGACCTGGTTTGATTTAGGCGCCCATTTTATTGATCAGGCGCTTGAACTGTTTGGTATGCCGGAAACTATATTTGCGGATTTGGAAACGCAGCGGCCGAACATGAATAATACCGATTATTTTCATGCCATTCTCGGTTACCCCAACCAACGGGTTATTCTACAGTCCAGTTTTCTGGCAGCCGGAGAAGTGCCGCGGTATATTGTACACGGCACAAAAGGCAGCTTCGTGAAATACGGGGCCGACCCTCAGGAGGAAATGCTGATGAATGGCAAAAAGCCTGGAGACCCGGGGTGGGCTCTTGATGAAGAAGCTTATTACGGTACGTTTACCGATGCCTATGGCGGAACGGAAAAAATACCTACGCATGCGGGTTCTTATGAAACCTATTATGAAAAACTGGCACAAGCCATTACAAAAGACCGCAAAAATCCCGTTCCAGCTATTGAAGCGAGCAGAGTCATCCGCCTGCTTGAACTTGCCGAAAAAAGCAATTGGGAAAAACGCGTGCTTTCGGTTTCATTTAACAATTAAAATATATTCGTAATCTCTCTTTCGATCGCCCTGCAGCCCCCGCCTGATCGAAGGAGAGATTTTTATTCTTGGCGAAAAAATAACAAATAAAGGAGTAATTACGGTAAAAAAACATGCTTTGTTCATTCACAGTGCAGGGCCACAGGGGCCAGATCAGGGAAGCAGCGGCCTTTCTTTTTATTTGCAGAAAGAGCTTAGCAAAGATGTTCATTTCTTTCACCCGTCTATGCCTGCTCCGGAAAACCCACAATATGTCCTGTGGAAAAAACAGATCAGCTTAGCGCTGCAGAGACTCAGCGGTGAGGTACTGTTAATCGGACACTCTCTCGGAGGATCTGCGTTATTGAAATATCTTTCAGAAGAATCGTTATCTTGTACAGTTTCAGGATTGTTTATTATTGCCTCTCCTTTTTGGGGCCGGAGTCCGGAGTGGCAGCTGGAGAATTACACACTTCATGCAGATTTTGAAAAGGCTCTTCCTGCCCTTCCCTATATTTTTCTTTATCACAGCTTTAGGGACAACGTGGTCCCCTTCTCCCATCACCAGGCTTATGCACGAAAGCTTCCCCAAAGCATACAGCGTATTCTTCCGGGCGAGGAGCATTTATTTTCGAAGGGGCTTCCGATACTTGTGAAAGACGTTAGAAGCCTGCAGCTTTAGCTTTTTTAATCCCTTTGTCTTCCAGGTTTTAAAATCTTAGCATCACCATGAGTGAATGGAAAAATCCAGGTCCTTCTTCAAGTGACTCTTCATTAACCACTCTGCCTGTTCTTCTTCGTGATTTCGGATCGCTTCCAGTATTGCCTCGTGTTCTTCAATCAGGCGCGGCCTCTGATGATACACCACTGTTCGGCGAAAAAGAAAAATAACCGACTGCATCCGGTCGATCGTGTCGATTAAGACATCATTGTTACTTGCTTTGACAATAATGTCATGGAATTCTTTGTTTGCGTCCATAATTTCCTCAGTTTTTCCCCTTTTAGCAGCCTCCACGCATTGCTGCAGATCTTCAATCTGATCAGGGCCCATATAACGGGCAGCCTGGCGGACAGCATAACCTTCAAGTAACATCCTCACATCAAACGTGTTCATCAAATCTTTAATGGTTGGATTGATGACGCGTTTATCTTTAATTAATCCTTCCTCTTCAAGCTTGCGCATGGCGTCTCTCACCGGCGTCCGGCTGACCCCCAGTTCGTCCGCAAGCTTTACCTCTGTTAATTTTTCCCCACGTTCATATTTTTCCTCAAATATGGCATCCCTGATTTTTTCATATGCTGCATTCGAGGCGGTGTACTGCTTCATTGTGTCGTCCCTCTTTCTTCGAAAATCTCTGTCATTATTATACCTATTTCCTGATAAATAAAACAGCTAATTAGTTGATGTATACATAAATATAAATAATGTGTACAATAATATTTATTGAAAGCCTATCATTTAAAAATAAGTTTTCACCCAATTATCTAATCGAAGGAGCGACATTATATGAATATTGGACAAATTGGTTTAGGTATTATGGGAGCACCAATGGCCGAAAACCTTTTGAAGGCTGGGTTCGCGCTGAAAGCTTTTGATATTCAGCCTTCAGCCAGAAAACGGGTGACAGAAGCAGGAGGGGAATCCGTCGATGCTGCCGGGGAAGCAGCCAAAGACAGCGACATTATTATTACGATGCTTCCGACAACAGCCATACTCGATGAAGTAATAATAAAAGATATCCTCCCAGTCATAAAAAAAGGGGCAATAGTTATTGATATGAGCTCCGTATCTCCAGTGGATTCCAAACGTTGGGCGGAGAAGCTTGCGGAAAAAGAAGCAGCCTTTCTGGATGCCCCGGTAAGCGGCGGCGAACCAAAAGCGATAGATGGGACGCTCTCCATCATGGCCGGCGGGGATGATCACTCCTTTGCTGCTGCTTACCCGGTTCTGCGTGCTGTGGGAACAGATGTCACCCATGTTGGCGAAGTCGGCTCCGGATCGACAACGAAGCTTGCTAATCAAATATTAGTAAATGTGACGATGGCTGCCATGTCGGAGGCAGTGCTCCTCGCTTCTAAAGCAGGGGCGGATATTGATAAAGTATACGAAGCTATCCGCAATGGTTTAGCCGGAAGCAGTGTCCTTGACGCAAAAATACCGAAGATTCTTGAACGGAACTTTACCGCAGGCGGACGAATTGATATTAATTTAAAGGACCTGTCCAATGTACTTCAAACAGGCAAATCGCTGGGGGTTCCGCTGCCGCTTGCCTCCGACGTGGCTGAAATGTATGAATCCATGGTTGCTCATGGCAAAAAGTCCGACGATCACAGCGGCGTACTCCAGCACTACGAAATGCTTGCGAACTACACTGTACCACAAGGAGGTAAACACAGGTGACACAGATAAGTAATTATATTAACTCTTTGCCTGCGTATGATGAAAATAATGTCGATGCTTTCTTTACGGAAGCGGCCAGAAATATGCCTCACAAAATTATTTCCCTCGACGATGATCCGACAGGTGTGCAGACAGTTCACGGCGTGCCAGTGTATACAGACTGGGAGGAATCAACTATCCGTGAAGCGTTTGATGACGAACGACAGCTGGTGTTCATTCTTACAAATTCACGCTCTTTCTCTGAAGCCGAAACTATTAAAGTGCACACGGACATCGCAGAGCGTATAGCGCGTGTCTCTGAAGAAAAAAACCATCCGTTTCTGCTGATCAGCCGGGGCGATTCCACTCTTCGGGGGCACTATCCACTCGAAACAGAGGTATTAAAAGACACCCTTGAAGCACAGACAGGAAATACGGTCGACGGAGAAGTCCTTCTTCCCTTTTTTGAACAGGGCAATCGCCGTACTGTGAGCGACGTGCACTATATTCAGCAGGGAGAAGCATTTGTACCCGTGGCAGACACAGAATTTGCCAAAGACCGGATGTTTGGATTTGTTTCGAGCCACTTAGGCGAGTATATCGAAGAAAAAACGAATGGAAGGTACAAAAAGGAAGACGTTATTTCTATTTCTATCGATGAGCTCCGGGCTCTGGACTTCGAAGCGATCGAGGCTAAACTCGAAGAGGCATCTGCATTCCAGAAGATTGTCGTGAACGCTGTCAGTGAAACGGATGTTAAAGTCTTCTGCACTGCCCTGTTTCGTGCCGTTCAAAACAGGAAAAGCTTTTTATTCCGGACAGCCGCCACGTTTACAAAAGAAATTGGCGGAATCACCCGCAAACCTTATTTAGACGCGAATGGTCTCTTTCGTGAGGAGAGTGACAATGGCGGCCTGATTATTATTGGTTCCCATGTTAAAAAATCCACAGAACAGCTCGAAGTCCTGCAGCAATTAACTAATATACAATTTGTGGAATTTCAATGCTCTTCAGTGCTGGACGAGGAATCGTTTCAGGCGGAAACCCGCCGTGTTCAACAAATAGTGGATGACTCTATCACACAGGGAACTACGGTTTGCGTCTACACTTCCCGGGAACGCCTTGATTTAGGGGAGCACAGAAAAGAGGAAGAACTGGCACTGTCCGTAAAAATATCCGATGCTGTCACAAATTTTGTAAAAAATGCTGCTCATCAGCCGGCGTTTGTGGTCGCCAAAGGCGGCATTACGTCAAGCGACGTGGGAACGAAGGGCCTGCTTGTAAAAAAAGCAGAAGTTCTCGGGCAGATCGCCCCTGGCGTGCCCGTCTGGCAGACAGACGACAAAAGCCGGTTTCCGGACATTCCGTATGTAATCTTCCCGGGAAACGTAGGGGAGCAGGCTACGCTAAAGCATGTGGTACAAACCTTACAGGGGCGAATATAAAAAAGCACCGGCGGGAGTTTAGTGAAGTGACCTAAATAAATGAGACAGATAAAAGCACCTCTCACGTCGTATTCGTAGTAGGATCGACAGATGGAGGTG
>NZ_JBQOJB010000017.1:0-57732 GCF_054971365.1 Marinococcus salis | reverse complement strand
GCCAGCGTTCGTCCTGAGCCAGGATCAAACTCTCCGTAAAAAGTTTGATGCTGTGGCATCAGTGATGCCCTAAAAAAGTGTTGCTTTTGATTGGGGCTCTGGCTTGTCTTTCCTTTTCAAAGAACGATCTGCCGCTCAAAGCGACAATTAATATCATACCAAGTAGGCAAATGAAAGTCAACAACAATTTATAAATTTTATTATTTCCAGTTGTTGCTTTCCACTTCTCTCGAAAGCGCATGTATAAATATATCACCGTGGCTCTAAGCGGTCAACAATTTTTAATAATTTCTTTAAAAAAATTTAAAAATAAATTAAAGTACAATTATCTATTACCTTCTCTCCTTTTTTATAGGTCTTTCCTTTTTATTCTGATTACTAATTGCGCCGGATTTTATGCTATTCTAGTGGTATGTAAGGGAGAAAGGAGAGAATTGACCATTGGCTGATATCCACTGGAACGATAAAGAATTATTAATCTTTGATCTGGATGGCACGCTATATGAAGATACTGAACACTTTGACTACTATGCTGAACGACTGGGTGCTTTTATTCCAGAAAAAAAGAGGATCACGTTTTTTACCGAATACGACGCTGTTCAAAAAGGTGAACGGGCTCTGCAGATAGGTACAGCTTACGATGCAGAAAAAGACCGGGTGCTCTATCTCGATCCAGTGTCTGCCCAGCCAATCAAAGTGGTCAGTTGGTCCGGAAAAGAAATGGACCCTTCTATATGGAAAAAAGAGTATGCAGGCTTTCCATTCGATTTTGATAAAAAAATAGCTATTGGGGATGGATGGTGGACGCCCCACGCTACTGCCAGACATTTTGGCGTTTCGAAGGAAGAAGCCTATGCTGCTTACGTAGAAACTAAAACATATATGTCATCTGAAGCTTTCCAGTTGTCCCACACGCCTTCACTCCGATCCGGCCTGCAATGGCTCCAATCTAACGGTAAGCAGATGGTGTTAGTTACCAATAGTGATGATGAAGATGCAGAAGCCATTTTGCAGCAATTAAATCTCCATGACCTGCTGCCTCCTTACACTAGAATTACCTCCGCCAATAAGCCGGCAGAAACGAAGGATCATTACAAACAGCTAATGGAAGAATACCGGGTGAATCCCCAGGAAACAATGGTCATCGGAGATAACCTGATGAATGATGTGATGCCCGGGGTTCTCCTTGGAATTGAAAGCATTCATATCAGTCCGTTAACTGAGTTTTCTTCTAAGTATGTTTATACGGTCCCTTCTCTCCAGCAGCCGATGGAAGAGCTTATTCAATATAATAAATAGAAAGAAAAAGAAGCCGCCTGCAAATTTCTGCAGGCGGCTTCTTTTCAATTAACTTTTATTCAGTCGGCACTTTCTTCATAATAGTCGATGCCAGTTCATCATACAGCTCACCAATTGGGTGTTCCGGCTGATATACTGACGGAGCGAACACGCTATCGTCTTCAAGCGGCTGCCCGAGGGGAACCCGGCTTAGGATACCGACTTTTAACTCGTCAGCCAAACGGTCTGCCCCGCCTTCGCCAAAGACGTATTCTTTCTCACCGCTGCGGCTTTCATAATAGGCCATATTCTCAATGATCCCTAATACACGGTGGTTGGTTTTAATCGCCATCGCTCCGGCACGGGCCGCTACAAATGCTGCAGTCGGATGCGGAGTAGTAACAATGATTTCCTGGCTTTCAGGCAGGGTAGTGTGAACATCGAGTGCCACATCTCCTGTGCCTGGTGGAAGATCCAGCAATAGATAATCGAGATCGCCCCACTCTACTTCATTAAAGAAATTATTGAGCATTTTTCCAAGCATAGGGCCTCTCCAGACCACCGGAGCGTTGTCCTCCACAAAGAATCCCATCGATATAACTTTAACTCCAAAACGTTCTACCGGATAGATCCGCTCGTCTTGAACTTTCGGGCGTTCTTCAATGCCCATCATGTCCGGTACGCTGAACCCGTAAATGTCTGCGTCGATAATACCCACTTTTTTTCCGGCACGAGCCAGTGCTACAGCAGTGTTTACTGTAACCGTAGATTTACCAACGCCGCCTTTTCCGCTGGCAATCGTAATAAACTGGGTTTTATTATCCTCAGATAAAATCTTCGGCCCTTCTTCACCTTTGAGACCCCCGGCTTTTTCTACTTCTTCGGGCTCAAGGGTTTCAAAACGGAGCCCTACTGAGTCAGCACCAGCCTCTTTGATCGTATCCACCACCTGCTGCTGCATCTGCATCTGTTCAGGCGTACCTGTTTTCGCCAATGCTATCTTTAAACGCACTTTGCTGTCTTCTTTTACACTGATACTGCGAATACCGCCGGTTTCAGCGATCGGCTTGCCCAAATCAGGATCTTCTATGGACTGAAGTGCTTCGCGCACCTGTTCTTCTGTAATCACATTGCACACCTTCCTTCTCTAGACTATAACTGTAACTATTGGAAACATTCCGTATCTAGCATACCGTTTTTAAGAAGCAGATTTCAAACGTTTACAACTATAACCTGCCGCTTTTCTCTACATATAAACAAATCAGGTAAAAAAACTCCCTCTGCTGAATGCAGAAGGAGTTTTGAGTGAAGAGATGAAATTAACGCTTCGAGAACTGTGGCGCACGACGTGCTGCTTTGAGACCGTATTTTTTACGTTCTTTCATACGTGCATCACGAGTCAGGTAGCCTTCAGATTTCAGTGTAGGACGGAAATCCGGGTCTACTTTCAAGAGGGCGCGTGCTACTCCGTGACGGATCGCACCAGCCTGGCCGGTGAAGCCGCCGCCTCTTACAGTGACTTTAATGTCATAAGAACCTTCCGTGCCAGTAGCAGCGAGTGGCTGCTTTACAACGAGTTTCAATGTTTCAAGGTTGAAATACTCGTCGAGTTCACGGTCGTTTACAGTGATTTTTCCATCGCCTGGCTCAAGAAAAACTCTAGCCGATGAGTTTTTCCGGCGTCCAGTACCGTAGTATTGTACTTGTGCCAAATGTAGTCCCTCCTTTTATTTTAACCGCGCAGTTGCAGTTCTTCTGGTTGTTGTGCGTGATGTTTGTGCTCTGGACCTTCGTATACGAATAACTTCTTGCCTTGTTCACGGCCAAGAGTGTTTTTCGGAAGCATGCCTTTAATAGCAATTTCGAGCATTTTTTCTGGTTTCTCACGGCGCATGTCGTCTGCGCGTGTAGATCTCAGTCCACCCGGATAACCGCTGTGGCGGTGATAATACTTTTGAGAAAGCTTTTTCCCGGTAAGGTGAATTTTCTCTGCATTAATGATAATTACATTATCGCCAACGTCAATGTGCGGGGTGTATTGTGGCTTAGTTTTACCGCGAAGGATTGCAGCGACTTCACTGGCAAGACGTCCGAGTGTCTGGCCTTGTGCGTCTACTACGTACCATTTGCGTTCTACCTCGCCTGGCTTAGCCATGTATGTCGTACGCATAGTTGTTTCCCTCCTAAATCAATTCTCTGCCGATTATATCATCGATCACTTGTCTTATTTACGCTCATCATTCCGTATCCCGGGGCAGTGGGACGTGAAATGCCAAATAACATCGTATAATAACAGGGACCAAATGTCAATGTTAAAACACCAGGAAACGTTGTTTTTTTATAGTCAATTTCCTCCAGAGCCAAATAAGCTTTCAACTGACCTAAAAAGACTGTTAACGCACAACTTTAACTGTCAGTAATTTACCCGCCATAGATACAGCCCATGGCCGGGGGCCGTGTTACCCGCAGCCGCACGCTCTTTTGATTCAATAATAGTTTTTATTTCCTCTGGGCGGCGATTCCCTTTCCCCACCTCAAGAAGCGTCCCTACAGCAATACGAATCATATTGTACAAAAAGCCTGACCCGCGGAACGTAAACCACAGCTCGTCTCCCTCAAGCCTGGCCTCGGCTTCATACACTGTCCGGGTCTTCTCTGTTACATCAGTATTGGAAGCACAAAAGGAAGAAAAGTCGTGCTCTCCTTTAATGTAGTAGGCAGCCCTCTGCACGGCTTCCACATCTGTAGGATAAGGGTAATAAAAAGCATGGTTCCGGCGGAAGACGTCCCTTTCTTTACGTAGTAGCACACAGTACCGGTACTCTTTTTCCACCGCGTCAAAACGTGCGTGAAAATCGTCATCGGCATACACAGAGTGCCAGACGTGGATATCTTTTGGCAGAAAAGTTTCGAGGGCCTTCCCCCATTTATGCTCCGGCAGCTGCAGCGGAGAATCAAAATGGAAGACCTGGCCTTTTGCGTGCACGCCTGAGTCCGTCCTTCCCGAAGCATGAATTGGCACGTGAACTCCTTTATGCATTTTCTGCAGCGCCTCTTCGATTTCTCGCTGGACGGTCCGGCGTCCCGGCTGCACCTGCCAGCCTTCAAAAAACGTACCATCATACGCCACTGTTGCTTTCACTCTCGGCACCGGGCTCTCCTCCTTTCAATTACTGGCGTAAAAACAATAAAATAACTCCAAACACCGCGATCAGGCAACAACACAAAGTATCCCGCCATCCCCACACGAGCAGACGAAGTTTGGTGCGTCCTTCGCCTCCGTTATAGCCGCGGGCCTCCATAGCATAGGCTAAATCTTCCGCCCGGCGGAAAGCACGTACAAATAACGGCACCAAAAGTGAAACAAACGCCTGCATCCGGTCCCGCATGGAGCCTTTGTTGAAGTCAGCACCGCGGGCCGTCTGGGCTTTAATAATTTTTTCTGTTTCCTGCAGCAGCGTAGGAATAAACCGGATCGCAATCGACATCATCATCGCTACATCGTAGGCGGGAAACTTAAAGCGCTCGAGTGGGGAGAACATTTGCTCCAGTGCATCTGTAAGGTCAATCGGGCTTGTCGTCAGCGTTAAGAGCGATGTAAAGTATACGAGCAGCAGCAGACGAAGAGAAATAAACAATCCCTGACGGATGCCTTCCTCATAAAAAGAAAATATACCAATAGAAAAAAGCACCTCGCCGTCTCTTGTGAAAAAAGCATGCAGAAAGAAAGTTAATATTACTAAAATGAATACAGGAAACATCCCCTTGCGAATATACCGAAACGGCACCCCCGAGAGAAAATAAACGGCTATCGCTGCACCTCCAAAAAGCGCGTACCCGTGCCAGCTGTTCACAAGAAAAATAACAATAATTAAAAAAACAACGGCGGCAATTTTCGCCCGGGGGTCCATGTGATGGAGATAGGAGCGCCCGGGCAGGTACTGGCCAATAATGACATTTTCAAACACGCGGCACCCCTCCATTCTGAACCGCCCACTGCCAATAGTCAGCAGCTTCTGCCGGGGAAAGCTGATAATGCGGAAAACGGATGCCGCTGTCCTGTTCAATTTGTTGGAGCACCTGTACCTGTTCCGGAATATCCAGATCCATCTCCTGCAGCTTTTTCCGCTGGGCATAAATAGTTTCGGGCTCTCCCTGCATTTTGATCTCTGCATCCTCCATCACGTACATATACTCAGCAAAGGCGGCCGCTTCTTCCATTTGATGTGTAATCATGATTGTGGTCGGCTGATACGTACGCTGCCAATTCATAAACAGTTTCAGGATTTCTTTTTGTCCCTGGGGATCGAGCCCCGCAGTTGGTTCATCCAAAATAAGAATATCCGGATTGGTGGCAAGCACTCCAGCAATTGCGACCCGCCGCATCTGGCCCCCGCTCAGCTCGAACGGGGAGCGCTTGAGCAGTGACTCACTGAGCCCCACCTGCTGCAGTAGCTCTGGAAGCTTCTTTTGGATTTCCGCTACATCCATCCCTTTATTTTTCGGCCCAAACAACAAATCCTTTTCCACCGTTTCCTCGAACAGCTGATGTTCAGGATACTGAAATACCATGCCGACATGACTCCGCACCGCTTTGACTGTTTTCCGTTTTGTTTTGGCTTCGAGATGATGTTCTCCTACGCTCACCACTCCTGCGGAAGGCTTCAACAGCCCATTGATATGCTGCACGAGCGTCGATTTCCCCGATCCTGTACGCCCTATTACAGCTGTTACTGAAGAAGCACGAAAATACGCATTTACGTTTTTAAGTGCCAGTGTTTCAAAAGGCGTTTTTTGCATGTACACATGGCTTACTTCCTGAAAATTCACATCCATGCTGCTACTCTCCTTCAACCATGGTACGGAGCGTTCGCATATCGATTCTCCGCTTCTTTACTTCCTGATAGAGCTGGTATTTATAGGGAAGTGGCATCCCTTCCGCTTCCATCCATTCCAGCTGATCTGGAATGTTTTTTGTCGTAATATCTTTTTCGATACGCCCTGCTTTCATGAACCAAATACGATCAGACTTAAAAGCTTCTTCGAGATAATGCGTAATGGAGATAATAGTAATACCTGATTCACGGCACAGCCGGCTCATTGTTTCCAAAATTTCTTTTCTGCCGTTTGGATCAAGCATCGAGGTTGATTCATCAAACACCATTACCTGCGGTCGCAAAGCAAGGATCCCAGCTATCGCTGCCCGTTGCTTCTGGCCTCCGGACAGACGGTGCGGCTCCATATGTAAAATTTGTTCAATGTTTACCCATTGGCTGACTTCCTTAATTCGTTCAAGCATCACTTCACGCGGAACACCAGCGTTTTCCATGCCAAAAGCAATATCGTCACGCACTGTCGGCGCCACAAACTGGTGCTCCGGGTTTTGAAAAACCATCCCAACCTCCTGCCGAATCATTTGCAAAGCCTTATCATCCGCGGTGTTTTTTCCTAACACATGCACTGAGCCCTCTGTTGGCTGAGACAGGCCATTAAAAAGACGGGAGAGTGTTGATTTTCCAGAACCGTTAGCTCCTATAATTGAAAGCCATTCCCCGCGATGGACATCTTTGGTTAATCCTTTTAATACCTTTTCATCACTCTCTTCGTATTGATACTCGAGCTCCCGGAGTTCAATAATTGCCATGCCCTCTCCCCTCCCTTTAATGTTCAATTTTTACATAGAAAAAAAGCAAGACGCAGTCTTTACAGACATCGTCCTGCCTCTTTTACCTATAACCTTCATTTGCAAATGAAAGAAATGTATAAACGAGGACTTCCCGTTTATACAAGTTCGATGATAGCCATTTCAGCAGCATCCCCACGGCGCGGTCCAAGTTTCAGTACGCGCGTGTAGCCGCCTTGACGGTCTTCATAACGAGGGCCAATTTCAGAGAACAATTTTTGAACAGCATCCTGTCCTTCTTCATTAGCTGTCTCCTTGCGGACAAATGCAGCGGCCTGACGGCGGGCGTGCAAATCTCCACGTTTTCCGAGAGTAATAATTTTTTCTGCGATCGGCTGTACCTCTTTTGCTTTAGCGTGAGTAGTTTCAATCCGGCCGTTAATAATAAGGTCGGTCGTCAAATCACGAAAGAGTGCTTTTCTTGCCGACGTGTCGCGTCCAAGCTTTGAGTATGGCATTACAATTCCCTCCTTTAATCAAACAAGTATTTATGCTTAGTCCTCTTCGCGTAAACCGAGGCCGAGTTCACCTAATTTTTCCTGAACTTCTTCCAGCGATTTGCGCCCGAGGTTCCGGACTTTCATCATATCTTCCTCTGACTTTTGCGTCAGTTCCTGCACAGTATTGATACCAGCGCGTTTCAGGCAGTTGTAGGAACGCACCGAAAGATCAAGTTCTTCAATCGTCATTTCAAGTACTTTTTCTTTTTGGTCTTCCTCTTTTTCCACCATAATTTCCGCATTCTGTGCTTGGTCGGTCAACCCGATAAAGATATTCAAATGCTCATTCATAATTTTTGCCCCAAGCGATACTGCTTCTTCGGGACGGATGCTTCCGTCTGTCCAAACGTCCAACGTTAACTTATCATAGTTGGTAATTTGTCCGACACGAGTATTCTCCACCTGGTAATTCACACGCTCTACTGGCGTATAAATAGAATCAATAGGAATAACACCAATTGGAAGGTCGTCGCTGTTGTTTCCTTCAGCCGGGACATAGCCGCGCCCGCGATGAGCGGTAAGGCGCATATGCAAATTGGCGTTTTTTGATAATGTGGCAATGTGAAGATCCGGATTCAGGATTTCCACGTCGCTGTCATGCGTAATGTCACGAGCAGTTACTGTACCTTCTCCCTGCACGTCCACCTCGAGCACTTTTTCATCATCAGAGTACACTTTTAAAGCAAGCTTTTTCAAATTCAAAATAATGGTTGTTACGTCTTCAAGTACGCCTTCAATCGTAGAAAACTCATGAAGAACTCCATCGATCTGAACCGTAGAAACTGCTGCTCCCGGTAACGAAGATAAGAGAATACGACGCAGGGAATTCCCCAGGGTAGTACCATAACCACGTTCCAATGGTTCAACAACAAATTTGCCAAACTTGGCATCCTCGCTCACTTCGACCGCTTCAATGTTAGGCTTTTCAATTTCGATCATTTGTTTGCGTACCCTCCTTCAAACGTCGTACATCCGGCAGCCGGTGCCGGAAATAAGGAAAACAGGAAAGCGGACTGCAAAAGCACTCCTTCTAACCTGCATCCTTTGCAATAGTCATGTTCGCTTTCAGTTATGCACGTGGACGTTTTGGCGGGCGGCACCCGTTATGAGGGACTGGTGTTACATCACGAATGACCGTAACTTCTACCCCGGTTGCCTGAAGAGAACGAATTGCAGCTTCACGTCCAGCTCCTGGACCCTTCACTGTAACTTCTACGCTTTTCAATCCGTGTTCCATCGCAGCTTTTGTTGCTGTCTCTGCAGTCATTTGAGCTGCGAACGGAGTGGACTTACGGGAGCCTTTGAAACCAAGCACTCCAGCGCTTGCCCATGCAAGTGTGTTTCCCTGCACGTCCGTAATGTTTACAATCGTGTTGTTAAACGTCGAGCGGATATGAGCCACACCCGACTCTATATTCTTGCGCTGGCGGCGTTTACGTGGTGCGTTCGACTTTGTTTTTGCCATAATAGGTAACCTCCTTTATAAATAAATTATTTGCGTTTGTTTGCTACTGTACGACGCGGGCCTTTACGGGTACGGGAATTGTTTTTCGTGTTTTGTCCGCGAAGCGGCAGCCCACGGCGGTGACGAATTCCACGATAGCTTCCGATTTCCATCAAGCGTTTGATATCGAGGGAAGTTTCACGGCGAAGATCCCCTTCTACCGTATGATTGTTATCAATAGCCGTACGGATACGGGCCAGCTCGTCTTCTGTTAAATCACGTACGCGGGTGTTCTGGTCAACATCAGC
The DNA here is from genome assembly GCF_054971365.1 of Marinococcus salis. NCBI lineage: Bacteria > Bacillati > Bacillota > Bacilli > Caryophanales > Bacillaceae > Marinococcus > Marinococcus salis. The sequence goes on along the minus strand of NZ_JBQOJB010000017.1, from coordinate 48,519 downwards.
TTCGTTCAGAACTGTCACTGCAAGCGACTTGCCAATGCCGTATACGTAAGTGAGTGAAATAGCAATACGCTTATCGCGCGGAATATCTACTCCTGCAACACGTGCCATGCGGGCACCTCCTTTTTATTATCCTTGTCTTTGTTTATGCTTCGGGTTCGAGCAAATTACCATTACCGAACCTTTACGGCGAATAACTTTACAATTGTCACAAATCTTTTTAACGGAAGGTCTTACTTTCATTTCCATTTACCTCCTTCACTGCATGCATGCCATGCATTGGTAAGAGTGCTCAAGAATAACTCTGCGGGTCTATTTATAGCGGTACGTAATACGCCCGCGGGAAAGATCGTACGGTGAAATTTCTACAGTTACTTTATCACCCGGGAGAATCCGGATGAAATGCATACGGATTTTGCCGGAAACATGCGCTAAAATTTTGTGTCCATTTTCAAGCTCAACACGAAACATAGCGTTTGGAAGAGGTTCAATGACCGTGCCTTCCATTTCAATAACATCATCTTTGGCCATGAATTAATTCTCCTTTTCAAATAAGGCTTCTTGTTCAAAAAAGGTGTAAAGAGCGTGCCGGATTTTCGCGTTAGTCACTCGGCCGGTCTCAGTTAAACTTGACTGTACTTCCGGCGAAATATACGAAAGTAATTCTACGTGGGACGTGTTTTTCTTCTTTCCCCGATCGAACTTTCGTCTTTCCCCGTCAGCCAACATGAGAAACTTATCGTCCAGCACGTCAATTACTACCGCGTACTGACCAGCTTCACGCCCCCGGGTCACTCGAACGATTTGTCCCAGATCGGGTCGCCTTGACTCCGAATCTTTCATGCATGCATCCTCTTTTCCTTAGGCTTCGTTAGGATTTAGCAACCTGGCTGCTGTTTTACACGGCCTGGGCTGTCCAACCATCGGAGAGGGTGTATACGTGTTTGCTCTAGGCAAATTCAGTGTACCCCTAAAATGATGGTATTGCATCATGTTCCCGGATCGCATCCGATAAGCAGTTTCATAGTTAATCATGAAACGTTGCTGCCACATCGCACTTCCCGTATTATAACGAGTTTTCGACCCTTTTTACAAACAATCATGCACGAAGGTCTTTCAAGAGTGCTTCAATGTCATGAAATACGTTATCTATATCCTGATCTCCATCGATGTTACGGAGATATCCTTTTTCTTTATAGAAATCAATCAACGGCTGCTGTTGTTCAATGTTTACTTCCAAACGGCGCTTAACCGTTTCTGGTTTATCATCATCGCGCTGAACAAGTTCACTTCCATCTACATCATCAACGCCTTCCTGCTTCGGCGGGTTGTAAATAACATGATACGTTCTGCCGGAGGAAGGGGAAACGCGACGGCCGGTAAGACGTTCTTCAAGTTTTTCTTTTGGAACATCAATGTTCAGTACGTAGTCAAGCTGCCTGCCCATATCCGAAAGCATTTTTTCCAATGCCCCGGCTTGTGCCGGAGTTCTAGGAAAACCATCGAGCAAGAATCCGTTCCGGCAGTCTTCTTTTTGCAAACGTTCTTCAACAATACCGTTTGTGACTTCATCTGGAACTAAATCACCAGCATCCATGTAAGACTTTGCCTGTCTGCCAAGCTCGGTCTCTTCTTTAATGGCTGTGCGGAACATGTCCCCAGTAGAAATGTGGGGAATATTGTATTCTTCACTAATTGTTGCAGCCTGCGTGCCTTTTCCAGCACCCGGCAGCCCCATCAATATCAGATTCACGCTATCTCCTCCAACGACTATTTTACCCGAAGGGAAGCGGCATAGGCGAGCTTCATCTTCGAGGCCAATTCTATTTAATGAAACCGCGATAGTTCCGTTTAACTAACTGGCTTTCTACTTGCTTCATCGTTTCCAAAGCTACCCCTACAACGATTAGAAGGCCTGTGCCGCCAATTTGAATCGACTGTGGGAGACCCATCTGTGTGATGAAAAAGACTGGAATGATGGCAACCACGGTTAAAAACAGGGCTCCGACAAATGTAAGCCTGTAAAGCGTCCGCCGGATGTACTTTTCAGTGGCAAACCCTGGGCGTATGCCAGGAATGTAGCCACCCTGCTTTTTCAGGTTCTCCGTCATTTGTTCGGGATTCACCTGGACAAAGGCATAAAAGTACGTAAACGCAATGATTAAAGCTGCATATACGACCATTCCTATAGGCTGCGTATAATCAAAGTTATTTACAATCCAGTTGGCAATCGCATTTTCCTCACCAATAAAGCTTGCTGCTGTCGGCGGAAAAATAAATAATGCCAACGCAAAAATAACCGGGATAACCCCTGCAGCGTTCACTTTTAAAGGAAGGTGTGTGGACTGTCCGCCAACCGGGCTCCGTCCAACAGTTCGTTTTGCATATTGAATAGGAATTTTGCGCAGCGCCTGCTGTACAAAAATGACGCCTACAATAATAGCAAGAACTGCTACTGCCAGAAGCGCTATAGTGATAATGCCTATATATAACTCTCCGCCAGCATCCTGGATCTGCGTTGCATAAATTTGGTTGATCCCATTAGGAATACCCGCCGCAATACCGGCAAAGATCAGGATAGAGATACCGTTCCCCACACCTTTTGCAGTGATTTGCTCACCAAGCCACATTAAAAAAGCCGTGCCGGCTGTCATTATCAACGCAATAAATATATATTTAGCAACATTTGGGTTCGGAATAAGGCCTGGAAAATAGTTGTTAAACCCAACAGACATTCCAAGTCCCTGAACAAATGCAAGAACAATAGTGAAATAACGGGTAAACTGATTCAGTTTCCGTCTTCCTGTTTCCCCCTGTTTTGCCCATTCCGAAAATCTAGGCACAACGTCCATACGAAGCAATTGTACCACAATTGAAGCGGTAATGTATGGCATGACGCCCATCGCAAATATGGAATACTGCGACAGCGCCCCGCCTCCAAACGTGTTCAAAAAGCCAAATGCACTTGCTTCATCAGAGAAATTCAGCACCTGACGGTTTGTCCCAGGCACCGGAATAAAACTTCCGATCCGAAATATAATCAACATGACTAAGGTGAACAACACCTTGTTTCGAATGTCACTCACACGAAACATGTTGATAATCGTGCGGAACATTAGACCACCTCGGTTTTTCCGCCCGCTGCTTCAATTGCTTGCACTGCTGAAGCAGAGAACTTGTTCGCGTGCACTTGAAGCTCTTTCTCCAACTTGCCGTTGCCTAGAATTTTCACGCCATCTTTGTATTTGCTGATTACGCCTTTTTCAAGCAACGTCTCTGGAGTAATTGTTGTACCATTGTCGAAGCTGTTGAGCGTTTCCACATTTACAATAGCATAGTCTTTACGATTAATGTTCGTAAAGCCGCGTTTTGGCAGACGCTTGAAGATAGGGTTTTGCCCACCTTCAAAACCTGGACGTACACCACCGCCGGAACGAGCGTTCTGTCCTTTATGTCCGCGGCCGGAAGTTTTGCCGTTGCCGGAAGCCGGTCCCCGGCCAACACGGTTACGCTGTTTGTTTTTGCCTTTTGCAGGCTGAAGTTCGTGGAGTTTCATGATGCCACCTCCCTGTCATTTAGGAATGAGATTTATTGGTCCAGTTCTTTTACCGTCAGCAAGTGAGACACTTTATTCACCATACCGCGGATTGCAGGATTGTCTTCTTTTACTACCGTACGGTTTATTTTATGCAAACCAAGTGTACGGACTGTTACGCGCTGATCTTCCGGACGTCCGATCATGCTGCGGCTAAGGGTAATTTCCAATTGTTTGGCCATTTGCTTTCCCCCCTTATCCTAACAATTCTTCGACGCTCTTACCACGCAATTTAGCTACTTCTTCTGCTGTTTTCAAAGAAGTTAATCCGTCGATAGTAGCGCGAACCATGTTAATAGGATTGTTGGAACCAAGAGATTTCGACAGAATGTCCTGTACGCCGCCAAGCTCTAAGATGGCACGTACTGGTCCGCCAGCGATCACTCCGGTACCTTCAGATGCAGGCTTCAACAGAACGTTGCCTGCGCCAAAGTGACCAGTGATTTCGTGTGGAATAGTTGTTCCTACGATAGGAATTTGCACAAGGTCCTTTTTAGCATTTTCTACCGCTTTACGGATTGCTTCCGGTACTTCGAGAGCTTTCCCCTGGCCAAAGCCGACATGGCCGTTACGGTCTCCAACTACTACGAGTGCTGCAAAGCGGAAGTTACGTCCACCTTTTACCACTTTTGCCACACGATTGATAGTTACAACGCGTTCTTCAAGTTCCAGTTTGTTCGGATCAATACCTTGCATTCTTGTCCCTCCCTTGCTTTTTAGAATTTTAGTCCGTTTTCCCGGGCTGCTTCAGCGAGTTCTTGAACACGGCCGTGATAAACAAATCCACCCCGGTCAAAAACGACTGTATCATAGCCTTTTTCCGTAGCACGCTTGGCGAGAGTTTCCCCGATTTTACGGGCTGCCTCTTTATTGCCGCCATTTTCGATTCCGGAATTTCTTTCCATTGTCGAAGCTGCTACCAGTGTCACCCCTGCTTCGTCGTCGATCAGCTGCGCATAGATATGCTTTGCAGAACGGAAAACGTTCAGGCGAGGGCGTTCTGGTGTACCGCTGATTTTACGGCGGATACTCATATGGCGTTTTTTGCGTTTTTCATAGCTTGTTGCTTGAGCCATCGTACAGTTCCTCCTTTCGTGCTTGTTACGATGTTAATTAACAATTATTTACCCGTCTTACCTTCTTTACGGCGAACTTCTTCTCCTTCGTAGCGGATTCCTTTGCCTTTATATGGTTCAGGAAGACGTACAGAGCGAATGTTGGACGCTACAGCACCAACGCGTTCTTTATCAATACCGCGAACGGTCACTTTTGTGTTAGAAGGCACTTCAATATCGATTCCTTCCTCGGAAACGAATTCTACCGGGTGGGAGTAACCAACGTTTAGTACCAGCTTTTCACCGGATTTCTGCGCACGATAACCTACACCGACGAGCTCAAGATTCTTTTCATAACCTTTTGTTACGCCTTCTACCATGTTGTTTACAAGGCTTCGGGTCGTACCGTGGAGCGAGCGGTGCTCTTTATTATCAGAATGGCGTTCGAAAGTTACTTCCGACTCTCCAAGATTCACAGTGATAACCGGGTGAAGTTCACGGCTCAATTCACCTTTTGGTCCTTTGACTGTAACTGTATTTCCATCTTTAGCGATTGTCACGCCTTCTGGAATTTCGATTGGTTTCAGGCCAATACGAGACATACTGCACACCTCCGTTCTTTATAACGATTTTATTACCAAACGTATGCGAGAACTTCGCCGCCCACGTTTTGCTTTCTTGCTTCTTTATCAGACATAACGCCTTTAGATGTAGAAATTACTGCGATACCAAGTCCGCCCAGCACTTTAGGAACCTCGTTGGATCCTGCATAAACACGGAGACCTGGTTTACTGATACGTTTGATACCAGAAATAACTTTTTTGTTTTCTGTACCAGTTTTTAAGAATAAGCGGATCATTCCCTGTTTTTTATCATCGACATATTCAACGTCGCGAATGAAACCTTCCAGCTTGAGGATTTCAGCGATTTCTTTTTTCAGGTTCGATGCAGGAAATTCTACTTTCTCGTGGTTCACCATGTTTGCGTTGCGGATACGAGTCAGCATATCAGCAATCGGATCTGTCATGACCATTTGAATACCTCCCTCCCAGTTACGGGGTCGTGCGCCGGCTGCTGCCGGCGTTTACGTGAATAATTTATTTTTGAAACGGCATGCCCATTTGATTGAGCAGTTCGTAAGATTCTTCATCAGTCGAAGCAGTAGTAACGATAACGATATCCATTCCGCGTACTTTTTCTACCTGATCGTAGGAAATTTCCGGGAAGATCAATTGTTCACGTACACCGAGTGTGTAGTTGCCACGGCCGTCAAATGCTTTGTTTGACACCCCGCGGAAGTCACGGACACGTGGAAGCGTGACGTGGATTAATTTTTCCAGGAAGTCATACATACGTGCACCGCGCAAAGTTACCTTTGCACCGATTGGCATACCTTCACGAAGTTTAAATCCTGCAATAGAACGTTTTGCTTTTGTAATCAAAGGCTTCTGCCCGCTGATTGCTTCCAGCTCTTCTACTGCTTTATCCAATGAGCGAGGGTTTTGTACTGCTTCCCCGACACCCATGTTAATAACAATTTTATCAACCTTCGGTACTCCCATTACGGAAGAATAGTCGAATTTCTCGTGCAGACTCGGTACGATTGATGTTTGATACTTTTCTTTTAAAGCGTTCATTCGTGTGACCTCCTCTCGTCCTTTGTCTTACTTAGTTCAGGGCTTCACCTGATTTTTTGGCGACACGTACTTTTTTGCCGTTCTCTACCTTGTGACCAACCCGTGTTGGTTCGCCGGATTTCGGATCAAGCGGCATAACGTTTGATACGTGAATGGCAGCTTCTTGGTTTAAGATACCGCCTTGTGGGTTTTCCTGGGAAGGCTTCGCATGTTTTTTCACGATGTTCACACCTTCAACGATTACACGCTCCTGCGCAGGCATTGCTTTAAGGATTACGCCTTCTTTGCCTTTATCCTTGCCGCTGATTACTTTTACTTTTTCACCCTGTTTAACATGAAGCTTATTTTGGGCCATTTTCGCACCTCCTTAACGGGACATCACGACTTCGCATGATATTTGTATTACAGCACTTCCGGTGCAAGGGAGATAATTTTCATATACTGCTCGTCACGAAGCTCTCTTGCTACTGGACCAAAGATACGTGTTCCACGTGGTCCTTTGTCCGTACGTACGATTACGGCTGCGTTTTCGTCAAAGCGAATGTAAGAACCGTCTGGACGGCGGACGCCGCTGCGGGAACGTACAATAACTGCCTGGACAATCTCGCCTTTTTTGACAACGCCCCCTGGTGTTGCTTGTTTGACAGAGCACGTAATCATGTCACCGATGTTAGCAGTTTTACGGCCGGAACCGCCTAGAACTTTTATACACTGGACTTCGCGGGCACCAGAGTTATCCGCTACTCTTAAGCGTGATTCTTGTTGGATCATAGGTCACGGTACCTCCTTTCTTTAAAAACGATTTAAAGAATAACTGATTCTTCTATTACTTTCACGAGACGAAAACGCTTGTCTTTCGACAATGGGCGGGTTTCCATGATTTGGACGATATCGCCAACTTTTGCAATGTTTTCTTCATCGTGGGCTTTAAACTTTTTGGAGTCTCTGACACGTTTGCCGTACAACGGGTCTTTTTTATACGTTTCAACAACAACGGCAATCGTTTTATCCATTTTATCGGATGTCACGCGACCGTTATAAACCTTACGGTTGTTACGTTCTTCAGCCATATTGGTTTAACCTCCTTTTCCTTTTAGCCTTTGTTCATCCCGAGTTCACGTTCACGCAAAACGGTTTTGGCACGTGCAATATCTTTTCTTACGGTACGGATGCGGGCGGGATTTTCCAACTGACCGGTTGCTAATTGAAAACGAAGGTTAAAAAGTTCTTCTTTCAGGCTTTTCGTCTGATCTTCGATTTCAGTTGTGGTTAGATCTCTCAATTCATTAGCTCTCATTTGCCTCACCACCCACTTCTTCGCGTTTCACAAATTTCGTTTTGACCGGTAACTTGTGAGCTGCAAGTCTCAATGCCTCACGGGCAACCTCTTCGTTAACCCCGGCAATTTCAAACATGATTTTCCCTGGTTTTACAACTGCTACCCAGCCTTCAGGAGAACCTTTACCGGAACCCATGCGGACTTCAAGGGGTTTAGCTGTGTATGGCTTATCCGGGAAAATTTTAATCCAGACTTTACCGCCACGTTTCATATAACGGGTCATAGCAATACGTGCAGATTCAATCTGGCGGTTCGTAATCCAGGAAGCTTCGACTGCCTGCAGTCCGTATTCACCAAAAGTGATCTCTTTGCCGCCTTTTGCACGGCCTCTCATTTTGCCACGGTGTTCGCGACGATATTTTACGCGTTTTGGCAATAACATATTATTTGCCTCCTTCCTCTTGATTCGTTCCTTTCGTTGGAAGGACTTCTCCGCGATAAATCCAGATTTTCACACCTAGTTTACCGTACGTTGTGTCTGCTTCTGCAGTGCCGTAATCAATGTCAGCACGCAACGTATGGAGAGGTACTGTTCCTTCACTGTATCTTTCAGAGCGGGCGATGTCAGCGCCGCCTAAGCGTCCATTTACTTCTGTACGGATCCCTTTTGCTCCTGCGCGCATCGTACGCTGAATGGATTGTTTCATAGCACGACGGAAAGAAATGCGGTTTTCAAGCTGGCGGGCAATGTTTGCCGCTACGAGACGGGCATCCATATCTGCCTGTTTTACTTCTGCGATGTTAATGTGTACTCGCTTGCCAGTCAAGTTATTCAATTCTTTACGAAGCGACTCTACTTCTGAACCTCCACGGCCGATAACCATGCCTGGTTTCGCAGTGTGGATCGTAATGTTTACACGGTTTGCCGCACGTTCAATTTCTACTGTGGAAATTGAAGCGTCCACGAGCTTCGTTTCGATGTGGCGGCGTACTCTGTAGTCTTCATGAAGCAAATTCGCGTATTCTTTTTCCGAATACCATTTCGATTCCCAATCACGGATGACTCCAACACGAAGTCCGATAGGATTAACTTTTTGTCCCACGCGTTATCCCTCCTTTTTTTCTTCGACGATTACAGTAATGTGGCTCGTACGTTTGTTAATGCGGCTTGCGCGTCCCATTGCCCGTGGGCGGAAACGTTTGAGTGTTACTCCTTCGTCTACGAATGCTTGGCTGATGTAAAGATTTTCTGGTTCCATCTCATAGTTGTGCTCTGCGTTGGCGATGGCAGAGTTAATAACTTTCTCAACAATCGGAGACGCCGATTTTGGCGTGTTCTTAAGGATGGCAATAGCTTCTCCGACGGATCTTCCCCGGACTAGGTCTATCACAAGACGAGCCTTGCGGGGGGCGATACGGATCTGCTTTGCTACTGCTTTTGCTTCCATGTTTCTTTACCTCCCCTCAGGTCTTATCTTTTCGTTTTTCTATCGTCATTTTTATGGCCTTTAAATGTTCTCGTTGGTGCGAATTCACCAAGTTTATGGCCTACCATATCTTCAGATACATAAACAGGTACGTGCTTGCGTCCGTCGTACACTGCAATCGTGTGGCCGACAAATTCCGGAAATACTGTGGAACGGCGCGACCAGGTACGAATAACTTCTTTATTGTCCGATTCGTTCAGTCTCTCGATTTTATTCATCAAGTGCAAGTCGACGAAAGGTCCTTTTTTTAAACTACGACCCATGAGAGAACCTCCTTTCGCGATTAACCTGCGATTCCGGAGAACCGCAGCTTCATCTTTTTATTATTTTTTCTTACGGCGACGGCCCCGTACGATATATTTATTAGAATCTTTATTGCGTTTTCTTGTTTTATAGCCAACTGCTGGCTGACCCCAAGGGGATACAGGTGCAACGCGTCCGATTGGTGCACGGCCTTCACCACCACCGTGTGGGTGATCGCTAGGGTTCATTGCGGAACCACGAACGTGTGGACGTTTGTTTAACCAACGGGAACGACCGGCTTTACCGATGTTCACCAGTTCATGCTCTACGTTGCCAACCTGGCCGACAGTTGCGCGGCAGGAAGCAAGGATTAAGCGAGTTTCTCCGGAACGAAGACGCACAAGTACGTACTTACCTTCTTTACCGAGAACCTGTGCTTCAGCACCAGCAGAACGAACGAGCTGTCCGCCGCGGCCCGGCTTCAATTCGATGTTGTGAATAACAGTACCAACTGGGATATCACGGAGATCAAGTGCGTTACCAAGTTTAATATCTGCATTCGAACCAGCCATGATTTCCTGGCCGATTTTCAGCCCTTTTGGAGCAAGGATGTACCGTTTTTCGCCATCAACGTAGTTGATAAGCGCAATATTTGCTGAACGGTTTGGATCATACTCGATTTCAGCAACTTTACCTGGTACGTCATTTTTATTACGTTTAAAGTCAATAACGCGGTATTGACGTTTATGCCCGCCGCCCTGGTGACGACTGGTCATACGACCCTGGTTATTACGGCCGCCTTTTTTGTGAAGCGGCTCAAGCAGCGAACGCTCTGGTGTTTCTGAAGTGACTTCGCTGTGCTTGTTTACCGACATGTGACGGCGGCCGTTTGTGGTCGGTTTATACTTTTGAATAGCCATGCTCATTTCCCTCCTTCGTATCTATTTGTTAATTAAGCACCTTCGAAGAATTCAATATCTTCGCTATCAGCTGTAAGCGTCACGATCGCTTTTTTACGGTTTGGTTTATAACCTTCATGACGGCCAAAACGACGGAATTTACCTTTTTTGTTCATTGTATTTACCTGTTCTACCTGAACATCAAAGATTTCTTCAACCGCGTTTTTGATTTGGAATTTATTAGCTTTCACGTCTACTTCAAACGTGTATTTCTTTTCATCCATCAAGTCAGCGGAGCGTTCTGTAATAACGGGTTTTTTAATCACGTCACGTGCTTCCATTATGCGAACACCTCCTCTACTTTCTTCACGGCGTCCTGTGTAATAACCAATTTGTCATGTTTAACAACGTCTAGGACGTTTAAACTGCCTGCCGTGAGGAATGTTACATTAGGAAGATTGCGCGCGGACAATCCGACGGTTTCATCGTCGTCGCCGGTAACAATCAATACCTTGGTATCAATGGAAAGAGAAGAAAGTACTTTAACCATCTCTTTCGTTTTTGGAGCCTCAAATTTCAGCTCATCAAGCACGACAAGGTCATTTTCCTGTGCTTTGCTTGCGAGTGCTGATTTGATAGCCAGACGGCGAACTTTCTTTGGAAGTTTATAGCCGTAGGATCTTGGCGTCGGCCCGAATACGATACCACCTTTCACCCATTGCGGGGAACGGATGGAACCTTGGCGGGCCCGGCCTGTGCCTTTTTGGCGCCACGGCTTGCGTCCGCCGCCGCGACGTTCGGAACGATTTTTTACCTTGTGCGTTCCTTGTCGTAACGATGCTTGCTGCATGATTACTGCGTCATACAGAACATGCTCATTTGGTTCAATACCGAATACAGTGTCTGCCAGTTCGATATCTCCTACGCGGGAACCGGTTTGGTTTAGTAAATCTACTGTTGGCATCTTGCGCCCTCCTTTCTATTATGCTTTTTCAGTGTTTGCTTTTACAGCGTTTTGTACTGTTACATAACTGCGTTTCGCACCAGGAACGTTGCCCTTAACTAAAAGTACGTTACGTTCGGTATCTACTTTAACAATCTCCAGATTTTGTACAGTAACTGTGTTGTTACCCATACGTCCAGGGAGCTTTTTGCCTTTCAATACGTGGTTAGGGTCGATAACACCCATAGCACCTGGGGCACGGTGGAAACGGGAGCCGTGCGTCATTGGTCCGCGGGATTGGTTGTGGCGCTTAATGGCGCCCTGGAAGCCTTTCCCTTTGGATTTTCCTGTGACGTCTACGATGTCTCCTTCTGCAAATGTTGCTACACTGACCTCTTGACCAACCTCGTAATCCTCTGGGTTTGTCCCGCGGATTTCTCTAACGAAGCGCTTGGGGGTCGTATTTGCTTTCTCAGCATGTCCTTTTTCCGGTTTGATTGCGCGTGCTTCTTTTTTGTCGTGGAAACCTAGCTGAATAGCTTCGTATCCATCGGACTCAGTAGTTTTCTTTTGAAGCACAACGTTTGGTTCTGCTTCAATGACCGTAACTGGAAGCAGTTCGCCGTTTTCTTTAAACAATTGCGTCATGCCGAGTTTTTTACCCAAGATTCCTTTGGCCATGAGTCACACCTCCTAATAAATTTTAGTTTTCATATATTTGTTATTATAATTTGATTTCGATATCTACACCTGACGGTAAATCTAAACGCATAAGCGAATCTACCGTTTGCGGCGTTGGCGTCAAAATGTCGATTAAACGTTTATGTGTACGCATTTCAAATTGCTCACGAGCATCTTTAAATTTGTGCGTAGCACGAAGGATTGTATAAACAGATTTCTCTGTTGGCAATGGAATCGGTCCAGAAACACCTGCACCAGAACGTTTTGCCGTGTCTACAATCTTTTCAGCGGATTGATCCAACACTCTGTGATCATACGCTTTTAAACGAATACGAATTTTTTCATTAGCTGCCATTAAAAGCCCTCCTTCTCGTCCGATTTTACAGACATACTCCGCGAAAATTTCCTCACACCTGATCATGGCAATGGACCCGGGTGTGTCAGCAACCTTCCGCATCATCGCCTGACCGTGGATGAATATAGAAGTATTTCTATGTCTCCCATGGTCACACTTCATCTATTATAGTGATCGTTCGCCTTTTACGCAAGGGTTTTTTCAAAAAATCTTTTCCGGCCTCCCCCTTTTTCTTTTTCAGCTTTCAGAGTATTTATATAGAAGAAATAAAAAACCCCTAATGCTTTTCAGCATTAGGGGAGAATAACCGGTGATTATTTTTGAATGGTAGAAACAACGCCGGCGCCAACTGTACGGCCGCCTTCACGAATAGAGAACTTGGTTCCTTCTTCGATAGCGATTGGGTTGATAAGCTCAACTGTCATTTCTACGTTATCGCCAGGCATTACCATTTCAACGCCTTCAGGCAGCTGGATGATGCCAGTTACGTCCGTCGTACGGAAGTAGAACTGCGGGCGATAGTTAGAGAAGAATGGAGTATGACGTCCACCTTCGTCTTTGGAAAGTACATAAACTTCTGCTTTGAAGTTAGTGTGTGGAGTAATCGAACCTGGCTTTGCAAGAACTTGGCCACGTTTGATGTCATCACGGGACACACCGCGGAGAAGCGCGCCAATGTTGTCGCCAGCTTCTGCATAGTCAAGAAGCTTACGGAACATTTCCACACCAGTAACCGTGGATTTACGGGAGTCTTCATCGATACCGATGATTTCAATTTCATCCCCAACGTTAAGAACGCCACGTTCAACACGGCCAGTTGCAACTGTACCACGGCCTGTAATAGAGAATACGTCCTCTACAGGCATCATGAATGGCTTGTCTTTGTCGCGGTCTGGAGTTGGAATGTAGTTGTCTACAGCTTCCATCAGTTCAAGAATTTTGTTTTCGTACTCTTGATCGCCTTCAAGGGCTTTCAGAGCAGAACCGCTGATGATTGGTACATCGTCGCCAGGGAAGTCATATTCAGACAAGAGGTCACGAACTTCCATTTCAACGAGTTCGAGAAGCTCTTCATCGTCTACCATGTCAACTTTGTTTAAGAAAACAACGATGGATGGTACACCAACCTGACGGGAAAGCAGGATGTGCTCACGAGTCTGAGGCATTGGGCCGTCAGCTGCGGAAACAACGAGAATCGCTCCGTCCATTTGAGCTGCACCGGTGATCATGTTTTTAACATAGTCCGCGTGACCTGGGCAGTCTACGTGTGCATAGTGACGGGAATCAGTTTCGTACTCTACGTGTGCAGTAGAGATCGTAATCCCACGCTCACGCTCTTCAGGTGCACCGTCGATTGCGTCATAAGCCATAGCCGTTCCGCGGGAATATTTTTTGTGAAGTACTGTTGTGATCGCAGCAGTCAAAGTTGTTTTACCATGGTCAACGTGACCGATAGTACCAATGTTCGCATGCGTTTTCGAACGGTCAAATTTTTCTTTTGCCATTATAATTGTCCTCCCTTTATTTCAGGTAATTAATGTTGTATAGCAGCCAGGCGGGCGCTGCTATCAGTAAACGCCCTACCTTAGCTTACAATAAATCGGTCGTGCATACAATCATCAAGCTGCCGGATTTTTACTGTCCTGTTGCCTGCTTGATAACATCTTCAGAAACACTTTTTGGCACTTCTTCGTAATGATCGAAGAACATGGAATACGTTCCGCGGCCCTGCGTGTTGGAACGAAGAGTCGTGGCGTAGCCAAACATCTCAGCAAGCGGTACGAACGACCGGATAACCTGAGAATTGCCTCGTGCTTCCATACCGTCCACACGGCCACGGCGGGATGTTACATCGCCCATCACGTCGCCCATGTATTCTTCTGGAACCACGATATCTACTTTCATCAATGGTTCCAGCAGTACCGGCTTACATTTTTGCTTTGCTTCACGCAGAGCCATGGAAGCTGCTACCTTAAATGCCATCTCGTTAGAGTCGACATCGTGGTAGGAACCATCAAATAGAGTAGCTTTTACGTCGATTACCGGATAACCGGCGAGCATGCCGCTTTGAAGAGAATCTTCAATACCGGCCTGCACGGAAGGTACGTATTCACGAGGTACCACACCACCGACAATTTTGTTTACAAATTCAAAGCCGGCGCCTTCTTCGTTTGGCTCAAATTTGACCCAAACGTGTCCGTACTGCCCGCGACCACCGGACTGACGTACGAATTTACCTTCGCAGTTAGCTTCCTGGCGGATTGTTTCACGATAGGATACCTGAGGGGCACCTACGGTCGCTTCTACTTTGAATTCCCGTTTTAAACGGTCAACGATGATATCAAGGTGAAGCTCACCCATACCTTTGATGATCGTTTGTCCGGTTTCTTCGTCTGTTTCCGTCTGGAAAGTAGGATCCTCTTCTGCAAGCTTTCCGAGGGCGATACTCATTTTATCATGGTCCGCCTTCGACTTCGGCTCAACAGACAAGGAAATAACCGGTTCCGGGAAGTCCATCGATTCAAGCACGATGTTGTCTTTCTCTGCCACCAATGTGTCCCCGGTGCTCGTATCCTTCAAGCCGACACCCGCTGCAATATCACCGGCATATACCGTTGAAATTTCTTCACGGGAGTTTGCGTGCATTTGAAGAATACGGCCCACGCGTTCACGTTTGTCCTTGGTGGAGTTTCTGACGTACGAGCCGGAAGTGAGTGTACCCGAGTATACACGGAAGAAAGTCAACTTGCCGACATAAGGGTCTGTGGCCACTTTAAATGCCAGCGCAGAGAATTTTCCGTTGTCGTCTGCCGGGCGCTCTTCCTCTTCTTCCGAATCCGGATATTTCCCTTTAATTGCAGGAACATCCAATGGAGATGGAAGATAATCGAGCACAGCGTCGATCATGAGCTGCACACCTTTGTTTTTAAAGGCAGAACCACAAAGTACTGGATAAAACTCAACGTTCAGCGTTCCTTTACGGATAGCCAGCTTGAGTTCTTCATTTGTAATTTCTTCCTCTTCAAGGTATTTCATCATAAGCTCTTCATCAAGCTCGGATACAGCTTCTACCAGCTTCTGGCGGTATTCCTGCGCTTGAGCCTGATATTCTTCCGGTATTTCACGGGCTTCCGCACGGGTTCCAAGATCATCGAGGTAGTAGTAAGCCTGCATCTCGATTAAATCAATAATTCCTTCAAAATCATCTTCAGCACCGATCGGAAGCTGAATTGCCTGAGCATTCGCTCCGAGACGTTCTGTCAGTGTGCTCAAGGAATAAACGAAATCCGCCCCTACCTTGTCCATCTTGTTAACAAAAACAATACGTGGAACATGGTAAGTAGTCGCCTGGCGCCATACAGTTTCTGTCTGCGGCTCCACGCCAGACTGAGCATCCAATACCGCAACAGCTCCGTCAAGCACACGCAGGGAACGTTCCACCTCTACGGTGAAGTCTACGTGACCTGGAGTGTCGATAATATTGATGCGGTGATTTTTCCATTGGGCTGTCGTCGCAGCGGAGGTAATAGTAATACCACGCTCTTGTTCCTGCGACATCCAGTCCATTTGAGAAGCACCTTCATGGGTTTCACCAATTTTATGGATACGACCCGTGTAATAAAGGATACGCTCTGTTGCTGTTGTTTTCCCAGCATCAATGTGAGCCATGATCCCGATATTACGGGTCTTTTCCAAGGAGAATTCACGTGCCATGGACTTTCTTTCTCCTTCCATTCATCAAAGTAGTATTTTCCGCAGTATTGCTTACCAGCGGTAGTGAGCAAACGCTTTGTTTGCTTCAGCCATACGATGAGTATCTTCACGACGCTTAACAGCAGATCCTGTGTTGTTGGAAGCATCAAGAATTTCATTTGCAAGACGCTCTTCCATGGTTTTCTCTCCACGAAGACGGGCGTAGCTTACGATCCAACGAAGTGCCAGAGTGGTACGACGGTCTGGTTTAACTTCGATTGGTACTTGATAGTTAGCTCCCCCTACGCGGCGGGCTTTTACTTCCAATACAGGCATAACGTTTTTCATGGCCTGATCGAAAACTTCCATCGGATCCTGACCGGAACGCTCCTGTACGAGGTTAAATGCTCTGTATAGGATATTTTGCGCTTTTCCTTTTTTACCATCATTCATTACACGGTTGATCATACGAGTAACAAGCTTGGAGTTATAAATAGGATCAGGCAGAACATCACGGCGTGGTGCTGGTCCTTTACGAGACATAAATCCTCCTCCTTTCTTTATATTATGAATTAGCTGTTATTATTTCTTTTTCTTCCCGCGCTTAGTTCCGTATTTGGAACGGCTTTGCATGCGGTTTTGTACGCCGGCAGTATCAAGGGCGCCACGAACAACGTGATAACGCACACCAGGAAGGTCCTTAACACGGCCTCCACGGATCAATACTACACTGTGCTCCTGGAGATTGTGGCCAATACCAGGAATGTATGCTGTAACCTCGATTTGGTTAGTTAGGCGAACACGTGCATACTTACGAAGAGCCGAGTTTGGCTTCTTCGGGGTAAGTGTGCCTACACGAGTACATACACCACGTTTTTGCGGAGCATTTTGATCTGTTGGGACTTTACGCAAGCTATTGTAACCTCGGTTCAACGCCGGAGAATCAGTCTTTTTAGTCTTCATCTGACGGCCTTTACGAACCAGCTGATTAATAGTTGGCATAGTTGTTTTCCTCCTTTCCGACTAAGTTATTTCAAGACCACCGTTCCAGGTGGTTCATTGATAAGCAAAATGAAAGTTTTTGCCAATGAGGTCCGAAAACCCCACCAGCAAAAACTCGTTATTGCTTTTTTAAAGCGATCGTAGCCGCTCCTACATCAATTCCGCAAGCTTTTCCAAGTTTTTTCATCGAATCGACAAACTGGATGGAAACACTGCTTTCATTTGCCGCTTTAAGAATACGCTGCTGAATTTCTACAGCTGCATCTGCTGCCACAATGATTTCGGAAGCTGTGCCATGTTCAATCGCTTTAAGCGTTTGTTTAGTTCCAATTAAAACTTCGTCAGCCTGTGTTACTTTTTCATAAGACATCATTCATCCTCCAAAGCACAGGAGCTTAACGCACCTTAGATAGCATATCACCGCGTTTTTGCGATGTCAACACTATTTCATTCCGACGAATATACTTCTTCGCCTGATTCCTGCATTTCCTGCACAGCTTCTTCCGGGACAACCTGTTCGAGGCTGCGGTAACGCTGCATACCGGTACCCGCTGGAACTAATTTCCCGATAATAACGTTCTCTTTTAAGCCTAACAGCTCGTCGCGCTTGCCACGAATTGCCGCGTCCGTAAGAATTCTTGTGGTTTCCTGGAACGAAGCAGCTGAAAGGAAGGAATCCGTTTCAAGCGATGCTTTCGTAATACCAAGAATGACCGGCTGGCCAACGGCTGGCTGATGGTGTTTTTGAAGTGCTTCGCGATTAGCTTTTTCAAACGCATGCACCTCTACCAGACTGCCAGGCAGAGCATCTGTATTACCAGAGTCGGTAATCCGGATTTTACGGAACATTTGACGAACCATCACTTCGATATGCTTGTCGCCAATTTCCACGCCCTGCATGCTGTATACCTTCTGCACTTCTTTCAGAAGATACTGCTGCACCTGGTCGAGCCCGGTTACTTTCAACAGCTCTTTCGGATCGATAGAACCTTCTGTAAGAGCCTGCCCTACTTCCACTTGGTCGCCTACTCCCACCCGGAGACGGGCGCCATATGGAGTAGTGTAGGAACGGCTTTCAAGCGGTCCCTGCACCGTCACTTCTTTCTTATCCGTCAGATCTTTCACATCGACAATTTCGCCGGAGAGTTCAGAAATGACAGCCTGCCCTTTAGGATTACGGGCTTCAACAAGCTCCTGAATACGAGGAAGACCCTGGGTGATGTCGTCCCCGGCTACGCCGCCTGTATGGAACGTACGCATGGTAAGCTGTGTGCCCGGCTCACCGATAGACTGGGCAGCAATGATCCCTACTGCTTCGCCCACTTCAACGTCGGCTCCTGTAGCAAGATTACGGCCGTAGCATTTTTTGCAGACGCCGTGGTGCGTATCGCACGTAAAGACAGAGCGGATAACAACTTTTTCGACGCCGGCTTCTTCGATAATACGGGCCGAATCTTCATTTAGAAGCTCGCCCTTTTGAGCCAATACTTCGTCTGTTTCAGGATGGCGAACTGTTTCAAAGGCTACCCGGCCGATCAGGCGGTCCTGAAGTTTTTCAATGATTTCATTACCTTCACGGAGCGTCGCTACCGAAAGCCCGCGGTCAGTGCCGCAGTCGTCTTCACGGATGATAACGTCCTGGGCCACGTCCACAAGACGACGGGTCAGATAACCCGAATCGGCAGTTTTAAGCGCTGTGTCGGCCAGACCTTTACGGGCACCGTGCGTGGAAATAAAGTATTCAAGCACCGTCAGCCCCTCACGGAAACTTGATTTGATCGGGAGTTCGATGATGCGCCCGGATGGATTGGCCATCAGTCCGCGCATTCCAGCAAGCTGCGTGAAGTTCGAGGCGTTACCACGCGCACCAGAGTCACTCATCATAAATATAGGGTTCCGTATATCAAGCGTACCCATAAGCTTGTCCTGGATAACATCCTTAGCGCCGCCCCAGATGCTGATAATTTTGTCATAGCGTTCCTCTTCGGTAATCAAACCGCGCCGGAATTGCTTCATTACCTTCGAGACCTGTTCTTCAGAATCCTCTAGTACGTCCTGCTTGTCCGGAAGTACAACAATGTCGGAAATCCCAACCGTAATCCCTGCTTTTGTAGAGTAATGGAAACCGAGATCCTTCATGCGGTCAAGCATTTTCGATGTTTCGATAATCTGGAAGTTTTTAAACACCGCTGCAATGATGTCACCCAAAAAGCCTTTTTTAAACGGCGGAATGAGTTCTCGGTTTTTAAATTCTTCTTTAACATCTGTCGTGCTTGGCACTACATATTTTTCCGGAAGCTCTTCTTCCAGGTTCAATGCTGTCGGCTCGTTCACGTAAGGGAAGGACGTTGGAAGAATTTCATTAAATATAAGCTTTCCTGGTGTCGTTAAGACGAGCTTACTCATCTCTTCTTCACTGAAGTTAGTTTTATTTAACGCACGAACCGGCAAAGCAATACGGGTATGCAGGTGCACATAGCCATTTTGATAAGCAGTGAGCACTTCTTTTATATCGTTAAAGATAGAGCCTTCACCCATGGCGTTTTCACGCTCAAGCGTCAGGTAGTAGTTTCCAAGTACCATGTCCTGGGATGGTGTAACAACTGGTTTACCATCCTTAGGGTTCAAGATATTCTGCGCTGCAAGCATAAGCACGCGGGCTTCTGCCTGCGCTTCTGCTGAAAGCGGAACGTGCACAGCCATCTGGTCCCCGTCAAAGTCGGCGTTGTACGCTGTACAAACGAGCGGGTGGAGCTTAATGGCACGACCCTCAACCAGCGTCGGTTCGAATGCCTGAATACCGAGACGGTGAAGCGTCGGTGCACGGTTCAAAAGAACTGGATGTTCACGGATAACGTCCTCAAGCACATCCCAGACTTCCGGATGCACACGCTCTACTTTCCGTTTCGCACTTTTAATGTTGTGAGCGAGGCTTCGGTTTACGAGCTCTTTCATTACAAATGGCTTGAACAGCTCAAGCGCCATTTCTTTTGGAAGTCCGCACTGATACATTTTCAGGCTCGGTCCAACCACAATAACCGAACGGCCGGAATAGTCGACACGTTTGCCGAGAAGGTTCTGACGGAACCGGCCCTGTTTCCCTTTCAGCATATGAGAAAGAGATTTTAGCGGGCGGTTGCCTGGACCTGTGACCGGACGGCCGCGGCGGCCGTTGTCAATTAAAGCATCGACAGCTTCCTGAAGCATACGCTTTTCGTTTTGCACAATGATGCTCGGTGCTCCCAGATCAAGAAGGCGTTTCAAACGATTGTTCCGGTTGATAACGCGACGGTACAGATCGTTCAGATCAGACGTGGCAAACCGGCCGCCGTCCAACTGAACCATTGGACGAATTTCCGGAGGAACAACCGGGAGAACGTCAAGGATCATCCATGCTGGATGGTTGCCGGAGTGACGGAACGCTTCAAGCACTTCCAGGCGCTTGATCGCCCGAGTACGGCGTTGGCCCTGCGCTGTTTCAAGTTCGCCTTTTAAGCCGTGCACTTCTTTTTCAAGATCAATATCCTGAAGAAGCTTGCGAATGGCTTCTGCACCCATCTGAGCGGAGAAGGTTTTGCCGTACTTATCGTAATATGCCCGGTATTCTCTTTCGGAAAGCAGCTGCTTGTATTCAAGCGGCGTTTCCCCCGGCTCCGTTACTGTATAGGAAGCAAAGTAAATAACTTCTTCGAGCGAACGCGGGGACATATCAAGGACCAGTCCCATACGGCTTGGGATACCTTTAAAGTACCAAATGTGAGATACAGGGGCTGCAAGTTCAATATGGCCCATGCGTTCCCGGCGCACTTTTGAACGAGTGACTTCTACCCCGCACCTGTCGCAGACTACGCCTTTATAGCGAATACGCTTGTATTTACCGCAGTGGCATTCCCAGTCTTTTGTCGGACCAAAAATACGCTCACAGAACAGCCCGTCTTTTTCCGGTTTTAACGTCCGGTAGTTAATCGTTTCTGGCTTTTTCACTTCACCGTGTGTCCAGGAACGAATTTTTTCCGGAGAGGCAAGTCCAATTTTCATATATTCAAAGTTATTGACGTCTATCAAGAGGTCGACCTCCCTTTCAATCTTTAAAGGTGGCATGGCTGAAAGAGGGACAAGAGGTGCCTACAAAAGCCATATAGCTTTTAATTAGACACCCCGTCTTCTCCGTTTTACCGATGAGACCTTATGCGTTTTCCGTGGACTCGATTCTAAGATTCAAGTTATCTCCGGGTTGTTCATCTTCATCATCGAGCTCTTTCATTTCGATTTCCTCTTCATTGCTCGAAAGCATTTTCACGTCCATGCCAAGGCTTTGAAGCTCTTTAATCAGAACTTTAAATGACTCGGGAACGCCAGGCTCCGGCACATTTTCCCCTTTAACAATCGCTTCGTACGTTTTCACACGGCCGACAACGTCGTCGGATTTCACCGTAAGAATTTCCTGCAGCGTATAAGCTGCTCCGTACGCTTCAAGAGCCCATACTTCCATTTCCCCGAAACGCTGGCCGCCGAACTGCGCTTTACCACCAAGCGGCTGCTGGGTAACAAGAGAGTAAGGTCCGGTTGAACGGGCGTGAAGCTTGTCGTCCACCATGTGGGCCAGTTTGATCATATACATGACCCCGACTGAAATACGGTTGTCAAAGGTTTCCCCTGTACGCCCGTCATACAATACGGTCTTTCCGTCCCGGGCGAGACCGGCTTCCTGAATCGTTTCCCAAACATCTTCTTCACGGGCACCGTCAAATACCGGTGTTGCCATGTGAAGGTTCAGGGAACGGGCCGCCATGCCCAGGTGCATTTCAAGCACCTGTCCGATATTCATACGCGAAGGCACCCCGAGAGGGTTCAGCATAAGATCAATCGGTGTTCCGTCCGGCAGGTAAGGCATATCTTCCTCTGGAAGAATACGAGAAATAACACCTTTGTTTCCGTGACGACCGGCCATTTTATCCCCTTCATGAATCTTACGCTTCTGCACGAGATATACCCGGACAAGCTGATTCACTCCCGGTGGAAGTTCATCTCCGTCTTCACGGTTAAAGATTTTTACGTCGAGTACAATGCCGTCTGCCCCGTGTGGAACACGAAGCGAAGTGTCCCGTACTTCGCGGGCTTTTTCCCCGAAGATCGCATGAAGCAGGCGCTCTTCTGCGGAAAGCTCTGTCATGCCTTTCGGCGTTACTTTCCCGACAAGAATGTCGCCATCCTTCACTTCCGCCCCGACGCGGATAATACCGCGGTCATCGAGGTCCTTCAGCGCTTCTTCCCCAACGTTTGGAATATCGCGGGTGATTTCCTCCGGTCCGAGCTTGGTATCGCGGGCTTCTGACTCGTATTCATCTACGTGAATGGAAGTGTAGACATCGTCTTTTACTACCCGTTCACTCAGGATAACGGCGTCTTCATAGTTATAGCCGTCCCAGGTCATAAAGGCAGTTAAGACGTTACGCCCCAATGCCATTTCCCCGTTATCCATCGATGGACCGTCTGCAAGGACTTCGCCTTTTTCTATACGGTCCCCGTCTTTAACGATCGGACGCTGGTTATAGCTTGTTCCCTGGTTGGAACGAACGTATTTCATCATACGATATTTATCGATATCTGTTTCTACTTCTTCTCCGTCCACATCTTCAATGCGGCGGATCCAGATTTCACGTGCGGATGCCCGCTCAACTACGCCTTTGTGACGGGCGATGATGGCGGCCCCTGAATCCTTTGCTGAAACGTATTCCATGCCGGTACCTACAAGAGGAGCTTCCGGCTCAAGAAGCGGCACTGCCTGACGCTGCATGTTCGCTCCCATCAATGCCCGGTTGGAGTCGTCATTTTCGAGGAATGGAATACACGCCGTTGCAGCAGAAACTGCCTGCTTCGGTGAAACGTCCATATAGTCGATTTTTTCTTTCGGCACGATGGTGTTGTCTCCTCGGAAACGGGCGATAACTTCATCGTCGGCAAACGTGCCGTCTTCAGCAAGTGAAGCGTTCGCCTGAGCGACTACGTAGTTATCTTCTTCATCAGCAGTAAGATAATCACACTGCTCGGTGACTACTCCCGTATCCGGGTCTACACGGCGGTAAGCTGTTTCGATAAAGCCGAACTTATTTACCTTGGCGTAGCTTGATAAAGAGTTAATCAGGCCGATGTTCGGTCCTTCCGGCGTTTCAATCGGGCACATACGCCCGTAGTGGGAGTAGTGCACGTCACGGACTTCAAAACCGGCACGTTCACGGGTCAGTCCGCCCGGTCCGAGCGCTGACAGACGGCGTTTGTGCGTCAGTTCAGCCAAAGGATTTGTCTGGTCCATAAACTGGGACAGCTGCGAGCTGCCAAAGAACTCTTTAATAGAAGCGATTACCGGACGAATATTGATAAGCGCCTGCGGCGTGATGGAGCTTGGGTCCTGGATAGACATGCGCTCACGTACCACACGTTCCATACGGGAAAGTCCGATACGGAACTGATTTTGAAGCAGTTCCCCGACAGAACGGAGACGACGATTACCCAAATGGTCAATGTCATCAGTCCGGCCGACGCCGTGAAGAAGGTTGAAGAAATAGTTTACCGAAGCAATCATGTCTTCAGGCGTAATATTCTTCGTTTCAAGATCAATGTTCCCATTACTGATTACGTTAATTTCACGGTCTTCGCCTTGACCGTCATCTGCATAAATCTTAATAGATTGTACGTCCAAATCTGCATCTTCCACCACTCCACCGGAAACGGTGTACCGTTTAAATCCAAGGTTATTTTCCAGATACGGCATGAGACGGTCCAGGGCCCGGCGGTCGAGCATCGTGCCAGCCTCAGCAATGACTTCTCCCGTTTCTGGATCAGCAAGCGTTTCTGCTAAACGCTGATTGAATAAACGATTTTGGATATGGAGCTTTTTATTCATTTTATAACGTCCGACATTTGCGAGATCATACCGTTTCGGATCAAAAAAGCGCGTGTTTAATAAGCTTTTCGCGCTATCCACCGTTGGCGGTTCCCCAGGGCGGAGACGTTCATAAATTTCGAGAAGGGCTTTTTCGCTGCCTTCAGTATTGTCTTTTTCGAGCGTATTCCGCAGGTATTGATCTTCGCCCAAAAGATCGATAATCTCTTGGTCGGAACCAAAGCCAAGTGCGCGAAGAAGCACGGTAACCGGGATTTTCCGGGTACGGTCAATACGAACGTGAACGACGTCTTTCGCATCTGTTTCAAGCTCGAGCCATGCACCGCGATTCGGAATAACAGTCGCAGTGTAGCCACGCTTGCCGTTTTTGTCTACTTTATTGTTAAAATATACGCTTGGTGAACGTACGAGCTGGGATACGATAACACGCTCAGCCCCGTTTATTACAAATGTACCTGTGTCGGTCATAAGCGGGAAATCGCCCATAAATACTTCCTGCTCTTTTACTTCGCCAGTCTCCTTGTTCATCAGGCGGACCTTGACGCGAAGTGGTGCAGAGTATGTGGCATCGCGTTCTTTTGATTCATCGATTGGATATTTTGGTTCTCCCAAATTGTAATCGATGAATTCTAGCACCAAGTTTCCGGTAAAATCTTCAATCGGCGAGATGTCCTGAAACATTTCGCGAATCCCTTCATCTAGAAACCATTGATAAGAAGCCGTCTGAATCTCAATGAGGTTGGGAAGGTCCAATACTTCATTGATTCGGGCATAGCTTCTCCGCTGGCGGTGACGTCCAAATTGAATAAGTTGACTTGACAACAGATTCACCCCTCAAATCTCGCATGATATCCGCTCGTTTTAAAACAAGCGTTTTTCCAAGGCAATTATCGGTAATATAGCTAAATAGTGATAAATGCAGAGACGCGTCGTCGTGTAGACGGACGGCTCTTTCTGCTCTGATGAATTCTTCAGCGTATCAGAACACAGAGAACAGTCCGCGTACACAAACGCCGTCGATGTAATTTTTTCACAAACCGAATAGCCAGCTTGAGAACGATGACCGCTTCTCCCTGACTCATGTTGTTCATCTTAAATGAAATTGTTTTTCCTAATACTTATTACGATCGATTCTCCCATTTCTTATTCGAATGTGTTAGAATAAGAAGGAATCAAAAGCACAAACGTTCTCATTTTAATGGATAAGCTTGCTGCAACCGTAATCCAGCTCAGCCGTGAAGTGGCATATAGAAAAGAAATGGATGATACTTCTTACGGTATCACCTGATTTAATAAGTAGAATATTGCATGTAGTTTGGTACTAATGGATACTTATACGCATTAAATTATAATACCATATCAAAACAGCACCGTCAACTTCTGATGGTGCTGTTTATTTACGCGCACGGAAAATATAATATCCTTTATTTTTTTTTACATTTTTCACAACCGGAAACAGTTCGTTAAGTTTTTCTTTCGCTGAAGGAGCCCCCTGCTTTTTCTGGATGACAATCCAACATTCACCACCCGGCCTCAATGCTTCAAAAGCTTCCTCGAACAGCTGGTGCACCACTTTCTTTCCAGCTCTGATAGGTGGGTTTGTCAAAATCGCTGCTGCCCCGCCTTCATAGGCATTGAATAGATCGCTTTCTGCGGCTTCGGCATTTTCAGCCTGATGCCGCTGAATGTTTCTTTTTGCCAATTCTACCGCGCGTTGATTGATGTCAAAAAGCAGCACATTTCGGGCCGTTTCCTTAGCAAGAGTTACTCCCACTACACCGTAACCGCAGCCAATGTCTACAATGTCTCCATCTACATCCGGCCATTCAAAGGCTTCGAGCAGCGTTTCTGTACCAAAATCCACTGTTTGTTTCGAGAAGACTCCGCTGTCTGTCACGAATGAGCAGTCTCTGCCCCTAAGCTTTGCGTGGATAACTTTTTCATCACTTGCCGCACTTGGACTTGCATGAAAATATTGTTCACCGCTCATAGCATCGCTCCGTTCTAATTATTGGAATATTATCATAGCAGGATCCAGACATTTATTGCAACAAAAAACTCATCCGCAGCTGTGCGGATGAGTTGATCGAACCCTTACTTCAATTCGATAGAAGCGCCTGCTTCTTCGAGTTGACCTTTCATTTCTTCAGCGTCTTCTTTAGATACGCCTTCTTTTAATGTTTCAGGTGCTCCGTCTACTAGTGCTTTAGCTTCTTTCAAGCCAAGACCGGTAATTTCACGGACAACTTTGATGACGTTGATTTTAGAAGAACCAGCGCTTTCGAGTACTACGTCGAATTCTGTTTGCTCTTCCTCAACGACTTCACCGCCGCCACCGCCAGCTGCTACTGGTGCAGCTGCTGTTACGCCGAATTCTTCTTCAATTGCTTTTACTAATTCGTTCAATTCCAGAACGGACATTTCCTTAATTGCATCAATCATTTCTTGATTACTCATGGATAATCCTCCTCTTAGTATTAATGTTTAACCTGTCAAAAACCCTAAATTATTAGGCGCTCTCTTCTTCTTTTTGCTCTGCCACTGCTTTTGTAGCCAGTGCGAAGTTACGGATTGGCGCCTGCATAACGCTAAGCAGCATAGCCACAAGTCCATCGTGGGATGGAAGGCTTGCCAATTCCTTGATCTGCTCCTGGGAAACAACGCTGCCTTCAATGACACCCGTTTTAATCTCCAGCGCTTCGTGATCTTTAGCGAAATTGTACAATACTTTTGCCGGTGCTACTGCGTCCTCTGTGCTTGTTGCAATAGCTGTAGGGCCTACCAGGTATTCGTTCAACTCGTCTTTCAGATTCACGTCTTCTGCCGCACGACGCGCCATTGTGTTTTTATACACTTTGAAATCAACGTCTGCTTCACGAAGCTGCGCACGTAATTCCGTAATTTCCGACACGTCCAGGCCGCGATAGTCTACCAATACGGTCGACACGCTGTCTTTCAGCTTTGCTGCGATTTCATCAACAACCGCCTGTTTTTGTTCGATAACTTTGCTCATCCGTTCCACCTCCTGCCATTCTTTATTGTTTGCCGTCCGCGACCGCAGACATTAAAAAATCTTCCTGTCTAAATTAGCAGACACGAAGACACTACTCCCGTAAAACGCTCTAAGGCGTCCAATGTATAGGAATGGTACCTCGGCAGGATAATTTAAGTGCAGTGCACTCCTGCTGTCTGCGGCAACAATATAAAATTGTTGGCTGATCCGTCATTTAGTATAAATGGAAGCAGCGTCCGGGTCAAGAGCTTTTTCAAGATCACCCGGGCGCTGCCGGCAAACAAAAATATTGCTGTTTAATTTATGCGAATTTTAACGAAGAAGTGCTTACTTTCACGCCAGGACCCATGGAAGTCGTTACAGCAACGCCTCTCATGTACGTTCCTTTAGCTGCTGCCGGCTTTGCTTTTTGAAGCGCGTCGGCAACTGTGTTGAAGTTTTCCACCAGGCTTGCAGTATCAAAAGATACTTTGCCAATTGGCGCATGGATATTACCGGACTTATCGACACGGTATTCCACTTTACCTGCTTTAATTTCTTCAACAGCTTTTGTAACGTCCATTGTCACCGTACCGGTTTTTGGATTAGGCATAAGGCCTTTCGGTCCAAGGGTACGGCCCAATTTACCTACCTGGGCCATCATGTCCGGAGTGGCTACTACTGCATCAAAGTCAAACCATCCTTGCTGCACACGGTTCACCAGATCTTCTTCTCCTACATAATCAGCGCCGGCCGCTTCTGCTTCCTGAGCTTTTTCGCCTTTAGCAAAAACGAGCACGCGCTGGCTTTTTCCTGTTCCGTTTGGAAGGACGATCGCGCCACGGATCTGCTGATCGTTTTTACGCGGGTCAATTCCAAGACGAAACGCTACTTCTACCGTTGCATCAAAATTTACGATCGATGTTTTCTTCGCAAGCTCAATCGCCTCTTCAGCATTGTACTGCTGCTCCTGGTCGATGAGCTGCGCCGCCTCGCGGTATTTTTTACCTCTTTTAGGCATTGTTTTTCCTCCTTGTTGTGGTTTAACGGTAAGACCTCCCACTAGTAAAGGTTGCGAGCCGTCCCTTCGGCAAAAGCGTCAGAGGCGTCCACACAACCTTCAGCAAGGCAAATCTTTCAATTAGTCTTCAACGTTTAAGCCCATGCTGCGGGCTGTTCCTTCAACCATACGCATTGCTGATTCAACGTCAGATGCGTTTAAATCCTGCATTTTCGTCTCAGCAATTTCACGAACCTGATCCCGGGTTACTGAACCAACTTTGTTACGGTTAGGCTCACCGGAACCGCCTTTAATGCCTGCTGCTTCTTTAAGAAGTACAGGGGCTGGCGGAGTTTTCGTAATAAAAGTGAACGAACGGTCTTCATAGACACTGATTTCTACAGGAATGATTGTTCCTGTCTGCTCTTGTGTACGAGCGTTGAATTCTTTACAGAATCCCATGATATTCACACCGGCTTGACCAAGCGCTGGGCCTACCGGTGGTGCCGGGTTCGCTTTACCAGCCGGAATTTGAAGTTTAACAACCTTCTCGACTCTTTTAGCCACGCGACACACCTCCTTCGTCCGTGATGTGGTAGCCGGATACAATGCATCCTCCCACTCATTCTAAAACACCATGTGCTTTAGGCTATGATATCTTTCAATACCAAACAGGATGATTTTATCACCTGAAACCAAAATAAGCAATGGTCAATTCATGAGAAAGAGAAAATACAAGCCGGACCTATATTTTTTCTACTTGGGTAAATTCCAGCTCAACCGGAGTTTCGCGGCCGAACATATTTACATAAACTTTGACCTTCTGTTTCTCGGCATTGATTTCTTCCACCGTTCCCGTGAAGTCGGCAAACGGCCCTTCAGTTACCTTCACCGCTTCTTTAAGTTCAAAATCAACTTCAGCCTTCGGTTCTTTCTCGCCCATTTGGCCGAGAATGGTATCTACTTCGTCCGGCAAAAGCGGCGTTGGCTTCGAGCCAGCTCCCGTAGAGCCGATAAACCCAGTTACTCCCGGGGTGTTGCGGACTACGTACCAGGAGTCATCTGTCATTACCATTTCAACGATGACATACCCGGGGAAAACCTTTTTGGAGACTGTCTTGCTTTTTCCGTTTTTGGTTTCCGTTTCTTCTTCCACCGGCACCAGTACACGGAAAATTTTATCCGTCATCCCCATGGATTCCACCCGTTTTTCCAGGTTCGTTTTTACTTTGTTTTCATAGCCCGAATAAGTATGGACTACATACCAGCTTTTTTCCATATCTAGAGTGGGAACTAAGCCCCTTCCCTCCTTTATTCCAAACGTTCAACCGTTGCTACTCCAAAAATATACGAACAAGCTCAGAAAGCCCTAAATCGATAACGGCAAAATAGATAACAAAAAAGATGACAGTCAGCACCGTGACAATTGTATATTTCGTTAGCTCTTTGCGTGTCGGCCATGTAACACGCTTCATTTCCTGTCCTACTTCTTTGAGAAAGCGGAAAGGGCTTTTTTTCGTACCCCCAGCCATGCAGCCACCTCCATCAACCGGTGTTAACGGTCATAAAATTATTAGTATGAAGTCTCATATGAAGAACAATGTATCTGCATCTGTTTCTGTATCACATGTATCATCAGGCTTCTTCCGTCCCGCTTGTTTTCAACCATTAAAAAAACAGCCGCTCCTAAGGGCTCTGCGGTCTGTTTGCTTTAGGCGCACATATATTTCTACCAATATCAATCATAAACAACTTCTGCGCTATAATCAAGGAGAAATTAACAGGCATATAAAAACCGGCGCCCCTGAGGAGCACCGGTCCTTTCATGATTTTTAATTAGCTGACTGGGCTGTGGTTTTCTTTTTTCCCGGCTTGAATGCCCTTGTGGCATCCACCGCTTCTTTCCAGCCGTCGTACAATTCTGTTCTTGTATCTTCATTAATCTGCGGCTCAAATTGCTTTTCTTTTTTCCACTGCTTTTTCACTTCTTCTTTACTGCTCCAGAAGCCAGTGGCGATCCCCGCTAAATAAGCTGCGCCCATCGCAGTTGTTTCAATCACAGCCGGACGCTCTACAGGAACGCCGACAATATCACTTTGGAACTGCATCAGAAAATCATTTGAAACCGCTCCGCCGTCAACACGAAGAGACTTCACTTCAATACCCGAATCCGTTTCCATTGCTCCGAGCACGTCTTTTGTCTGGTACGCAAGCGACTCCAGCGTTGCCCGTACAAAATGCTCTTTTTCCGTTCCACGGCTCAGGCCAAAGATGGCTCCGCGCGCTTCACTATCCCAGTAAGGGGCTCCAAGTCCTACGAAGGCCGGTACAAAATACACACCGTTCGTATCATCTACACGCTCAGCGTATTTCTGGCTGTCCGGCGAGTTTGTAAACATACGCAGGCCATCCCGGAGC
The DNA here is from genome assembly GCF_054971365.1 of Marinococcus salis. Classification (NCBI taxonomy): domain Bacteria; kingdom Bacillati; phylum Bacillota; class Bacilli; order Caryophanales; family Bacillaceae; genus Marinococcus; species Marinococcus salis. The sequence continues at coordinate 18,339 of NZ_JBQOJB010000017.1, read as the reverse complement.
CACTGAATAGCCGAGCCGGCTACGAAAATGCTTCCTTCAAGAGCGTATTCAACCTTGCCGTCAATTCCCCAGGCAATTGTAGTCAGGAGTCCGTTATTTGATGGCACTGGCTTATCTCCAGTATGCATCAGCATAAAGCAGCCGGTGCCATACGTGTTCTTTGCCATCCCTTTTTCAAAGCAGGCCTGGCCGAACAGGGCAGCGTGCTGGTCTCCCGCTACCCCTGCAATCGGAACTTCCTGGCCGAAGAAGTGGTAATCTACTGTATTGGCATATACCTCGGAAGAAGAACGCACTTCCGGAAGCATGCTCTTCGGTACGGTAAGGACGTCAAGCAGCTCATCATCCCACTGCAGATCATAAATGTTGTACATAAGCGTCCGCCCGGCGTTCGTATAGTCCGTTACATGCGCTTTTCCCCCAGAGAGCTTCCAGATCAGCCACGTATCGATGGTGCCAAATAGAAGATCTCCATTGTCTGCTTTTTCCCGCGCGCCTTCTACATTATCAAGTATCCACTTTACTTTCGTTCCCGAGAAGTACGCGTCAATCAGAAGACCGGTTTTATTTCGGAACATTTCCCCGTATCCCTGCTCGTTTAGCTCGTTGCATATATCCATTGTCTGGCGGGACTGCCATACAATTGCATTATAGACAGGACGCCCGGTGTGTTTATCCCATACAACCGCTGTCTCACGCTGATTTGTGATCCCAATTGCGTTAATTTCTTCAGCCTGGATATCATTTTCCCCAAGCACTTCTGCAAGCACCGCTAGTACAGATGTCCAAATTTCCTGGGCGTTGTGCTCTACCCAGCCAGACTTCGGAAAGTACTGCTTAAACTCTCTCTGCGCCGTGCCTACTATTTCTCCTTCTTTGTTAAAAATAATGGCACGCGAGCTCGTTGTTCCCTGATCAATTGCTAGAATGTATTTCTTCTCCATCCGCTTCATCTCCTTTTTCATATATAAGTTGTATTAGTTTTTCACTTCAGGGTTGGACATGATCGATTTCGCAGAGCGTTTGCCCATGTAGTACAAACTTCCAAGGAAAACGGCTACGACAACCGAGTAAATCATTAATGCCATTGCGCCTTCTCCCAAGAAGAATGAACGGTAAACCATCGCACCGAACACGCCACCGGCAGCCGGGGCTACTACCGGGATCCAGGCATAGGACCAGTTGGAATCTCTTTTACCCGGAATTGGCAGCAGCGCATGTGCGATACGAGGACCAAGGTCACGGGCCGGGTTGATGGCATATCCTGTGGTACCACCAAGAGAGAGGCCGATAGCGAGAATCAGAAAGCCGACAATCAGCGGATTTAATCCTTCTGTGAACTGGTTGGCCCCAATACCTAAAATACCTCCGACAAGAACAGCTGTACCGATAAACTCGCTCAGGAAATTGTTAAACCGGTTCGGAACAGCAGGGTCGGTCGAAAACACTCCAAGCTTTGTATTCGAATCCTCTGTTTCCTTCCAGTGACCGAGAAAGTGAAGATAAACTACCACGCCACCTAATGCAGCACCAATTAATTGAGCAATAATGTAGCCCGGGACCTGTGCCCACGCAAACTCTCCAACAGAAGCGAGGCCAAGCGTTACCGCCGGATTAATGTGCGCCCCGGAGAACTGTCCTACTGCATAGATGGCCATTGCCACTGCAAACCCCCAGCCAAGTGCTACAACGATCCAGCCAGCACCCTGAGCTTTGGATTTATTCAGACTTACGTTTGCGACTACGCCGCCGCCAAAGATAATAAGAATCATCGTACCGATAAGCTCCGCTAAATAAACAGACATTCTTCTTCCTCCTTTTTTATTAAAGCTTACTTATCGTCATAACGTTAGGCGGTTCGTCTTATTATTTGTTACGGCGCCACAAGACCCAGACCTTTAATCCTGGTCACTTTCCAGAAAAACGCTTTCATAACAACGGATAAAAAGTAGCATGAATCCTCGGAAGTAACCAGGAAAGCCTACAAAAAGCCGCACACGTATCCCAATGGAATGAATGGTGTGCGGCTTTCATATACTCAACCTAACGTATTAACTTAAATAAATCTTACCACCGTGAGAAAACGCTGTCAATAACTTGTCACATAATTATTTTTGACTTTTCTGAAATTAAAAAGCGTTTAAAACCCGTCTTTCAAGAGATTAACGCATTCCATTCTTCACAATTTTCGAGTTTTCGCTTGATTCGCTGAAGGGCATTATCGATCGATTTGTTCCTTCTTCCAAGCAGTCCGGACATTTCCTGATAGGAACGGCCATCGATGTAAAGCTGCAGCACCTGCTGCTCCAGTTCGCTCAGCACGCTGCCAATTTTCGTTTCCATATCCTCATGCTTTTCCCGGATGATCAGCAAATCTTCCGGACTTTTGGCGTGGGTCTCTACTAAGATATCGAGCAGAGGGCGTTCCGAGTCTTCTTCATACACTGGTTTATCCAGGGAGATATATGAGTTCAGCGGCGAATGCTTCTGTCTCGTCGCCGTCTTTATAGCTGTAATGATCTGCCTTGTAATGCATAGTTCAGCAAAGGCACGGAATGAGGATAATTTGTCTCCCCGGAAATCTCGTACAGCTTTGTACAGCCCGATCATTCCTTCTTGTATGATATCTTCATAATCTCCCCCGATGAGAAAATACGATCGCGATTTCGCCCGCACTAGATGCCGGTACTTCTCAATCAGTCGTTCTAATGCCTGGTTATCGCCTGCACGTGCAAATTCAATCAGTATTTCATCTTCGGTTCGGGTAGTTTGACGTGGTTCCGGTTTCTTGAGGTCTGTACTCAATACAATCCCTCCGCCCATGCGCGTAGTAGTATAAATATAGGAACCATTATATCGGAGTGTTCATAAGAGCGTCAACTGCCTACAGATCCCTTTTGCGCCATTTGTCGAAAATTTCTGCCATTTCTTCCGTGATAGGAAGAGTAGTCTTATGAATTGCTTTTTTTTGATTTGCGAGCTGTTCTTCAATGCCCTTTTCGACAAGCTTCGCTTCATGCCGGAGCTCCCTTGCTGATTTTCTTAAGGCTCCGCTCCCAAACGTCATTGATTGCTCCGCATAATCCGAGGTGGCTACGTGCACTCTTGTTTCCACGTTTTTTAACTCTCCGACTAATTTTTCAATACGTTCGTCGGCCGTCTCGTGTTCCTTCGTGTATACGACTTCTACGCGCTTCAGCTGATAGTTTTTTCCGATTCCTGGGACCATATGGGCATCAAAAACAATGATAACTCTCCATCCTTTATACGCCTGGTACTCCGCCATCACATCAATGAGGCGGTCCCGTGCTTCTTCCAGGTGTCCGGCACGGAGCGGCTTCAGCTCCGGCCAGTCGCCAATCACATTGTACCCATCTACGAGAAGAATGTCCTTCATGGTGTATGCCTTCCCTTCTCCTGGCGCTTGCGCAGCACTTCATACATTAGAATACCTCCGGCGACGGAAGCGTTCAAGGAAGTAACCGGACCGTGCATCGGGATCTGGATCAGGAAGTCGCAGGATTCCTTTACGAGCCGGCTCAGCCCCTTTCCTTCATTTCCAATGACCAGCGCAAGCGGCATCTCCGCCTGCATCTCCCTGTAATCAGAAGCATTTTCTGTTCCCGTCCCGGCTACCCAGAGACCTTTATCCTTTAATTCATCGAGCGTTTTATTGATGTTTGTCACCCGGACTACCGGCACATACTCTACTGCTCCCGCCGATGTTTTTACCACGGTCTGGGTCACGCCGGCCGCACGTCTTTTCGGAATGATGACGCCATGTACACCGGAGGCGTTTGCTGTTCGTATCATGGAGCCCAGATTGTGAGGATCTTCCATACCGTCCAACACGAGAAAAAATGGATCCTCGTTCTGCTTTTCTGCTGTACGGAACAAATCATCCAGTCCTGCATACTGGTAAGCAGGGACCGCAGCCGCTACTCCCTGATGGACGCCTGCATCAAGCTCATCGAGTTTTTTCTTTGAAACTTCCTGAACCGTTATCCCCTTTTTTCCTGCCAGAGCACGAATTTCCTGTGCTGCCCCTTTTTTGGAGGTGTCTGCAATCATAATTTTTTCTATTTTCCGTTCGGCTTTTAATGCTTCTATAACAGGATTTTTCCCGGCAATCCATTCCTGGCTCATAATGACCGGCCTCTTTCTTGTATTTTGTCTATCGCAAATGCAATGATTTCACTTACCCGCTCCTGCCTGCCGGCAAAATATAGATACCCAAGCACCGCTTCAAACGCAGTACTCATACGATAGGTGGCGAGATCCGCATTCTTAGGCAGGCTTCCGGATTTTGCATTTCGTCCCCGCCTGGCAACTGCTGTTTCCTCTTCAGTTAAATACCCTTCGTCCCAAATGGCCCGAAGCACTTCCGCCTGGGCCTGAGCTGATACGTAGGAGGTGGCCTGCTTATGCAGCTCCTGCGGTCGCACTTTCCCTTCCGAAATTAAATAATGGCGGATATGGGTTTCGAGCACTGCATCTCCCATATATGCAAGCGCCAAAGCGTTCAACTGTTTTTCGTCTACTTTACTATAGTTTATCATGTTATTTCCTCTTCCACCGTGTTCCCTGCGGTGTATCTTCTAATAAAATTCCATCATTCTCGAGCTGGTCCCGGATTTCATCGGCACGGGCAAAGTTTTTATTTTTCCTTGCTGCCACCCGCTCTTCGAGAAGCTTCTCGATATCTTCATCGAGCATTACTTCTTCTCTTTCCAACGAAACGCCCAGCACGCTCCCCATGTCTGTCATCGTTTCAACAATCGCGTCCAGCGAAGCAATACTCGTCTGTGGCTGCTGCATATATTTGTTTGCTTCACGGGCCAGATCAAACAGCACACTGATAGCGTTCGCTGTGTTGAAATCATCGTCCATTTCCTCCAGAAAACGAGCCTTGGCCCGTTCGGCTGCTTCCTGTCCTGCACTGCTGCCCCCGTTTACGCTTTCGCTCCGGCGGTGTTTAACATTTTCAAGCGTTGAACGCAGCCGTTCCAACCCGGCTCTTGCTGATTCAAGCAGATCGTTATCAAAGTTAATAGGATTGCGGTAGTGAGCCTGCATCATGAAAAAGCGGATTACTTCCGGGTCATGCTGTTGAATCATGTCATGCACAAGCACGAAATTACCGAGCGACTTCGACATCTTTTCGTTATTAATATTGATATAGCCGTTATGCATCCAGTAGTGAGCCATCGGTTTTCCGGTTAATGCTTCAGTCTGGGCAATTTCATTTTCATGATGGGGGAATTTTAAGTCCTGGCCGCCGGCATGGATGTCGATAGTGTCTCCCATATACTTTTTCACCATTGCAGAGCATTCAATATGCCAACCCGGGCGCCCTTCACCCCACGGGCTGTCCCAGGCAATTTCGTTTTCTTTCGCTTTTTTCCAAAGCGTGAAGTCCATCGGGTCCTCTTTCTGCTCGCCTATTTCAATCCGCGCACCCATCTGCAGATCTCCGACAGACTGCGAGGAAAGCTTCCCGTATTCCTTGAATTTCTTCGTACGATAATACACATCACCGTTTGATTCATAAGCAAATCCTTTTGCGATCAGCTGTTCGATGAATTCAACCATTTCTTCTACGGTTTCAGTTGCCCGTGGATGAAGATCCGCTTTTTCCACTCCGAGTGATTCGATGTCTTCAAGGTACGTATCGATAAAACGGTTAGCAAGCGTCGGTACTTCTTCATTCATTTCCTGGGCAGCTTTAATAATCTTGTCGTCCACGTCAGTAAAGTTCGACACATAGTACACGTTGTAACCACGGTAGCTCAAATAGCGGCGGACGGCATCAAAAACAATAGCAGGACGTGCATTACCGATATGAATGTAGTTGTACACGGTCGGCCCGCAAACGTACATCGTAATCCGGTCCGGGTCTATCGGCTGAAACGGCTCTTTTTTATTGGTTAATGAATTGTATATATGAATGGCCATTACTGCTCTCTTCCTTTCACCGATTGTTCATTGTCTGCATTTTCGTGTTCCGGGAGTCGTTCTTTCAGCATTTCGATTTCCGCTTCGAGTGAACGAATCTTGTCTGCCACCGGGTCCGGAAGATTCTGATGGTCCAGGGAGTTTCTGTTGATTTTGACCCCGTCCTGAACGACCACCTTCCCTGGAATGCCAACAACCGTTGAATTTGGCGGCACTTCGTTTAATACGACCGAGCCTGCGCCGATGCGGGAGTGTTTTCCAATCGTCATGGAACCGAGCACCTTGGCGCCGCTTGCGATCAATACATGGTCTTCAATCGTCGGGTGCCGTTTGCCTTTTTCCTTGCCCGTACCGCCTAAAGTGACGCCCTGGAAAATCGTGACGTTATCACCAATTTCACACGTTTCTCCGATCACGACCCCCATGCCATGGTCGATAAACAGCCGTTCACCAACCACAGCGCCAGGATGAATTTCGATCCCGGTGATAAAACGGCTGAGCTGTGAAATTACACGTGAAAAGAAAAACATTTTTTTCTTCCACAGCCAATGGGCGAAACGATGAGACCATACAGCGTGTACGCCTGCATACGTGAAGACCACTTCGAGACGGTTCCGTGCCGCCGGATCCTGGTCAAACACGACGTCCAAATCATTTTTCAGCGTTTTCCACATGGTGCTTCCCCACTTTCTATGCCTGCTCTCAAGCTCTCATATTTATATGCTTAGTATATCAATAAAAAAAGCATCTCTGTGCGAATTCGCACAGAGACGCTTTTAAAGCGCGTTTCCACTCTGCTTAAGCGCCGGAGCCGGCACTTCTCTTTTCTGCCGTAACGGGGCACACCGCCGCTGCCTACTATGTTCAGCAGCGGGCTCCAGGAGGCATTTCAAAAACCAGCTCTATGCTCTCTCTCAGCCACTGGAGAGCATCTCTGTATAAAGCTTTTTGTTTTTTACTTCTTCCTGTCATAGTTTTAACGATATTTATTTTATGAAGATAGTACCTGCTGCAGCCTTGCCTGCACAACATTCTTTCCAAGAAGTGAAATGGCTACCGGCAGCTCCGGTCCATGCGTCTGGCCTGTCGTCGCCACACGGACCGGCATAAACAGCTGCTTGCCTTTATAGCCTGTCGCTTTCTGGGTAGCTTTTACCGCTTTTTTCACTGTCTCCGGTTCAAAATCCGAAGCTTCGTCAAGCTCTTTCGAGAATTGCTCCAGTACAGTGCTTACGTGCTCTTGCTCAAGGACTTCCTGGGCCTCCTGAGTGTAGTCAATCTCTGTTTTAAAGAACATGTCTGTCAATTCAACAATCTCTGCCGCATAGTGCATTTGCTCCTGATAGATTCCCACAAGCTGCTTCAACCACTCATACTGTTCTTCCGACAGCTTTGACGGCAGCTTTCCTGCTTCCTGCAGGTGCGGAAGCGCAAGGAGCGTCAGGCGCTCTGTATCTGCCTCTTTCACATACTGGTTGTTCATCCAGGCGAGCTTGTCCGTATCAAAGACCGCCGGGGCTTTGGACACCCGCTCCAGCGAAAACTGCTCTTTTAACTCTTCAATAGAAAACAGTTCTTCTTCGCCTTTTGGAGACCAGCCGAGCAGCGCCAGGAAGTTTACGATGGCTTCCGGCAGGTATCCAAGATCACGGTACTGTTCTACAAATTGGATTACCGAGCCGTCCCGCTTGCTCATTTTTTGGCGGTTGGGATTCAAAATCAGTGAGGCATGGGCAAAGCGTGGCTTTTCCCAATCAAAAGCATCGTAGACCAGTGCCTGGCGCGGGGTGTTGGAAAGATGCTCTTCTGCACGAATGACGTGTGAAATTTCCATCAGATGATCATCAATTACTACCGCAAAGTTATAGGTCGGTATGCCGTCTTTACGGGCAATAACAAAGTCTCCGATGTCGTTAGAGTCGAAAATGACGTTTCCTCTGACAACATCATCGATAATCACGCTTTTCCCTTCCGGCACGCGGAAACGAACGACAGGTTTAATCCCCTGGTCTTCGTATGCTTTTCGCTGTTCCGGGGTAAGGTCGCGGTCACGCCCGCTGTATTTCGGGGCTTCGCCGCGGGCCATCTGCTCTTCCCTTTCCTGGGCGAGCTCTTCTTCTGTCATATAATCATAATAGGCTTTGCCCTCATCAAGAAGACGCTGCACGTATTCTTTGTACAGGTCAATGCGTTCCATCGACTGATAGGGCGCATGCGGGCCGCCAACATCTACGCTTTCATCCCATTCGATTCCCAGCCAGCGCAGGCTTTCCATTAAACGAGAAGTAGCGTCTTCCACGTTACGCTCCTGGTCTGTGTCTTCAATGCGTAGAATAAAATCGCCGCCCTGGCTTCTGGCGAATAAATAATTAAACAGTGCCGAGCGCGCCCCGCCAATATGAAGATGGCCAGTCGGACTCGGAGCAAACCTTACACGTACTTTTTCACTCATTTCCTTCACCCTCCGTAGAATTCCTTTTTATCTCACACGTTTTTTCATATATTTAATCAGCTGGCTGCAGAAGGACCACCGCATGAGCAGCAATGCCTTCTTTTCGACCGACAAATCCAAGCTTTTCTGTAGTAGTCGCCTTTACGTTCACCTGGTCGTCTGCCTCTGCTTCAAGCAGTTTACTGATCTTCTTTTTCATCTCTGGTATATGTGGAGCCATTTTTGGTTTCTCGGCGAGTATGGTCGCGTCGACATTTCCCAGTTTCCATCCCTTAGCTTTTACAAGACTGCAGACATGCGCAAGCAGCTCCGCGGAATCAGCATCTTTAAACTCGGGATCTGTGTCTGGAAAATGCTTGCCGATATCGCCTAGACCGACTGCCCCCAGTATCGCATCTGTCACTGCATGAAGTAAAACGTCTGCATCCGAATGCCCCAGGAGCCCTTTATCATGAGGAATGTCTATGCCCCCAAGGATTAAAGGACGGCCTTCCTGCAGCTGATGTACATCATATCCATGTCCTATTCTCATTACCTTTTTCCCTCTCTTCGCTTCTGCAAAATCGCACGGGCCACCACCATGTCTTCAGGGGTGGTCAGCTTGATATTATCATAGCTCCCCTCGACAATTTTTACCGGCCGGCCCATATATTCCACCAGGCTGGTGTCGTCTGTCCCAATAATCTGATGAGCGGCAGCGTAATCGTAGGCTTCCGTCACCACTGCAGCCTGAAAAGCCTGCGGAGTCTGTACAGCCCATAAACTCGAGCGGTCAATTGTCTCAAGCACTTTCTCTCCATCTGTACGTTTAACGGTGTCTTTCATTTTTGTACCAAGTACTGCGGCTCCGGTCTGCTCTGCCTGGTCCACGAGACGGTGAATATCGGCCTGCTCCACAAACGGGCGGGCCCCGTCATGGACCAAAACGACCTGATGCTCAGGGATAAGGCATTTCAACCCTTCATGTACACTGTTCTGGCGCTCGTTTCCACCAACGACCACCTGCTTCACTTTCCTTATGCCCCACTCCTTGAAAAGCTCTTCCATATCATAAATTTCTGAAGCATTGGCAACAACAATAATTTCTTTACACCACGGATCCTGCTCGAAAACAGATGCAGTATGAATTATTAATGGCCGTTCTTCTAAAACGAGAAACTGTTTATTATGGCCCGCCTGCATTCGCTTCCCCTGGCCGGCTGCAGGAATGACTACCGCATAGTTCATAGTACCTCTCCAATTTCACGACATTGTGTTACCAGTGTATGTATCGCATTTGCTCCGCTCTTAAAGCAAAGTCCGCTTGTTAATAATATGCTAGTACCCATAAAACGCCCTTATTATTCTACCGTACCGCTTATCAAACATTAATTTTACCAAAACTTTCTCTGAAGGAAAAGCTGACAGTTCTGTATAACCTGGAAAAATCCGCATAAAAAAACCCTGTGCAGGCACAGGGCATTTCCTTATAAAGCTTTTTCGCGCTTTGATACCTTTGGTTTGGCAAATATCATCCGTCCAGCACTCGTCTGCAGGACACTTGTAACTACCACTTCTATTTCCTGGCCGATATAGCCTTTGCCGCTTTCGACTACAATCATCGTGCCATCGTCTAAGTATCCGATGCCCTGGCTCTGTTCTTTTCCGTCTTTGATTACCTGGACCAGCATTTCTTCGCCGGGAAGAACGACTGGTTTGACGGCGTTCGCCAGGTCATTAATATTTAACACACTAACGCCTTGGAGGTCGCATACTTTGTTTAAATTAAAATCATTGGTAACGACAATGCCATTCCGCACTTTCGCGAGTTTTACCAGCTTGCTGTCCACTTCATGAATATCTTCAAAATCGGTGTCCGTAATCTCTACTTCAATAGGAAGCTCCTTTTGAATGCGATTTAAAATATCAAGACCCCGCCGGCCCCGGTTGCGCTTTAACACATCCGAAGAATCCGCAATATGCTGAAGCTCTTCAAGCACAAATTCCGGAATTACCAGTTTTCCTTCAATAAACCCTGACTGGCAAATATCCGCAATGCGCCCGTCAATAATTACGCTCGTATCAAGCAGTTTCTCCCACGCCTGATTTTCTTCCGAGGTTGCTGCAGCGTCCAGCGCTGCTTCTTCCTTCGCAGCAGCGTTTTTTGAGGTCGAAAAAAGGCCCAGCAGTTCATCACGCTTTTTAAAACCAATCTGAAAGCCGAAGTAGCCACAGAAAAAGGATAAAAACAAGGGCAGAACGGAATCAATTACTGGAATACGGATTGAATTAAGCGGAAGAGAAATGAGAAAGGCAACCACCAGGCCGAAAATCAGGCCTAGCGTCCCGAATAACACGTCTGTAACAGGTGCCTTCACGACTTTTTCTTCTAAAAAGCGCATGCCGTTGACAATTGGTCTTGCCACCCACAAACTAATAGCCCAAAACACAAATCCAACAACAATAGCCCCTGCAATTGCACCGATATAGGCATTATACACCCAGTCAGGAAAAGTATAAAAAGGAAATAATGAGATAAGTTCAGGAATATAAAGGAAACCTAACGTAATACCGGCAAGAACAAAAAATAACTGTACAATCTTTTCCAACACTTTCCATGCACCTCCTTAAGGATATTATAAACATTTTTCTCTCCGTACAAACCACTAACGCCATATTTATCACAACTTTGGACAATTTGATACAATATATTCATAAGATTGTTGAATTTTCTTAATTATTAGGAAAAAGGATAGAGAAGATCCTGGAAAACGAACAGGACCTTCATCTTCCTATCTATCTGAGCGGGGCCGGATCAAGCGCAGCGTCCAGTGCTTCTTCAAGCGTCTTTACGCCTATTACCTGAATGCCTTCCGGAAATGTCCACCCGCCAATATTTTTTGATGGAATAATCGCTCGCGAAAATCCGAGCTTTGCTGCTTCTTTCACGCGTTCCTCCACCCGGGAAATGCGCCGGATCTCCCCGGTCAGCCCGACTTCCCCCATTACAATATCTCCCGGATTCGTTGATTGATTCCGAAAGCTTGAGGCAACGCATATCGCAATACCAAGGTCAACCGCCGGCTCGTCGAGCTTCACTCCCCCGGCAACATTAATATAAGCATCTTGGTTTTGAAGAAGCATACCGAGGCGTTTTTCGAGCACCGCCATCAGAAGTGCAATCCGGTTCTGGTCGATGCCCGTAGCTGTCCGGCGCGGGTATGCGTAGCTCGTAGGAGCAATTAGCGCCTGCAGTTCCACAAGCACCGGCCGGGTACCTTCCAAAGAGGCTACTACTGCTGAGCCTGACGTACCCTCGGTTCGTTCTTCGAGAAAGATTTCAGAGGGGTTTGTTACTTCCTTCAGTCCTGCTTCCTTCATTTCGAATATACCGATCTCATTCGTCGAGCCGAACCTGTTTTTTACAGCCCGCAAGATCCGATACGTATTATGCTGTTCGCCTTCAAAGTAAAGCACGGAATCTACCATATGCTCGAGCATTTTCGGTCCGGCAATGGACCCCTGCTTGGTCATATGGCCGACAACGAATACAGCAATGCCCTGATTTTTTGCGATATGCATAAATGTCGACGTCGATTCACGTACTTGGGCTACGCTCCCAGGGGCCGACTGGATTTCATCCGAGTGCACTGTCTGAATCGAATCAATAATTACAAGGTCAGGCTTCACTTCTTCCATCGCCGCTTCGATCCGTTCCATGTTTGTTTCTGTAAAGACAAACAGCGTATCTGCTTCCACTCCGAGCCGTTCCGCTCTCATTTTTGTCTGCTTTACCGATTCCTCTCCGGAAACATAAAGCACACGATACTTCTGGGAAGCAAGCAGGGCAGATACCTGAAGAAGCAGCGTCGACTTTCCGATCCCAGGGTCGCCCCCAACCAGTACTAGCGATCCCGGCACGATGCCTCCCCCTAATACTCTGTTTAATTCTTCTACAGACGTTGAAATGCGGTTTTCTTTTTCCCCGGTTACCCGGGTAATTGGTGTCGGCTTGTCGGCTTCACTGAACACATTTGCCGCCGGGCGGCGGCTTGATTTTGATGCCGGAGCTTCTTTTTCCTCTACCATCGTATTCCAGTTGTTGCAGGCCGGACAGCGCCCCATCCACTTTTGCGTTTCATACCCACATTCCTGGCAGACAAATTTTGTTTTCGTTTTTGCCATACGATCCTCCTCTTTTACTACGGGAAGCACCCGTTTTCGTTTCGATTTCACTCTAATTTGTATTCATAAAAAGAAAAACAGCTGCCCCCTGACATCAATATGCCACAAGGCAGCTGTTTCGATTATAACCTTATTGCGCTTTTGCCGTGCCTGATTTCGTTTCAACAATGAACTCATCGTCTTTCACATCAATGACAGCGGTACTGCCTTCTTGAAGCGTGCCTTTGAGGAGCTCATCGGATAAACGATCTTCCACGTGACGCTGCAGAGCACGTCTGAGCGGCCGGGCCCCGTATTCAGGATCAAAACCTTCATCAGCAATTTTATCGAGCGCTGCTTCGGTAATTTCAACGCTGATGCCGTGTTCTTCCACACGTTTTTTAAGCTGCTCGGTCATTAAGCGCACAATCTTTTTGATATGCTCTTTTTCCAAACTGTGGAAGACAATGATTTCGTCCAGGCGGTTAATAAATTCAGGACGGAATGTGTTTTTCAGCTCGCCCATGATTTTGTCACGCATATCGTCGAATTTCTGCTCGGTTGACTGAGCGGCAAAGCCGACGCTTTTATTTTGGCGGAGAGTGCTTGCCCCGACGTTCGATGTCAGGATCAATGCTGTATTTCTAAAATCGACCCGGCGTCCTTTGGAGTCGGTGAGAAACCCATCTTCAAGTACTTGAAGCAGGATGTTAAATACTTCCGGGTGCGCCTTTTCAATCTCGTCGAGCAAAATAACGGAGTACGGATTACGACGCACTTTTTCTGTCAGCTGGCCGCCTTCTTCATAGCCGACATAGCCTGGAGGGGAACCGACCAGGCGGCTCGTTGCGTGGCGTTCCATATATTCGGACATATCAATGCGGATAATTGATTCTTCGTCTCCAAATAGTGTTTCCGCTACAGCACGTGCCAGCTCTGTTTTACCTACACCCGTAGGTCCGAGAAAGATAAAGGAGCCAATCGGCCGTTTCGGATCTTTCAAGCCTGCACGGGCACGACGCACGGCTTTGGAAATAGCATTGACTGCTTCATCCTGACCGACAACCCGGTTATGCAGAATGTCTTCCATATGAAGCAGGCGGTCCGTCTCTTCTTCCGCAAGCTTGGATACCGGTACGCCTGTCCAGCTCGAAACAACCTGAGCAATATCCTCTGTCGTAATCGCAGAGTTCTCCTGTCCCTGCTTTTCTTTCCATTCATTTTTCATTTCTTCGACTTCTGCGCGCAGCCGCTGCTCGGAATCACGAAGGGAAGCCGCTTTTTCAAATTCCTGGCTTTGAACAGCCGCATCTTTTTCCTTGCGTGTTTCCTCGAGGTTTTGTTCAAGTTCTTTTAGGTTGGGTGGTGCTGTATAGGAACGCAGACGCACCCGTGAACCCGCTTCGTCGATTAAGTCGATTGCTTTATCCGGGAGGAAACGGTCCGAAATGTACCGGTCGGATAATTTTACGGCCTGTTCGATGGCTTCGTCCCCGATAGTTACCCGGTGATGGGCTTCGTAACGGTCTCTCAGACCAGCAAGGATTTGAATAGATTCTTCAAGGGTCGGTTCATCCACTTGAATTGGCTGGAAACGACGTTCAAGCGCGGCATCTTTTTCAATATACTTGCGGTATTCATCCAGCGTAGTTGCACCAATGCACTGCAGCTCTCCACGTGCAAGGGACGGCTTCAGAATGTTCGATGCGTCAATCGCACCCTCTGCACCGCCGGCGCCAATTAAGGTATGCAGTTCGTCAATGAACAACAGCACATTTCCGGACTGGCGGATTTCTTCCATTACTTTTTTCAGGCGGTCTTCAAATTCACCGCGGTATTTCGTGCCGGCAACGACTGTGCCCATGTCGAGGGTCATGACCCGTTTATTCCGGAGCGTTTCTGGAACTTCGTTAGAGACGATCGACAATGCCAGGCCTTCAGCGATAGCTGTTTTACCTACACCAGGCTCCCCGATAAGAACCGGGTTGTTTTTTGTCCGGCGGCTTAATACCTGAATAACACGTTCAATTTCCTGGCTTCTTCCGATGACCGGATCGAGGCCTTCTTCTTTAGCTACTGCCGTCAGGTCTCTTGCTAAGCTGTCCAGGGTAGGCGTATTGGCGCTTCCCCCTGCTCCAGGAGCCTGCTGGCTTCCAGAGCTCGAAGCACCTTCATTGCTTCCGAGAAGCTGAAGCACCTGCTGCCGGGCTTTATTCAGGCTGACGCCAAGATTATTCAGTACCCGGGCTGCAACGCCTTCTCCTTCACGGATTAAGCCAAGCAGAATGTGCTCTGTTCCTACATAGGAATGCCCAAGTTTTCTCGCTTCATCCATGGAAAGCTCAATAACTTTTTTCGCCCGTGGAGTGTAATGAATCGTTTTCGATCCCTGTTGCCCAGTACCAATAAGGGTTTCTACTTCCTGCTGAATCTGGTCTGTATCCAAATTCAATGCTTGAAGGGCTTTCGCCGCAATGCCCTCACCTTCACGCACTAAACCAAGAAGAATGTGTTCTGTTCCTATATTATTATGGCCAAGGCGGATAGCTTCTTCCTGAGCTAGCGCCAATACTTTTTGCGCTCGTTCTGTAAAACGGCCAAACATCATGTTGCATGCACCTCCTACGCATTGGTAAATCTATAGTTCAAGTTTTATTCTTTCACGGATCACACTTGCCCGTCTTATATCTGCTTCTTCTTGAGTCAGTGATTCTCCTGCATACTGCTCAAGAAAACCAGGCTGAGTCAGTAACATAAGTTCATTTAAAATATTACCCGAAATCCCTTTAATTAAATCCAGGTCGATACCAAGCCTCACGTCTGATAAACGATTGGCAGCTTCTTTGGTTGTCATCGTACGGCTGTAGGCAAGGATGCCGTAAGACCTGAACACCCGGTCTTCGAGCTTTATTCTTGAAGAGCTGAGCAGAGACTCGCGTGCGTGGCGTTCTCTTTGAATCACCTGCATTACTACACCGCGCAGATCTTCAATGATATCTTTTTCAGATTTTCCTAATGTCATCTGGTTGGAAATTTGAAAAAGGTTGCCAAGTGCTTCACTGCCTTCTCCGTAAATGCCTCTTACGACAAGACCAATCTGGTGAATAGCCGGAAGAATACGGCTAAGCTGGTTGGTCCAGACTAAAGCAGGCAGGTGTACCATTACTGAAGCTCTCATACCTGTTCCTACATTTGTCGGGCAGCTTGTTAAGTAACCGAGCCTTTCGTCAAACGCATAGGTAAGGTTGGCTTCCGCCCAATCATCGAGACGGTCAGCTTCATTGTAACATTCTTCAAGCTGCATGCCGTTACTCAGACATTGAAGACGTAAATGATCTTCCTCATTAACCATGATACTGATTGATTCATCGTTATTCAAAAGAACAGCACTATGTGCCATGTTTTTTATTAAATAGGGGCTGACAAGATGCTTTTCCACCAGTACCTGCCGTTCATTCGGGCGAAGCTCATTCATATTCAACGCTTCAAGGAAGCCTACTTCTTTTGATTGATTCAATAGAGTGGAAGAAGCATAGCGCAGAAGTGTTGCACTTGCTTCTTCTGAAGCAAAAACAGGGAAGGGATATTGCTCTATGTTACGGGCAAGCCGGACCCGGGTGCTGAGAGCAATATCGCCTTCCGGCCCTGGGCCTTCCTGCATCCACGGACTGATCGCTTCTGAAAAAAATTGTTCGGATGCCATCAGCTGTCTTCCTCCCTTCCTTGAAACTGCTTTTCAAGGGCCCGGATTTCGTCTCTTAATTCCGCAGCTTTTTCAAACTCTTCATTTTGGACAAAAATGTTAATCTGTCGTCTTTTCTCCTCCAGCTCCCTTTGGGCATACAGCTTCTCATGCCTGTGTTTTGGAACCTTGCCGGTATGATGGGTATTGCCGCTGTGTACCCGGCGAAAAACAGGTGTCAGTTTCGATTCAAACGCGTGATAACAATGAGCACAACCCAATCGACCGGATTGAGTGAACTGTTTATACGTCAGTCCGCAGTTGTCACATGTCAGCGGCCGGGTTGTGTTTGCTTTTTTCGGCTGTTTCTTCCCGGCGTTTCCAGTAGTACTAGGCTGATCCATGTTTAATAAGTCCGATAACAAGTCCTGGATTGTATAGCCACCGGCAGCTGACATGAAAGAATGCTCCGTTTCAGAAGATTCCCCTTGTTCTTTTGCACACTCTTCGCATAAATGAAGCTCTGTTTTAGCTCCATTAACGATTTTCGTGTAATGCAAAGAGGCCGGACGCTGACCGCAATTCTGACAGATCATATCTCTTCCCTCCCCTTATTCATAGCGCAGGCTTTCTATCATAGCTTGCATGATCCGCGCACGAACAATATCCCTTTCTTCTGGATACTTCAAAGCCAGTATAGACCTATCAACTGCCGCAAGCATTAAATTTGCTTCACGCTTATTCACCACTTTTTCCTCAAATAAACGCATAATAACACTCTCTGCCGTTCTTTGATCAATACCGTGGCCCACAAGATCTGAAACTTGGCGAAGCAGCTCTGCGTGATCTGAAATTTTAGCCCTTGTAATTCGTATATACCCGCCACCGCCACGTTTACTCTCTACTACATAGCCTTTTTCAATAGTAAAACGCGTGCTTATGACATAATTAATCTGAGAGGGGACACACTCAAAGCGCTTTGCAAGTTCACTTCTTTTAATTTCAATTAGATCCTGTTCACTCTGTGTTAAAATTTGTTTTAAATAATTTTCAATAACATCAGACATGCTTTTCATTCCCGCGACCTCCTCTCCGCCCCGGTTCGTCTTGCTATTATCAAAAAATTGATTTTGACTATCTTTGACTATAATATATAATATTATTCAATTGTTTTCAAGCTAGAGAAGGGCAAAATGAAAAATCCGCCCTGAGATATATTAATCATAGGACGGATTCAATTCTATTTCTTTTATGCTCTCCACTTTATATAAAGATTGATACAGTTCTGTTTCAGCTATACCCTCTGGTAGATGAAGTTTAATATAATAATGAAGAAGAGCTTCGTCTTCGTCGAATTCTTTCCCTTTTATTTTTTGAACTTGAACCTCCATGCTTTCGAGACGCTGAATCGCCTCGCCGAGCTCGTTTGCTTTTTTGTCCATAGCTATAAACAATACGTCCGTATCAGAAACGTTTTTAAACCATTTGTCTACGTGATTTAGAAAGATAAGACTTGTCAATACAATGACCGTCGCAGCAATACCAGCAAAAAACATTCCTGCCCCTATGGTTAGGCCGATAGCAGCGACTGTCCAGATGGAAGCAGCAGTAGTCAGCCCCCGTATAGAAGCTCCCTGAACTATAATGGTACCAGCACCGAGGAAGCCAATCCCACTTATTACATAAGAAGCCAAACGCGAAGGATCATAAGCAACCAGATCCCCGTTTTGGTTTAAATAGTCCTGAAAGCCAAATAAAGCAAGCAGCATCACCAAACAGGAACCGGTCCCAACCAGCAGATGGGTTCGAAAACCAGCTGGATGGCCTTTCGATTCCCGCTCAATTCCTATCACTCCCGCCAAAAAAGCAGCAAGAATTAAACGAATTAGTATAATGACTGATTCATATTCCAACCACTGCTCCATCTAAGTCACATCCTTTCCTTCATTATATCCTATCTTTTTTGCTTTGTTTAAAGCTTTCTCATATAAAAAAACCGCTCCCCTCCGAAAAGGGAAACGGTTTAGCTCGCCCGGCAGCGATCTACTTTCACGGGGGGAGAGCCCCCGGCTATCATCAACGCTGAAGAGCTTAACTTCCGTGTTCG
>NZ_JBQOJB010000016.1:0-58802 GCF_054971365.1 Marinococcus salis | reverse complement strand
CGTACCGTATCAACGGGGATTCTGTCTCTTTTTTATCGTTAATGGAAATAATTGTTAGTAAACCCGCAACAAAAGAGCTTTTTAATAGGCGACGCAACACTCTCATTGAGTGGGGCATAAATAAAAGTGTGTGAAATATAGGGGGAAAATACAGGATCTATTTTTCAAATAAACCAAAGATCGTTTTGTCATCATTATCTTCAATATGATAACAAAGCACAGCTAAGCCATAAATATCGGCTGCCGCTCTTGAAGCGATGGCTGCTGTACGAGGCCATTGGTGCTTCTGAATTAGGGAAGCACTGGCAGCAGTATTATAAAAAGGAACTTGTTTTACTGATAGTGTGGATAAAAACTCCTGGCATTCCTCCAAAGCTTTAGGGTGAGAATACACGGTGTGAATGGAGTCTAATATTTCTCCTTTAAGAGCTAACAAACAATGATGTGTGGCTAGAGACCACTGCTCAAGCATTGTCAACTTATGATGGCGAAGCAGCTGTTGCACTTCCTTTACTTCTCCTTGATAAGAAGTAGATATGAGAAGAATCACTTGGTCAGCGAAGTCCCCCAAGGTTTGAACAGCTTCCTGAAAGCTATTGGAGTAATGAATGGTAATGGATTCGGTTTACACTTGGTTAAGTGCCTGTTCAGCGTAGCATTCCGGCATACCGCTTAATGAAATCTCCAATGAACGAACACCCCTTTTAACTTTACAAACCTATTTAAATAAGATTATTAATTCCAATGCGAATATTTTCATGCCACTATAAATTTTAACAAATGAGGAGGTAACCAATGCAGAAAATCCGTGTTCATCATTATGATGCGTTTAGTGAGGTACCGCACAAAGGGAACCCGGCGGGTGTCGTTTTTGACGGAGACCATTTGACAGAACCAGAGATGCAGCATGCAGCTTATCAGGTTGGTTTTAATGAAACGGCCTTTGTATTATCCTCCGCAGCAGCAGATCTACGTCTGCGCTTTTTTACCCCAGGCCACGAAATGGATTTATGCGGCCACGCTACACTGGCTTCCGCTTATTCATTAAAAAGTGCAGGGCTGCTCGGTGACAAAGAACGTATCACGATAGAAACAGGGGCTGGTATTTTAACGGTCGGGATACAAGCGTCTGCCCATCAACAGCACACAATTACGATGACCCAGGCGCCGCCTAAATTTGAAGCGTTTCATGGTTCCCGGGCCTCTCTAGCCGCTTCGATGGGGATAAAGGAAAAAGATATTCACAATGATCTGCCCATTGTCTATGGCAGCACCGGAACGTGGACGCTGCTGGTGCCGATTGCTTACATAGACAGCCTTGAGAAGATGAGACCTGATAATTCAGCTTTTCCAGCTGTACTTACGAAGATGCCTAAAGCTTCTATTCATCCATTTTGTCTAGAGACTTATGATAAAGCAGCTGATATGCATGCGAGGCATTTTTCCTCCCCGTATTCGGGGACCGTGGAAGACTCTGTCACAGGTACAGCCTCCGGGGTTATGGGAGCATATTGGGCGGCTTATATTGATAAAAGCTTTCGTTCGCCGCTGCAGCTTACCATAGAGCAGGGGCAGGAGATGAATAAAGATGGGCGGGTTCTTGTGCAGGTTGTAAGACAAAAAGCCAATGTTGATGTGAGTATTACCGGCCGGGCGGTTTATGTAACCAGCTTTGATGTAGATGCGTAGTAGGAAAATTTTCGGGAAATCAAAAGGAGCAGAGAATGAGTAAACTGGGTGGTCACAACGTATTTTTAAGACAAGCCAACGAGACTGACACAAAGCAACTGTACGAATGGAAATATCTCGACGAGCATCAGGAAGCAAAAAAATGGAATGCGCCGTATATCGCTGAAGATGCCATTTCTTTTTCCGCCTATCATGAGCAGTGGCAGACAGAAATCTTTCCCGGTATTCCTTCTGCACTGGCTATTATCGCTGACTACCAGGCGATAGGTTATACAGGAGCTTACTGGGTGGATACTGATACATACTGGATGGAAACAGGTATTGTCATTTACGATTCTGCCTATTGGAATGGGGGCTATGGGACAAAGGCCTATCACTTATGGATTGATTATTTATTTCACTACACGGATCTCCATCGTTTAGGCATGAGCACCTGGTCAGCGAATGAACGCATGATGCAGGTTGCTAAAAAATTAGGGATGAAGGAAGAGGCCCGTATCCGGGAGGCAAGATACTGGCAGGGAAGCTACTATGACTCGATCAAAATGGGGATATTAAGAAGAGAATGGGAAAGCCTGCAAAGCATGGATGAATGAAGGAAGAAACAAGTGGCTTGAAATATATGGTCTTCTTTACGAAGAACGACCTAAGAAAGAAAGGAACGATCTAATGAAAATCTTACATGATGCCTCAACTCCCGATGATCCGGAAAAATTTTTGGATAATCTTTTGCAGCGTGCGTTATTTGCTCATTTATCTACGGTGCATGAAGACGGGCCCCGGGAGTCTCCCGTATGGTTTTTATGGGAGAACAAGGAAATATGGATCCTTGGAAACACGCAATCCGACTCGTTTCCTGCACGGGTTGAAAGCGAATCCCGATGTGCGCTTGGTGTCGTGGATTTCAATCCTGCAACCGGTCTCGTTCAGCACGCAGGCATCCGGGGCTGGGGCAGTCTGTTGGTTCATGATCGTGAACGGGTTTCCCGGTTATTCTGCAAATACATGGGGGCTCCGGAGCATTGGGCTTCACGCTTTACAAACGTTTTGGGTGACCCGGCTTGGGTTCTGATTCGTATAAGTCCTGAGACGGTAGTTGTACGTGATCAATCGTATGATCGTATTAATACGGGGGAGGAGGGACTCCAATAAATATCTTTGATGTGATGGCGATTGTTTTATTTTCAATTTTTCTTGGTTTGCTTCCGGTAGCGTTCTTTGTTTATCCGTATTGGCTTCAGCAGCAATCCGCCCGGGCTGTAGAAGCGAAAACGTACGGCATGACCCTCCTCATTTTCGCTTTGATGCTCCTGTCCGGGTATGTGGCGTTTTATGTATGAATATATGAAAGTTAAATATAGTTCAAGAAAGAAGCACTTTCGATATTCACTAACAGAACAGGAAAAATATTGTCATTTATTGGATGTAACAATAGCGGAGGAATCTAAATAAGCGAAAATAAAGAAGAGAAGGGCTAAGAGAAGAAGTATTAAAACGAAATTCCACTGGTAACATGAATGATTCCTTTCACCGGGCAGAGAGCGGCAGCCTTGTGGATCTTGTTACCAGTTTGGGTTGGAAAGGAACAGGCATCCTTATTCTTGTAATCATAGTAGGGCTCGAAGCCTTTCCATTTTTCTTCGGCTGAAAATCAGCTTAAGAAAATATATTAAAAGAAATCAGTTGCGCATAATATCCACAATACCTTGATACATTTTGGAAAACATTGATCTTTCTCCCCAGGTGTTTGAACAAATAACAACAGAGATCTTAGAAGCTTTATCAAAATACATATAGCTGTTGTATCCTGGAGCTGTACCTGCGTGCTCAGCTATTGGAACGCTGGAGTTTTGATCAACGATCCACCCGTACGCGTACGAGTAGGAAGATCCGTACATATTAGTAGCTGGAGTAAAAAGAGCTTGAAGCTCTGATTGATGTAATAGCGAAGATTTTTGAAGCGACTCGAGCCATAGTTGCAGATCATGAACCGAGCTGCTAATACCACCGGCAGCAAACATTAGGGAATTGTGAAAAGAAAACACGGATGCGGGCACAGGGGCAAAAGTGTCGTACCCAATACTGGATGACGGATTGGAGGGACCAGAACAGTACATAGACTGGGTCATGCCGAGCGGCGCAAAAACATATTTCTGCAGAAAATCGCTGTAGCTATACCCGGAAACGAGCTCGATAATATGTCCTAAGATCACATAATTTGAGTTACTGTATTCATAAGCAGACCCTGGTGTAAATTGCAAAGCCTTGTCCTGGAAGCAGGCAATCAATTCCTGAGGAGAATAAGCATGATCTTTGCTGCTGCCTGGCTGGTAGGTACCAGTATTAAAATTGTAATGGTCGAAAAGCAGATCATTCAGATAGTTCGGAATGCCGGAGGACATACTCAACAGATGTTGCAGTGTAATTTGGTCCCCATTGGGATAATTAGGAAGGTATTTTTGTACAGGATCGTAAACATGCAAACACCCCTGAGCCTGAAGATGAAGAATTGCAAAGGCGGTAATTTGTTTGGTCAGAGAACCAATCCGATAAGTGGTACGGGGAGTATGAGGGAGCTGCTTATCCTCATCTGCATATCCATACCCTTGCTGAAACAGAATCCGGTGTTTGAGTAGAACAGATACATATCCGCTGAAGAAGCGGAACGTTTTCATATGGCGGTGAAGCTGCTCCCTTTTTCTGCGATAACGAAGCATTTCCTTTTCTCCTTTCCTCAGCGTGGTAACTTCCATTTTTTCTCAAAGAAAAGAAAAAATCAAGCCAGACTTATTTTCCAAAGCAAGGTTTCTTCTCAAAAGGTATAATCATAAAAATCACCGTCGGAAATAAACATTCCAACGGCTTGCATTCAAATTGCATTCATTTTTAATTTCCTGCAAAACTTTTGCTTTTCAATATTTTTAATGAAATTTTATGCTTCGTTCTTTTGCCGAAGACGGCTGACTTTGTATTGATAGCCGAGATAAGGAAATGCGGTGAAAATAAGTGGTATCAACGTCATTCCTATTACAATAGGATAGATGACATCAAACCACATGGAGCCGGAAAACAGGGAAGATAAAAACCAAAATAACATAACAGTGAGAAAAAAAATGATCAGCGACATGAGCGCATACCGGCCAAACTGCTGTTTTTGCTGGTGGTAGACGTCCTGCTTGTCCTGCTGCTTCGTATACAGGGAGTCCGTTTCCACGGGGGCACGAAAAATATGGGTTTCTTCGCCGAGGGAGCAAACGTACTCCCATCCCGCATCTTGATACAGTTGAAAATAATCCTGGTCAGGATGAGCACGGTAATCGAGTTCGTATTGTATGCGGGCAGGCTCACCGGGGATCAATCTATAACCAAAAAGCCCGAATCGCTCCAAATGCCAGCCTTTGCCTGCTTGTTTCTCTAGCTTCTTCATATCCTTATGCTCCGAGAAGGCGAGCCCGCCGCTCGTCATGTATTTTCGTTTAGCCATCGTAAAGGCACTCCTTTCTGTTGTAACGCTTCTTTCCCATGATCGACCATCCGTTGTCGACGCCGAACCTCCTGTTGAAAAACATCTATGCCAGTCTCCGTAATAATATAAACCTTACGCTGCTCGGCTTCCTTCCATAGTTCAATATAGCCGGCGTGCAGAAGTTTCTGGGTCATTGTGTACACGGATCCAGGACCCAGGTTGACCTGGTTTTCTGTTAAATCAGCAATGGTCTGCATAATGGCATAGCCATGCTTTGGCGTCATCAGGGCTAAAAGAATGTAATAGTGTGTGTCTGTTAAATCTCCAGAAGCCAGGCTATCTTTGCGTCCCAAAAAAAGCCTCCTTTCATATCATTTAATGATAGATTATAAAATATTATACCATTAAATGATATATATGCAATACAACATATCTTTCGCTTCTTCCTAAGATGATAAATTCTATCCGGGGCAAAATAGCGCAATCTATTTTCGAAAAAAGGCAATGTTATATTATAAAAAACTGATACGTTTGGAATGCCCTATTTATGGAAAAAGGTGGTTGTGAAATGAAGGAGGAAAATCTATCATGAAGCGTATTTCAACATGGACTATCTTTATAATAAGTGCTGCCGGTCTGATTCTGGCGCCAATCGGAGCTGTGGCTTCCAATAGCAGCGACGAACGAGAAGTATTTCAGACGAGTATACATAATGCCGTAGGGTCAGAGCTGGCAGCGACAGGCGGGGATCCAGCGAGGGGCATAGCGATCACGCGGGCCGCCCTGAATGCGCAGGGGTATTTTTTGACTATTGAGGCCATGCCTGGGCTAAATACGTGGGACCTGCTTGCTGAAAATCAAAAGACTGATAGCAAGCCCCCCAACCAGAAGCGGAGTCAAACATCAACAGATGAAGATCAGGCAGTGATAGTCTCTTCAGGTGAGGAAGCCATTAACATAGTTAAACAACAGGAGGACGTTGGCGAAGATATCCGGCTTGATGACCTGGGCGGCGTCCTCCGGGAAGATGAACAGGGAGCTTATTATACGGTCCAATTAACTTCAAAAGCCCTTTCAGAAGCCGGAGGCACAGGAACCGTAGATCGGTTTAAAGTCTACCAGAACGGGGATTATATCTCTGTTTACGGAACAGAAGAGGAAACCACCAGCGATCGAGAGTGAAGCTCTTATCAAGAATTTCAGAAGACGACAAAAGTCTTTATGTTTAGTGAAAAACATGAAGGCTTTTTTATGTGATCTAAATAGATAATTAAAAGCCTCGGTTTTGAAAACGGTATATGTGTCAGTCATGTTAAAATTTGATGATTTTTAACATTTTCAAACAATGTTCACAGCAATAACAATTGAAAACGGATATGATGATGGTACACAAATGTGACTGACGTGCCATTGTATATGGGGGGTGAACCGACCAGTGGGTGTGTATCATTTAATTGCTTCACAGAAGAATACATAAGGAGGGAGTGCCGGTGATTCCTGAAAAACGACAAAAACAAATCCTGGCCTGGGTCAAGCAGCATGGATCCGTCCGCATTGCTTTTTTGAAAGAAGAGCTGGGCGTATCCGAAATGACCATTTACCGGGATATCCAAAAATTGATTCAGGATGAAGAAATTGAACGGGTGCCTGGAGGTGTCAAATACCTTCAGCCTTCGGTGCAATCAAGACAATGCGGCGTCTGCTTTCAGGAATCATTCTCGGTTCAGGCAGCGCAGCTCATGCATGCTGATGGATCGATGGCTCATTTCTGTTGCCCGCATTGCCTGCTGATGTTTATGGCCCATCACGGCAGCGAAGAAGAACAGGTGATAGGGCGTGATTTCCTGCGGGGGACCACCATGAATGCGCGCCTGGGTATTTTTTTAATTGGAGCCGATGAATGCTTGCATTGCTGTGCCCCGCAGGTATTACTATTTCAACATCAAGCTCAGGCAGTCAAATTCCAAGCAGGATTTGGCGGGGAATTATACGATTTCTCTCAGGCTGTGACAGCTGTCGCTTCGGCAATGTCCTGCTGCACGCCGGACCCCGGCCAGAATTAGAGAAAGAACGGACGCGGAGCAACTTATACCAGGAGGAAGACATGAAACAACAGAGGAGCCAAAAGAATAGAATGAACCGGCAGCATCATAACGTGTTCTGGCGGTGGCACTTTTATGCCGGTATTATATTGACGCCAATCTTATTAATGCTGGCCATTACGGGAGCTACCTATTTGTTCCGCGGCAATATCGAACAATGGCTGTATCAGAACTATGTAGAGGTGGCCGCAGAAGGAGAGAAACAGGAAGCCTCTGCGATTACCGGCGCTGCCATGGAGGAGCACCCTGACGGTACGGTGACCCGCTACCAGCCGCCGGCCGGGAAGGGCGAAGCGGCAGAAGTGGGAATGACCAACGCCTCTGGGGAGGGAATGACGGTGTTTGTGAATCCCTACACCCTGGAGAGCACCGGCACACTGATGGACCAAAACCGGATCATGGACCGGGTTGAAGAATTACATGGAGAACTAATGGCTGGCACCGCGGGAGACCGTATTGTGGAGACCGCTGCCTGTTGGACCATTTTTATGCTGGTCAGCGGCTTGTATCTCTGGTGGCCGTCCCGACAACAGATGGCCTCCCGGAAAAGCTTTCTGCCGGGAAAATCGAATAAAGACCGTGAGAAACGCAAGCGCTGGCACTCGGTACCGGCCTTTTGGATTTCCGGCGGCCTGGCATTCTTTTTGTTAACCGGAATGCTTTGGACCGGCTTTTGGGGAAACGGGTTTCAGCAGTTGACGACTAGCCAGGGCATTGGCTATCCACCGTCGATCTGGGTCGGAGACGCTCCGGTGTCCGACCAGGTTACCGAAGAAACGGGGGATGTTTCCTGGGCTGCCGAGCAGATGCCGGTGCCGGAATCATATGCAGACAACAATTATGAACAAATATCGATCGACCGGGTCGTAGACCAGGCGGAACAAACCGATGTGACTTCCGGATACGATGTGTTTTATCCTTCTTCGAGTGAAGGGGTCTACACGGTATCTGCTTTCCCGGACCAGGCCCAGGAGGAAGTCACGATGCATATAAATCAGTATACTGGAAGTGTATTAGCGGATTACAGGTGGGAACAGTATCCGCCGCTCGCCAAAACGATGGCCATGGGTATTACCATCCATAAAGGTCTGCAGTTTGGCATCTGGAACCAGCTGGCCGGGCTCTTCATCTGCCTGGGACTGATCGGGATGATCCTGAGCGGTATCTGGCTGTGGTGGTCCCGGCGTCCGGAAGGTCAGCTTGGAGCGCCGAGAAGCATGAGCAGCTGGAGGTTCCGGGGGTTTGTCGTGCTTATCATCGGCTTTGGGATCCTTTTTCCTCTCTTCGGTTTATCGGTATTAATTATCTTTGCGGTTGATCGGCTGGTGATTCGCCAAAGCCGGCGTTTACGATCATTTTTCCATGCCTCATAAGAAGGAGCAGTAATAATGAAAATCATGCTTTGGGGAATAACCGTCCTGCTGCTGGCAAGTGGATGCTCAGCGATAGATGCTAGTAACCATGAGGATTACGGAACCAGTGCTCCTGCTAGTTTATACATTCATACGGAAGAAAATGTGGCGCCAGGAGATGCTGTTCCTGTGCAGATTCATGTACTTCAGAATGAGCAGCCGTATTCGGTTCAGGGAGACGTTAGCCTGACAGTATATGACACCGAGCAGGAAAAGATTGAGACAAAGAGAGCGGACTCATCGGGTGAGGGCGTCTATACGGCTTCCGTACGGGTGCCGGACGACGGCGTTTATACGTTCGAAGCGGAGTTAAAAGAACACAAAAGCGAGCTGCAGACAGCCAAACAAGTGGGCGTAGGGGATTTAACCTCTGAGGAGCAGGAAATGCTGGGAGGCGGACACGAATCAGGGCACAGCAGCACTCATCATTAGTAAAGAGGACGTTTTCCCAGGAATCACTCTTATCGTTTAATACCCACACTGGCGGCCGGCTGCTATAGCTGGCCTTCTTTTTTGCCATTTTAAAAATTTTAGGGAAGAATGTACGTGGGAGCGACATTGTAGACATAAGCGTCAATCATGGAATTAACCGCATACCCGATCATGGAAAGGTCTGGCAGGAGTATCCGCTTGCATAATACAAAGCACCCGCCAGGACGGCTGCCATAAATGCTTCTGTTTTAATCAGTCGCTGATTCACACTCTTCGTCTCCTTGTCTTCAAGTTTTGGATCGAACAGCAAGATAGTTCATTTTTATAAATGAGTATAGATTTAGTATACAATTGCTTTTTCGAACAGTATATTGAACACATTAAGATTATTTACAGCCTAGACGGCTATACATTTTTGAGGTGGTGGTTCAAGGTGAAGAATAAATTCGTGCGGTTTCTGGCATATTTTCTCATTGGAATGCTCGTGGGCGTATTATTGCTACAGCTGGTAAATTAACGAGCAGGTAATAACTAAACATTGAAAACATTGATTGGTGTCTTTTGTTCGAATAACATTCACTAATATAAGTGCGGACAAGTTGGAATGATGTTAAAGTCGGCCCCTTTTCCTTATAATGAAAGAAAAGATACAAAAGGGGTGCTGTATGAATAAAAAACGGTGGTTTTTTAGTATAGCGGCGGTTATTCTGCTGGCAGGCGGCTGGTATTTGTACCAGGCGTTTACGGCTAATGAATATGAAGAAGTGGTTGCTACGGAGCAATCGGAATTGCAGGGGGATCTGGAAGGGATGGAGCAGGCTACGTTCGCTGGAGGGTGCTTCTGGTGTATGGAGCCGCCATTTGAATCCCGTTCCGGCGTCGTCAGTGTGGTTTCCGGCTACACGGGCGGCGAGGAGGAAAATCCTACGTATGAAGAAGTATCAGGCAAGCAGACAGGACACCAGGAAGCAGTGCAAATTACGTACGATCCGGAGCAGATCAGCTACGAGGACCTGCTGCAGATTTTCTGGCGCCAGATTGACCCGACGGATGACGAAGGGCAGTTTGTGGATAAGGGAGAGCCTTATTTATCGGCAGTGTTTTATCATGATGAGGCCCAGCGCCAGGCAGCGGAAGCCTCGTTAATGGAGCTCGAAGAGTCCGGCCGGTTTGATGAAGACATTGTAACCTCCATTGAACAATATGATACGTTTTACAAAGCAGAAGCCTATCACCAGGATTACTATAAGAAAAACCCGGGAAGATATGAATATTACAGAAATAATTCCGGGCGCGATGCCTTTTTAGATAAGGTATGGGGAGAGGATAAAGAATATGAGGTAAGCACGGAATCCCCATTTGCCGTTGATGATAAAGAAGCGGCCGTATCGGAACTGAACAGCATGCAGTATGAAGTGACGCAGGAAGACGGAACGGAGCCTGCGTACGATAATGCCTACCACGATAACGGGGAAGAGGGTATATATGTTGATATTGTATCCGGTGAGCCTCTCTTCAGCTCGCTTGACCAGTATGATTCCGGAACAGGCTGGCCAAGCTTTACGAAACCATTGGAGCTCGCAAATATTACGTATGAAGAAGACACCGGTATTCTTGGAACGAATGTGGAAGTTCGCAGCAAACATGCAGATTCACATTTAGGACACGTTTTTCGAGACGGACCTGAGCCGACAGGCCTCAGATACTGCATGAATTCAGCAGCGATGGAGTTTATCCCGGCTGATGAACTGGAAGGCACTGAATACGAAAAATATGGGGACGATTTTAAATAGCAGACCAGAAGCTCTCTTTTTTAGAAGAGGGCTTTTTTGCATTGCAGCGTTCGACTTATTTCGATGTTATTTCATTGATGTTAGTACAAATCCTTACACTACCTTTCTTTCGTTTTTAAGCGAAAAGCCGGCAAAGACTCGTTTAGTCTTTGCCGGTAAGGAATAAATTATTCTCCAGATTGATCTTTTTTCATTTTTATTTCCCATTTTTCGAGTTGACGTTGGGCGAAACCGCGTCCGCCAATTCCAAAAGAAATAGCAAAGGCCACCGACAGTCCACCAAGAATGAGCAGAAAAGCTGTATTGACAATCATTGAGGCGAATTGCAGCTGATCAAAAATCATGAAGCCAGCTACCACCCAAATGACATATTTGACAATAAGCCCGGAAACAGCACTGTTTGTCGTACGCTGAATCATTGAAGCGATCAGGCGGCCACCGATAGCAGCGAGCCCAAAAATAATCAAGGCGCTAAAGGCTAACGGCAGGTAGCCGAGAATGGTATTCCCAATTTGATTTAATACTTCAAATTGAAGAGTATTCAGCGCTTCAACCACAAAGAAGAGAAGAATGAGTACTCGTACTGTTTGGCTGATAATTTTCGCTGCGTCAACTTGAGTGACGGCGTTGGATGTTTCTCCAATGTATTTGCGGTAGAGCGAATTGACTCCTGCATTTTTTAATAAACTATACAACAAATCGACAACGACTTTTGCAATTAGATAGCCTATGGCAAGCAGAATGAGCGCGACAGCTATGGTTGGAATCGCTGCAAGTATCATGTTCAGCATATTAGAAACTGGTGCGGAAACAGCTTCGATCTGGAGAGCATCGATCCCGGTCGTTATAATAGGCAAAAGTATGAGAACAAAAAGAATATTCGCCAGCAGGCTGGACAGGGAGACATTGTCGTCTGCATTCTCCGGCTGTTTCATTATGCGGCGAAATCGTTGGTCGAGCTGCAAGCTATTTAAAAGCCCGGCGATGAGATCACGAACGAAACGAGCTACAAAATAGCCTACTACAATAATGATGGCTGCTGCTAAAATGTTCGGCAAAAAGCCAAGCAGTTTATCCATCATATTGGAGATGGGTTCTGAGACAGAAGCCATGCCAAGGGCATCTAAAATCCCCGGAAGAAATAGAATAAAGATCAAGTAATAAGCAGCCTTGCCGACCGAAGCGGCAGGGCCTTCATTTTTGGATGATCTTTCCTCTGTTTTAGATGAAAGCCGGCGTTCCAATCCTGATTTTTGAACCAGCTTGCGAATTACGATACTGCCCACCTTAGCGACTATCCAGGCAACCACAAGCAGCAAAAGTGCGGCAATGATTCCTGGTATGGCATTGGCGATCTGGTTCAGAAAATTAGTGAGAGAATTCTGCCATGCGTTCATACATTACTCCTCCTTTAAAAAATAAAATAAAGTACTCATACTGGCATATGCTTCCAGTATATAATTATGTATTTACAACATAATAAGATATTAAACTAGGTTTTTATTATCGATATTCTCAGCTTGTGCTAAACGAAGTGTGAAACAGAGGAAGAAGCAAATTATGTATATTAATACATCAATATCATGATTAAAACTGTATAAAAAAATAATGATGAATATAAAAAATTCTAACATAGTAAATTTAAAATGAATGGCAATAGTAACAAATAAAAGCGAAAAATAAAGAATAAAGCTGAAATTTGGAGTTTCACTTTTTTTAATACATTTTGAGGAACTGGAAGCCGCATACAAATGTACAGAATCTACAGGTGGAGTTAGTCGGATTTTCTTTCTGTTGTTACGATATATAATCATGTTTATGCATTTATTTTTATTTCGAAAAAATACTAAGCATCAATAATGAATGAAAGAAGGGAAAACATGAAAGATGAAATGTATCCGTACATTGTAGTTGTACTAGACACGGAGGGAGAAGAAGTGGCTAGCATCCAGGAAATGGGGACGCCAGCAACGACAGAGGAGACAGGGGCTTCGGTAGCTTTTTCGAGCTTTGAAAAGGCTCAACAATTTTATGATAAATGCAAAAAACAGTTTCCGGAATGCTCCGTTAAAATCCTTCCAAAGCCTTAGCAACAAGTCAACAATTGTGATAAAGGAAGAGGACAGCTGTTTTGGAAAATTACATTCTAACAATTTTTCAACAACTCCCTTATCCAGCATGGGAAGAAATTCAAGCCATGCTATTGAACGCCGTGTATAAAAAGTGTAGCAGGAAGTCTGGAAACGACCATTTAAACATGGAAATTTTGGTACCATGCACCAAGCCGCATTTGAGATAAGCTATCAATATGATTTATCCCGACCATTAGTAAAGAAGTTAATTTACTATCCAAAAAGGAGATGCGGGAAACAGCTGAAGTAGAATCAAATTAATATCCAACGAAAGAAAACCGATGAAGTTCTCCAATTGCCTTGTTGTTCGAATGATATACCAAAACAGATAATCATTTATATATTAAGCTGAACGTCAATAACTTGAAATACCCTGAGAGAGTTGGAGAAATGAATGAAAAAGACAAATTATCAACTGTTTAATCAATTATTTCAACAGGAGTTATATGCTCTGCAGCATGATGGACAGGGAGCCTACGGAAAGATCATTGAAGAAGGGACGCATTTTTTTGAAGCGGTCTATCATCGCCAGAGTGACAAAGCTAACCGGCATCTGCATCATATAGTGCAAATAACGGCAGCCGAACCAGATCCTGCGGCACGTATAGAAGATCTTCAGCGTTATTTTACATTTTTAGCAGGTTCCTTCGCTGATCGTTTTTCTCAGAAACTTTCTTTTTCCTGGGAATTTTTAGCGACAGCTACCACCATGATGAAGATAATAGAGACGTGGAGATCGGAAGAGGAATATATTGAAGGAATGGTGTTCATCACTGATACGTTTATAAAAACACTGGATTCCCGTGATTTTGAAATTGTTAATCATCCACACATCATCAGGTTCGTTCATCACGTAGAGCATCACATTTATGAGCGCTTAAACGTGCAGCAGGCAGCGAAAAGCCTCTCATTGTCTGCCGGTTATTTGTCCCGTTTGGTAAAGGAACACCTGGGCGTATCCGGTACGCAGTATATAAAAAGAAAAAAATTAGAAGAAAGCCTCAACTTATTGCGTAATAACCACGAATCTATTAATGCAATAGCTTCCAAATTAGGATTTCCTAATGGGAGCTATTTCATCAAAGTTTTTAAAGAACGCTACGACATCACCCCTAAACAGTATCGTCAATCCTTGATTAATGAAATCAAGATCAATACAAATTCAATATAATAACAAATTAATTCAGAAAAGGACTGCTAAAAAATTGGCAGTTCTTTCTTTTTATATTTTTCATCATAAGTATGTATATTTTGAGATTTGAAAACAAATATAAATATCAAAATATCATTATAAATTAACTATATACTATCTTTGGTAAAAATGGGGACTGTGCTATTATCACTAAATGTGTACGGAAGATTGAATATGAAAGAGAAAGTGGGTGATTCATTATTAGCGTCATTACAAATTATATTTTCTGGTACCCCATAGCCATGTCGTTACTTTGGTTATCAGGAGCATTAATTTTCATGTGGTACCGTGAGAGAAAATTTCCTATGCCGGTCGATGATAAAAATTGGCCGAAAGTATCATTTCTCGTCCCCTGTTTTAATGAAGAGGATACGATTGAAGAAACGATCCAGCATTTACATCAAAGCGACTATCCTGATTTTGAAATTATTACCATAAATGATGGGAGCTCAGATAATACAGGAGAAACTCTGCGTATGCTGACAACGAAGTATTCAGGCCTGCGTGTGATTGACAGCGCAACTAACAGAGGAAAAGCCCATGCATTAAATTTGGCTATTCACGCGGCCCGGTCTGAATATTTGATTTGTATTGATTCGGACGCCGTGTTGAGCCCAAAAGCTCCGTTCTATTTAATTAAGCATTTTCTGGAGTCCGAAGGGACGGGGGCTGTGACCGGAAACCCGAGAGTAAGAAACCGGCATAAACTTCTAAGTAAAATACAGCTTGTGGAATATGCTTCTATCATAGGTTCTATCAAGAGAGCCCAACGGATTATCGGAAAAATTAATACTGTTTCTGGAGTAATTGTTGCTTTTCGCAAAAACGCCGTGGCTCAAGTTGGTTTATGGGATACTGATATGATCACAGAAGATATTGCCATTAGCTGGAATCTCCAAACCAACGGATGGGATATTCGTTTTGAACCGTATGCTCTTTGTTGGATGCTGGTGCCGGAAACATTAAAGGGGCTGTGGAAACAACGGGTCCGTTGGGCCCAGGGCGGGCAGGAAGTGTTGTGGAAATACTGGCGGGTTCCATTTCAGTGGAGACATCGATCATTATGGTTTTTGTATTGGGAGCAAGTATGCAGCTTGTGCTGGGCTTTGGGGTGGGTCAGTTTAACAGGGTGGACCATATTAACGGCGACAGCACTGCAGCCAATACTCATATGGCTGGCCTTTTCTTCTTTTGCGCTGGCATTTTTATGTTTTTCTCAGTTGTTTATTGCACTAATCATTGATGCCCGGTATGACAATATCAAGAAATACTACCTGTGGGCTCCGTGGTACCCAGCGATTTATTGGATTATCAACGCAGTAGTCGCTGTGGTTGCGTTGCCTAAAAGCATCTACGCACGTTGGAAGGGAGGAGATGCGGTATGGGAAAGTCCCGACCGTGGAGCAAAGAACAGGAAATAATCGTTACAAATGATGATGCGTCGTGGAAAGCCTTAGGCCCCTTGATACTAACGACAATTTTATGGATATATGCCTTTTCGACCATCTTTTTTTTTATCAGCCCATGGATGGTATGGCAGATTGATTCTATGAAGCTTCTTAAATTGTCATTCAAAATTTCGGATAATGAAATCCGGCAGTTTTTATTTATAGTAAGCGGATATTTTTTTACAATCTTTCTTTTGATGATCTTTTGGCGGTATGTTTTCATCAGCATTTATATATATAGGACTAGAAAAAGACACACACGACAGCCGCAGGGCGATGCTGACAGAAAAGCTGCTTCGGCGGATTATTTAAAAGAACTGAAATATCTATCCCAGGACCAGATTCAAGCTTTTCAAAAGCAAACAATCATTAAGTGTTAAAGGACGTTATCGCAATGAAATGGGTTAAACGTGTATTAGGATTAATAATTTTGTTAGGTGTTGGTATAGTTGTGGCGTTTAATTTGCATGAAGGAAAAGCTTTTGACTCACAGCCGGCGATGATGATTGACAAAGAATTGGATACCTCTGGCTGTTTGGGAATGAATTATCATCGTGTACGTAATGCCTCTTTGCTGGAGCAGTCTATTGCTTGGGTGACTAAATCGGATGAACTGACAAAATACAGCGTATCTACGCAAGAGTTTGATTCCCAAATGAAATACTTGCAAGAGCAGAACGTGACGTTTGTAACACCTCAACAAATAAAGGAATATCAGAAGAAAGGTGATTTTCCTGAGAAATGTGTGTGGGTCTCCTTCGATGATATCGATCAAAGTGTTTATAACAATGCTTATCCAATCCTGAAAGAACAAAACATTCCGTTCACTATTTATTTAATTGTCGGCCGAATCGGCCAGGGTAATTATAAACACATGACGATGGCAAATTGGGATGAAGTGCGGACGATGCACCAATCGGGACTAGCTGTCCTGGGTTCCCACACCTATGATATGCATGAACTTCAGAACGACGGAAAAAGGCCGGTATTTGCCACTAAAAATTCATATCAAAGCTTTAGCGAAGACCTGGATCAAAGCGTTCGTACAATTGAAGATCGGACTGGGACGAAGCCGGAAACTTTTGCGATTCCTTACGGAAACACTTCAGATGCTTTAAATGAAAAAATTCGGCAGTCCGGGTTTGAAACGAACGGAATTTTAGCACCTAGAACTATTGGTCCTGAAGATTATCCATACTACATGAACCGCATCATTATTAATCAATCGTTATTTGATCAGCATGTGAAGCCATGGCTGCAGAACCAAGTATAGAAAAGAGGGGGAGTCATGATGAAGCATACAACTCAAGAACAAAGGCTGCTTCAATTTTTTGGAACGAAGCCGGATGAATGGCAGCCTTCAGAACCAGGAGATTTAGCAGCTTTTTATAAACTCTGTGATTCTGGAAAAGTAATCTTTGAAGAAATTGTACGGGTCAGGGACGGTGTCATATACATACGTCCGCGTTGTGCCAGCAGTAACGATGAAAAATTACTATAAATTCAAAAACACTATTGGAACAGGGAGCGATGATGGAAGATAAAAGAGGAGGCAGCAAGTTTAAAGCAATATGTTGGTATTTGTCGTAAAAATATTGCTTGCCTTTCTTAATATTGGTTGATAGAAGAAAACTCTGTAGAAGAAAAAGCAGTGAAAAAGAAATATTATAGCAGATTTGGGTTTGAACCCAGGAGGTACAAATATTGAAGACACTTTTCAAGTTATCATAAATGCAGTAGGTGGTTATTTGAGTAATGAATGTTCTTTTGAGGGACTAATAAAAAAGAATGGCTTCTAAATTGCTTAATAGCGGGGGGGGGGGGGTAGATGGATGCGAAAAGCGAAACAATACTATGCGCCAATTTATTTTTTGTATAGATCATAAGTACGCCAGCTTTTGTGGGAGGCACATGTCATGTGGAAACGATGTAAGTTTTATACTATTTTAACATTAGGCTTGAGTATTTTTTTTATATTGGTTTTACTGATCGCCGGTACCTACTAGACATAAAATAAGCTCAAGGGTTGCCTTGGTGTTTCTTATAATATATAATGAAATTAATCAAATAAGGGAATGTTTTCTAGGGTTCCGCAGTTCAGACTGGCTGGTCCGAGAGAAAACACACGGTTCTTGTAGAACACACCGTGCACACGGAAGGATAAAAGCCTGGGAGATGCTGTTTGTATACAGCTGTCTCCCGGGCTTTTTTTGATTTGTGAACGAAATAAGGAAAAGGAGGCACCATTAAGATGAACGGAAACTGGATCAAAGTGGTGATTGCCGCGATTTTTGAAGTAGGCTGGGTTATTGGATTAAAGCATGCCGAAAGCGTCTGGACGTGGGGCGGAACGGTGGTTTGTATTATCATCAGTTTTTACCTTATGATCATGGCAGGCCGAAAACTGCCAGTAGGCACGGTTTACGCTGTATTTGTCGGACTCGGGACAGCAGGGACGGTATTTTCAGGAATTGTCTTTTTTGGCGAGGCATTCAGTATAATAAAGATCGTTTTAGTTATGCTGCTTCTGGCCGGCGTGGTAGGTTTGAAATTGGTGACGACGGAAAGCAAAGAGAAAGGAGCTGATTCCTAATGGCATGGGCGTGGCTCGTGTTAGCCGGATTATTTGAAATGTTTGGTGTGATGATGATTAATCAAATGCATCAAGACCGGCGCTGGAGATCCTTGGCATGGCTAATTATTGGATTCGGGGCAAGTTTCTTTTTTCTATCTGAAGCCATGAAGACCCTGCCAATGGGGACAGCCTATGCAGTGTGGACAGGCATTGGAGCAGCCGGAGGTGCGCTGGCAGGGATGATTCTGTACGGAGAAAAGAAAAACTGGCAGCGGCTCTTGTTCATCCTTATGGTGTTAGGCGCAGCAGTAGGACTGAAACTCGTTGCTTAATTATAACGCCGGCTCTTCCACTGAACCGGCGTTTTTTTAGCGTTATGACACCCAGCGTCAGCCAGACTCCAACCGCATGAAAAATAAGGAACCGACAGAATATGCACATAAAGCAAACAAGACGTCCCTTCCTGCGAAATTGTTTTTGATTCCCCGTTTTGGTTTGTCTCAGAGAGAATCACTTTTAATAGAGCTTTCATTTCGCTGTCAGCATTTTCTTCGCTGGAAGAGATGTCCGCAGAGTCAACCGCCATATCCATGCCAGCTGCCGTAACGGTGTCGCCAGGACTTATGATATTGACCTCACGGTCCTCCCGCTGTTCATCGCCCCTCATAGTTTTCAGCGCTAAAAAACACTTCTGTTTCATTTTCACTGGCTCCCGCTAAGATCCCTACGCTTAAAAACAGAGGGGAAGTTATCGTAACTATTTGCTTTCGCAAGCCTGTCATCTTCTTTTTCCTGCTAGTTTACTATAAAACCTTCGATCGAAATTAAGGTGGTATTATGGTCTTTCCTGACGCAGGCAGCAACTTAACTTGGTATATTTTATAATGTTTAAGAAAAACCAGGGCCGGTAGGAGAAGCACCTTAAATGAACAAAGCCTGGTTAAAAAGAGCAACGCTTTTAGTACTCCGCCCCGTACAGAATCCTTTTCTATCATACACATTTTTCCTACTTATATGCGAAGTCAAACATTGTCGTTTAGGCCAAATCTATTTGGTAAGGGGATTGGTAGGATCGACTTTTGCAGCTTGTCGTTTCCGCTTTCGATTAGTACAGTCGACATGTATGATAATTACTTCTTTGGGAGGATTTGAACATGAAAAAATACATCGGCATCGTGTTAACCATTTTCTTATTGGGAGGCGGTGTTTTCGTTAATGAGGCGGAAGCCTCTGTAGAAGGCAAAACAGTCGCGCTGGATGCGGGACACGGAGGAGAAGACCCAGGCGCATTGGATAATGGTCTGCATGAAAAAGAACTGGTATATGATGTAGCGTACCGGACCAAGCAACGGCTGGAGCAGGCCGGTGCTGAGGTGGTCATGACCCGGGAGAGAGATGAATACCTTCCCTTAGAAGATCGGGCGGAGATCGCAAATCGCAAGGATGCAGATATTTTCGTTAGCGTTCACGCCAATGCGGCTGCCACTCCTTATGCAGAAGGAACGGAAACCTATCATTACCCAACAAGCGAAGAAGGACAACGACTGGCATTCAACCTGCAGGAGCACATGGTGGATGAATTCGGCAGTGAGGACCGGGGCGTCAAAACCGCTAATTTCAGTGTGTTGCGCAACACAGAAATGCCGGCGGCTCTTGTCGAGCTTGGATTTGTGACAAACAAGCAGGAAGCAGAACGCATGAAAGACAGTGCGTTTCGGAACGAGGCGGCAAATGCTCTATACTTAGGGATTCATCAGCATTTTTAATTAGAGCCATTCTTTACATAAAAGCCAGCCGAACGGTTTCTTGTTTTAAATAAACGAAATAAAGACGGGCTTCGTATTGTTCTACGATGCCCGTCTTTATTATTCTTTTTATTCCTGGGGTTCCTCTCTTGCCACCCGTATGGCCCAGAGCACGTTTAAAATCATAATGATGACTTGGACCAGCGCAATAAGAGATAAAAGTGTCCAGAAAAAATTCGAGTACGCAAACATACCGTTGGATAAATACACCCAGATACCGATGGCTAGGATCATGAGCGTCGGAATCAGATGAGAGACCAGAGCTTTCCCGGCATGGGCCCGGGAATAATTATTTCCAGCGATTAACACGATTAATGGCACAAAGATTGGGGCAAAAAACACGCTGATATAGGAAAGGATGGAAGTAATCTGGGATCCTGTCACCAACATCAACTCCTTTTATTAAGCTAGAGGCAAGTACTGTTTCTGCTTCGTTTCATTTTAAAAGATGTTTGTCTTTTTATCATAGCATACCTAAAAAGTTTTTTGCGCTATAAAATGGGTGACAATAGGTGGGACACCGCTTCTTTGCTTCGAATCCAAAGGGAGCGCTGCTGGTAAGCTTCAAGAGTAAGTTCAGAGGCGTAAGTTCCCATGTCGTAATGAAACGCATCAACCAGACGTTTCGTGGTGGCGGCATGATAGATAAAGGCATTCACCTCGAAATTTAAGCGAAAGCTGCGCACATCGATATTAGCAGTGCCGACCGAGCTGATTTCTTCATCCACCGTGATCGTTTTGGCGTGGATAAACCCGCGATTATATATATAGACTCTCGCGCCGGCCCGGAGAATCATTCCCACATGGGAGTACGTCGCCCAGTAAACAAAAGGGTGGTCCGGCATGGAAGGGATCATGATACGCACATCAACGCCGGAAAGAGAAGCGATGCGTATCGCATCCATTAGGCTTTCATCCGGAATGAAGTACGGAGTTTGAATGGTGACAGAGTGCTTGGCAGAGTTGATCATTTTAATATACCCATTTTTAATTTGTTCCCATTCGGAGTCCGGGCCGCTCGATACAATCTGGGTGCTACAGGGCCCAGACGCAAAGAGAGAGGGAAAATAGCGGTCGTCGTAGCGAATCTTCGAGTGGGAATGAGCCTGGTTCCAGTCGAGAACAAACCGGGTCTGCGCTGCTTTAACAGCCTGCCCCTCCAGCCGCAAGTGCGTGTCACGCCAATAACCAAACTTGCTGCTTAGGCCAACATACTCATCGCCTACGTTGAAGCCGCCGAGGTAACCAATCTGTCCATCAATGATTACGATTTTCCGGTGGTTGCGGTAATTAAGCCGCAGGTTAATCAAGGGCAGGCGCTTGGGGAAAAATGCAGCGGCTTCCCCGCCAGCCGCCAAAATGCCGTTCAGATCTTTTCTGCTTAACGTTCTTGAGCCCATATCATCATAGAGCACCCGGACGGTGATGCCCTCGGCCGCTTTTTGTCGGAGAGCTTCAATGATTTGAGAGCCGAGGTTATCATTCCGGAGAATGTAGTACTGCAGATGAATATGATCCCGGGCCTGGGAAATATCATGCAGCAGAGCGTCGAATTTGTTTTGGCCATCGGTGTAAATCTGAACGTCATTCTGCTGGGTCAGAATAGCTCCGTCATTTTTTAAGTGCATATAAATCAAATCCCGGTGCTTGGCCGCAATATCATCCGAAAAGGAGAAAGACCCGGACTTTACGGCTCCGAGCTGTTCCTGAATCAGATCTTCGATGCCGATGCTTTTCATTTCGCTTGTATCAAACAACCGCTTCCGGGTTAAATTCTGCCCAAAAATCAAATACAGTACGAAGCCTAAAACCGGCAGAAAAAACAGCAGCATAAGCCAGGCCCAGACGGTAGTCGGATGCCGTTTTTCAAGAAATACAATCACAAAAGCGGAAAAAACATTAAAAACCAGCAGCACAGCGAATAAGATAGATATAATATCAATGCCCATTTTTTCTACTCCTTTCTAAATCCATGTTTTTACTAAGGCTTGCTCTAAAAAGCAGGTCTCCAAATAATAGCATTATTTGGAGAGCAGGGACACAAAGGGAAGAAAAATACCAGCTTAAAGGATAGCTGCGGCCAAATCGATCATGGCAAAAGCCACTCAAGGTGCTGCTTGGCTTCTGCTTTTTTTGGTAGAGGCAGCTGGAAATATATTAATGATCAAATGCGATAACGATTAAAAGAGAATTCATAATAGTACAGGCCTGCGTACGGGCCGTTTATCCATGGGAGGTACTGATATATAATCCATTCATATAAAGGCTTGTCATATGTTCAATAATCTCTTCAATATCATCTGTGTATTGATCCTCGACAAGTTCCCACATAAACATCTCGTTCATGTAAAACCAGGACCGGGCAGTGATAGAAGGATTTAGATGCTGGTGTGCCAGGGCATACCGTTGGGCATAAACGATATCCTTTGTAATACTTTCTATAAACTTGTTACGAATATGCTGCCAATTCGATTCGACATTAGCTGAAATACCGATTGCTTCTTTAAAAATTTTCATTATTTGTTTCTTTTCAAGCGCTAATGATAAAAATTGTTCAACCTGGTGGGCGATTAGCTTATGTGCTTCACTCTGGGAGGAAGGCCGAAAAGGAATGGCCGCGATATTATGGAAGGATTCCATGGTTTCGAGCATCAGCTCGACCAGAAAATCCTCTTTATTTTTAAAGTATACATATGCTGTACCGTGTCCGGTTTCCGCTTTCTGATTAATTTGGCGTATTGTTGCCCTTTTAAAGCCATGTTCAAAGAAGACCTCCCGTGCGGCATAAAGTAGTTTCTGCTTTGTTTCCATTGCTTGTTGTTTTCTATTATTACTCATTTTAGCTCTCCTACTGGTTTTTTATATAACAACCGTAACATGAAAAAGAAAAAATAGAATAAAATAATTAGTTTTTAATGACATTGTGTCATTGACATAGTGTCACATAATGATAGTATTAATTTAATGACAATTCTGAAAAAAATATCATATAGAGGTGAACGAGGTTGACGCAGCCAAACGAATGTACAGAAGAATATGCAGCAATGATGGATGAGTCAGATCCTTTGTGTTCCTATCGTAACGAGTTTTATTTGAATAAAGACATGGTTTACCTGGACGGAAACTCCCTCGGGCTGCTTTCTACAAGAGCAGAACAAGCACTTTTGAATGGATTAAACGATTGGAAAACGTTAGGGATTGATGGCTGGAGCAAGGGAGAAAACCCCTGGTTCTATATGTCCCAGCAATTAGGTGAAATGACGGCGCCATTAATTGGAGCAGAAAAAGAACAGGTGATAGTTACTGGCTCCACCACCACAAATATTCATCAATTAGTATCGACTTTTTATCAGCCCACGGCAGCTAAATATAAGATTTTAGCAGATGATGCTACGTTCCCGTCAGATATTTATGCATTGAAAAGCCAGTTGAAACTTAAGGGGTATGACCCGGCAAATGCATTAGTGAGAGTTCAGAGTGAGAAAGGCATGCTTGCTGAAGAGCAAATTATTGAAAGCATGAGCGACGATGTCGCCCTCATATTTTTACCAAGCGTACTGTATAGAAGCGGGCAAATCCTGGATATGGAAAGAATCACTGCCGAAGCACATAAGCGCAGCATTATCGTTGGGTTCGATTTGTGTCATTCCATCGGAGCGGTTCCGCACCAGCTCGACGAATGGGATGTTGATTTTGCAGTATGGTGTACCTATAAACATTTAAATGGGGGGCCGGGGGCCGTTGGCGGACTTTATGTTAATAAAAAACATTTTGGCCGGGAACCGGGACTCGCAGGCTGGTTCAGCTCAAAGAAAGAGGTTCAGTTTGATATGAGCCATGAATTGACTCCAGACGCAGATGCCGGAGCTTATGAAATCGGGACCCCGCACATACTCAGTATGGCACCGCTGCTTGGCTCACTTGCTATGTTTAATGAAGCTGGAATTCAACAGGTTAGACAAAAATCGCTCAGGCTTACCGATTATATGATTACGCTAATAACCCATGAATTAAGCGGTTTTCATTTCAGCATCGCCAGTCCCTTGGACCATAAGCAGCGCGGGGGGCATCTGCTCGTGCAGCATACCCATGCCGCAAGCATTTGTAAAGCACTGAACGCCGAAGGAATTGTGCCAGACTTTAGAGCGCCGGATTTCATTAGAATCGGCCCGGTGGCACTATACAATTCTTTCCATGATATATGGGAAACCGTAAACGTGTTAAAGCGCATTATGACTGAGGAAACATACAAAAAATACGAAAACAAGCGTAATATTATCGCTTAGAAAAGAGAACCTGCTAAATGCCTGGTTCTTGCGAATAAATAAACCTCTTTCAATCCCTGCAGCCTGATATTGCGCACCAAGCCGGAGATTCCCCGTTTTCGCAGGCACTATTTTGGGACGGAAGCTGCTGCTCATGATTTAGAGCTTACTTGTGTAAAGACAGATGAATATAACCAACTAATCTCTCCATTCTGTTATACGTAGGCTTATGAAAAAATAGATGAACGGGAAGTGTTAAAATGACTAATCCAACAAGTGGAGAAGAGAATATTGAAACAAATTTTCAAAAGAAAATGACTTATGATGAGTATTTGAATCTGGACACGATTCTTTCCAGCCAGAATAGATTATCCGGCCATCACGATGAAATGTTATTTATTATCATTCATCAGGTGAGCGAGTTATGGATGAAGTTAATCCTCCATGAGCTTCATGCTGCCAAACATGCTATTGAGGCAGGGGATTTATCTGTAAGTTTTAAAAAACTGGCCCGGGTCTCCGAAATCCAAAATCAAATCATTCAGGCCTGGGACGTGCTGTCGACGTTAACTCCGGCTGAATACTTAGAGTTTAGAGAGGCGCTCGGAAATTCATCCGGTTTCCAATCCTATCAATACAGATTAATAGAATTTGCCCTGGGCTATAAGACAGATTTTATTTTAAAGATCTATGAAAAAGATCCTGAACTATTAAAACAATTAGAAGCCGGGTACTATTCCGGCAGTATTTATGATGCATCAATCCATGCATTGAGCCGGGCGGGTTTTCATATTTCTGAAGAGGTTTTAAATCGTGATGTTACCAGAGCCTACGAGTTTGATAAAACGGTGGAAGGCGCCTGGATTGAAGTTTATCAAAACTCCAATGAATATTGGGACTTGTATGAACTTGGGGAGAAGCTGGTAGATATCGAAGATTGCTTTCAACAATGGCGTTTTCGACATATGAAAACGGTGGAGAGGGTTATCGGGTTTAAAAGCGGAACCGGCGGTTCGTCAGGTGTAGGTTATTTACAAAAGGTGCTGGAACAGCAATTTTTTCCAGAGCTATGGGACCTTAGAACAAAGTTGTAATGTTCCAATGGCACACGAAAGGGTTGCTCTTTATTTGTGCTATCACGAGCCAAAAGAAAGAGCAACTAAACTACAAAAAATAAGGGTCCGGCAAACATATTGAAAATAATTATCGACCGTGCCACTGGGCAAAAGAGCCCTCATAAAAGTGAAAAATATAACATCCTTGGCCGATAACTATGACGGCACCTCCCAAACGGGGGTCGATTCTTCTGTAGAAGGGCTCATGTATTCAATTTGGAACTTGTTTCCCTCTTTAGCATCATAATAAATGGTG
Source organism: Marinococcus salis (assembly GCF_054971365.1). Taxonomy (NCBI): domain Bacteria; kingdom Bacillati; phylum Bacillota; class Bacilli; order Caryophanales; family Bacillaceae; genus Marinococcus; species Marinococcus salis. The sequence continues at coordinate 33,120 of NZ_JBQOJB010000016.1, read as the reverse complement.
CCGCTGGCTTCCTCATTTGGGCTGAGAGTGGCAGGGATAGACTCTCCAGTTCTATGCACCGGGCGGGTATACCCGCTTTCGTTAAAAAGTTCAAAGTTCTCTTGAGAAAGCGTTTTTGATTCTTGGGTTGTATTTGTCGCAGAGACGTTTACTGCTAAAAGATCTTTGGTATCTCCGTTGGAATTCTCTTCACTGGAAGTGAACTCTACAGAATCGATAGTAATGTCCATACCATCTGCTGTAGCAGTGTCACCAGGACTCATTATATTTACCCCGCGGTCGTCCTGCTGCTCTTCGCCCCCTTCGTAATTTTGCGAGCTGAAGGGCGTTTCTTCTTCGTTTCCGCCACACCCCGCTAAAAGCCCGCCGCTCAATAGCAGAGCTGTACTCATCGTAATAATTTGTTTTTGCAAAATGGTCAACTCCTTTTTGCCTATTAACGCTATAAAATTCTTTCCCGCTGTAAGCAACACATTAACCTGATATGAAAATAAAAACGAGGATTATTGACATGACTGGTGGATCTTAGGAAGAATCTTCGTCTGGCTGATGCTGATCATGATGGGCAGGCAATGATTAGGGATGTAACAGTTTCTACGAAAAGGAGTGAAGAACGTTGGAAAACATCGAGGAGCTTATCAGTGACGAATCGTTGAAAAAATATGCCGAACTCACGGTACGAATAGGGATTAATGTACAGAAGGATCAATTAGTGGTAATACATAGTGATATCAAGCATGCCCCATTTGCTCGTTTCGTCCAAACGGCAGCTTACGAGGCTGGAGCTTCAAATGTGGTCATGAATTGGACTGATGAAGAGTCCACCCGAGCATTTTATTTCTATGCTGACGAGGAGGCTGTCGATCAGATTCCCGACTGGCAACAGGCTCGTATGAACGAGTGGGACGCTGCCGGTGCTGCGTACATCCATGTCATTGCTGAAAACTTCGAAGTCTTCAAGGATGTCCCCCCCGAACGAATCAGCCGCTTTCAAAACGCCTCTCGCACCAAGTTCAAAGAGTATTACGCAAAGATGAGATCTCATGAGGTACGCTGGTGTCTGTTGGCTGTTCCGTCCTTTGCCTGGGCGACGAAAGTATTTCCTCATCTAAGGAAAGAAGAAGCGCTGCAGTCATTATGGCAAGCCATCTTACGCGGGGCCCGGGCCGATGGAAATCACCCCATCGAAGACTGGGAAAATCATAACAGAGCTTTCGAATCCAGGAAAAAGTTTCTCAATGATCGCCAGTTGGACGCTCTGCATTTTACGAATAGCCAGGGGACCGATTTGGTCGTCGGCATGCCGGACAATCATGTTTTTATCGGTGGGGGAGTGACAGATACCAAGGGGATCCCGTTCTTTCCAAACATTCCTACGGAGGAAATATTTTCGGCCCCGCATAAGCATGAGGTCCATGGCAGGCTTGTAGCCACAAAACCGCTTGTCTATGAAGGAAGGGTGATCAACGATGTTTCCCTTACTTTCCAAGATGGCCGAATCACTTCCTGTGCTGCGGCCAACGACCAGGAAGCATTGCAACGTCTCCTCGAAACCGACGAAGGTGCTTCGTATTTAGGGGAAATTGCGCTGGTTTCCCCTCATTCGCCTCTTGCTAAGGCGAATACGCTTTTCTACAATACCTTGTTTGATGAAAATACGGCCTGCCATATTGGCCTCGGCAACGCCTCCCCAACTAACCTTCAACATGGCAACCTTCTATCGGAGCAAGCGTTAGAGGAAGCAGGACTGAACATGTCTCTCCTGTCGGTTAATGTGGCTTTTGGCACTGAAGATATGAAGGTGGTGGGAACCGAAGATGACGGAACAGAAGTCTTATTAATGGAAGACGGGGTTTTTCAATTCTAGTCCGAAAGGTTAGGTGATACGAAATATTTCTTTTTGTATGAATCTTTCTTTAGTGCTCCTCCCCAAAAGTTACACTTAAAGGGTAGTTTAGTGAATGTTATATAAAGAAGGAAACAGAGTAGAAGTCTGCTTCCTTTTTATAAGGAGGAGCTATTTCACGGTATTCAAACATACAGACAAAAAGAATACATTATCAATCGCCTAAGTCCGATGTCCCTGTAAGATCAGATGTGGAACCAGGACGATTCGTCTCGCTGCTCCGCCGAGTAGCGGTTTTTTCTATTTTTATGACCAAAAAAACCTATACTGTGAGAGAAGCACAGACTTTGGTTGTCCATCTAGGAAAAAAGCGGCCTAGTAGCATGATGCACTGCAGAACCAACAATCAACATCAAAGAAGGAGACTTTAATGTCTCCTTCCAGAAAACCGACTACCATGAATCACCGAGCTCAGCAGAACTTACAAGGATTGTGGATGGCTCGTCCGTTGCTGAAGACGCAGCTGATAGATTCCCACGATAAGCGCTACGAACACTAAGAGAATGCTGGTAAGCAGCAGGGTCAGGTCTAGGCTTGCGTAGGCCCGATCATTTGCCGCATAGATGCCGTAGTAGGGCCAGAGGAGAACAAGGGGATACAGCCAGTCGCGAAATCGCGCGGCAATGAGGACGCCAATGCCGGTCGCTGCTCCAAGCAGGATCAACGTCCAGCCTAATTCCTGCAGGCCCAGCAATGTGGTGACCTGCGCGCTGACCATTACCGTAAACACGTTCACGATGGTTGCGACCGTCACCCAGGCAAAATAAATGGAAAAAGGCAGCCGGTCGAACCCTCGATAACCGGCTTTGGCTGTGAGGGTGTACATGACGCCTAATGTATAGAGGAGGGCCGCAATGACTAGGGTAGAAGTGACCAACCACTGCTGGGTGAACACGATGATCCAGCATCCGTTTAACAGGAAATTGAGGATCGGCCAGAATGTCAATTGGGACACTACGGTTTCCTTCCGGCCACTGGTGAATAACTGCTTGAGGATCCAGGCCAATAGCAGCACATAAATCAGACCCCAGATGGAAAAGGCAAAGCCGGCGGGCTGGATGATCGCCTGGTTGTTGTTTGCTACAGTCCCAACATTGGTGGTGCTCCAGTAATTTAAAAAAATCATAAAGCCAAAAACGAGCAGGTAAGCGATAGCCCATCGCCGTGATGTTGTCATGACTCTCTCTCCTTTTTCACCGGTGTATAGTCTCTTCCGTAGCTACTGATCAAGAGGCAGTAGAAACGTATGCGTGTTAGGTTTTCCTCTTCGAGATCATTTTAAACGCTTTTTGTTCAACGAACGGATGAAAAATTTATCGATGGACGTTCCATGCTATTTTCGTGGGCATAAATAGGGAAATGTTTATTGTTTTAAAGATAAACATTTTTAGTCATTCCATATATCGACTTAAAAAAGCACTTTTGCGTATCAAAAGGTCTTAAATTATTTATGGGGTGTTTGAAAATGAATCTGGACATACTTGAAGCGCTATTAAACTGTGCTGTCATCAATTTTTAATAATACTTGAAATCACTCAGTGCACGTTCGGGATTGTGCTCTTAGAAATTAGTGGTGATACCATAAATCAGCTGAAGTAAAGAAGCCGATAGTAAAAGGTATATAGATATAGTGAACTTCGGCTGCCGGCTTACCTTTTTTGATTTTCTGAACTCTCTGAACTCTCTGAACATAATAACGCCGGCGGTCATGATTAATAGAAAGCACGAAGCGTAAACAATCATGTCAACTACATTCATTAAGATTCTCCTTTCTACGATTAAAATGAAAAGTTTTATTTACTTCAATGCAAACAGCAGCGCCCTCTAAACAAAGAAAGCGCCGCTGTTTATTTTTAAGTAGAGAGTTCTTCCTCTTCGGCAGATACCGATAATAGTCTCCGTTGCCGTACATATATCAGGCCGCTGATAGTCAAAAGGAGCGAAGCCATAATAAAAACGCTGCGGACTCCCACTACTTCCGCGATTCCGCCAACCAGCAGCGAAGAAAAACCAAAAAAGCTGGTTAAAATTACGTCTCTGGCGGAAAACACCCTTGCCAGCTGTTTTTCCTCCGTATGGGTTTGAATCAGAGAAATCTGTGTAACCTCCTGAACCTGCGTCGGAATACCGATCAAAAGGGAAATGAGCAGGGCAAAAACGCTGGAAGCCGGAAACGCGAACCAAAAGGTGAAAACCGCAACACAAAAGGAGCTGCCGATTAAAAAATACCGGGCTTTTATCTGAAGTGCCTTTTCAAACCGGAAGCAGAGCATGCCTCCAATCATCAGGCCGGCAAAAAAAGAAGCATTGATGTACCCCCACCACGACTCATTTTCCTGCAGCACCTCGGTAACATACACATACAATAACGCAGCAATCCAGATGGCTCCTGTTAAAGAGGTAATGCCGTCGACAATAAACATGGTGCGCAGCGGACGATGCTTCCAAACATACTTCCACCCTGCTTGAAGGACTGCTGCCATCGATGGGCCCGAAGAGGTTTGAAAAGAAGCAACACTTCTCTCAATACGAACGCCGAGAAGCAGAAAAGAAATCACCATAAAGGCAAGGGAGGTGCCTATAAGCACTGCACCTGGCGGAAACAGTACGATGAACAGAGCGCCAACAGGCCATCCGGCTAATTGAATTGTTTGATCCGACATGGCCATCAGGCTGTTTGCCCGAACCAGCGAATGCCGGGGGACGATTCTCGGGAGAGAAGCGTTCCGGGCTGGCATAATCCAGCTGTCCAGTACGGCAATCAGGCCTACAACCGTCAACGCCCAGATTAAAAATGAAGACCTGATACCTCGCAGGAGAAGCACAGGCAGGATCACCAACAGCAGTCCTTTGCCTGTTGAGGCTGAAGCTAAAATCGGTTTCAGGCTCCCTTTTTCCAGTATCCAGGGAGCGAACAGCCCGCCAAAAAACCGGGAAAAAGTATTGATAAAAGGAATAAGAGAAACGAGAAACACGGAAGAAGTGCGTTCGTAAACGATACTGATAATACTTACAAGATAAAAAATATCGCAGGCACTGGCGATAGACTGATTACTCAACAACAAAAAGAACGAACGCTTACGGCCCATCATATCACCCACTAGTATTTAGTTTTTATATGGGAAAAAGATGAGCTGCCTACATGGGCTTTCGTCCTTTCGTCAAAGTGCTTTATTGGATAAAATGTTGCATTAAGGTTGATTTAACTTCTGTTAAAATATCACAATTTATGGAAAAATGACAGCCTCGAAAACCACATTTATGATTTTAAGGTTGATTTTTCCATCCTTCACGTATATACTCGATCATTAATAAATCATATCCGGGGAAGAAGAGAGTAGTGATGCGGCCTGTCTGCAGCGACTCAGGGACGGTGGAAGCCTGAGAGACGGTGCATGATGAAGCGCACTTCGGAGGAACGGTCTGAAAGCAAGTAGGAACCGTCGGGTCATTTCGTTATCAATGGGCAAGAAGGTTCTTCGGAACAAACGGAGTGGTACCGCGGGTGATATCTCGTCTCTAATCAGAGGCGGGATTTTTTATGCCTTATTTAGGAGGAAAAGAAGATGATGGAATATGAAAAACAGTATGCCGAAGCCATTGTGCCCCACGTTCATCATGTACTGGAGATGGAGGAGGTGCAGGCGTTAATTGAACACCCAAAGCATGACGGACAGGGAGATCTGGCGTTTCCTTGTTTTGTGCTGGCCAGGCATTTCCGATCCAGCCCGAATGAGATCGCTGGATGGCTCGCTGACAGCATCCATAGCCCGTTGTTTGAAAAAGTGGTGGCCGATGGACCGTATGTGAATGGGTTTTTAGACAAAGCAGCCGTCAGCAAACAGCTTCTTCAGCGCATTCAACAAGAAAGAAAGGGTTACGGAACACATACATGGGGCGTGGGAAAGACGATTACGCTGGATTTTTCGTCACCCAATATTGCAAAGCCGTTTTCCATGGGGCATTTACGGTCGACGGTAATCGGTAATGCCATGGCGAACATTGTAGAAAAGTGTGGATATACCCCGGTTAAAATTAACCATGTAGGTGACTGGGGCACCCAGTTCGGGAAATTAATGGCGGCCTATACGCGCTGGGGTTCGGAGGAGCAGGTACAGCGGAATACGATTAAAGAGCTGTTGGACTTGTATGTGCTGTTTCATAAAAAAGCGGAGGCTGAGCCGTATTTGGAAGAAGAAGCCCGTCAGTGGTTCCGAAAGCTGGAGCAGGGGGATGAAGAAGCGGACCGTCTCTGGCGGTGGTTCCGGTGCGAATCTCTGCAGGAATTTTCAAAGATTTACGATCTGCTGGGTATAACGTTTGATACGTATCAGGGCGAAGCCTTTTACAACGACAAAATGGAGAATGCTGCCCAACTGATTCAAGAAAAGGGGCTACTGGAAGCGTCCGAGGGAGCGGAAATCGTGAATTTGAGTGATCGTCAGCTGCCACCATGCCTGATCCGGAAATCGGATGGAGCGACTCTGTATGCCACGCGGGATCTGGCCGCTGCTATTTATCGGCATCAGTATTACCAATTTGATCAGTCCTACTATGTTGTCGGGGACGAGCAACGGCTGCATTTTCAACAGCTGTTTTTGGTTCTGGAAAAGATGGGATACGTTTGGGCCAAGGGGATGGTCCACATCCCGTTTGGCTTTATCCAGCAAAACGGGAAGAAAATGTCGACGAGAAAAGGAAAAGTGATTTTACTGGAAGAAGTGATTCAGGAAGCCATTGAGCTGGCCCAGCGAAACATTGAGGACAAAAATCCGGTGCTCGCGCACAAGAAAGAAACCGCGCGAATGGTCGGTGTCGGGGCGATTATTTTTCATGATTTAAAGCACGAACGGCAACATGATATCGAATTTCAGCTGGAGGATATGCTGCGGTTTGAAGGGACGACAGGACCGTATGTACAGTATACGCATGCAAGAGCCTGTTCGATTTTAAGGAAGGCCGGTTATCATCCGTCGTCGGTGGAGGAGGGGTTAACGGATGCTCCGAGCTGGAATGTCGTTAAAACGCTGGCAGCTTTTCCGTCGGTTATTGAAAGAAGCTATCATCAGAGGGAGCCTTCGGTCATTGCCAAGTATTTAATTCATTTAAGCCAGAGCTTTAACAAGTATTACAGCCAGGTCCGTATTCGGGGAGAAGATGCGGAACAACCTTCGCGGCTGGCTCTGGTGCAGGCCACGGCGATCGTGCTGGAAGAAGGGTTACGGATGCTTGGCATTCAGGCACCTAAAGAAATGTGATGACTCCAAGTAGGAAAGGCGCTATGCACGAGGATTGGAAAACCACATTCGATCACTTTCTTACGGAGGAAGATTCTTAAGGAGGCTAACGCTATGAACCAAAAGGTCTATCTTCAGAATTCCAATGCAGCCTGGAAGGAGGAATACGCTGCGGAAGCCGAAAATATCTGTTTCGCTCTCGGAGATGTTCAGCTCCCGATAGAACATATTGGCAGTACTGCTGTTCCAGGTTTACCAGCAAAGCCCGTGGTGGATATGATGCTCGGGGTCGAGAGGCTGGACCAGGTCGACGAGTGGAAAGGGCAACTGGAGGTCATAGGGTACGAAGAGGTCCATCACTCCGATATGCCCGAGCGGCGATTTTTCCGCAAAGGGCAACGGGGAGGCGGCACGCACCATCTGCACATCTATGTGTACCAGAGTGAAGCGTGGAACAATCAGTGGCTGTTTCGAGAGGAGCTGCGTAGGTCTTCCGCCAAACGCCAGTACTATGAGCAATTAAAACAGATGTTAGCTCGTTTGTATCCGCAGGACCGAAAACGTTATACGGCAGCCAAAGCTCCGTTCATTCAGCGGACCATCAACCAGGCCCAACGCCGTCGATCACCATAGAAACATCCCATACTTTACGGTAATAATGCTTGTCGCCTTTGTTAAAGAGGGTCGTTTTGTAAAATAATTATTTAGAGAATTTGAGAAAATGTTTTGAAGATTATGCAATATGCAACCTATAAATCTTAAAATATATTAACTTAAGTCAATAAAAACCTCAATCTAACGTTGAGGTTTGTTTTAGCTTAGCTTAAAATTAAGCCTTTTATACAACTCTTAATTAAATAATTTCAAAGTCAATCTTTTTACTAATAGATTTAGAAGTCTTTATTAGTAATGGCAAATATTCTTCTATAGCTTTATCAACATCACATCTACCTGAATGAGTAGCACAGTTTACAGCAGCTACTACTTCTCCTCTTTTGTCCGTTACTGGAGCTGCCATCGAAATCATTCCCATTTCTAATTGGTCACTATTCAAAGCCCACCCCTTCTCCCGTATTTCTTTGAGTTCCTCTCTTAAATTTACTTCTGAAGTAACAGTTTTTTCGGTATAAGGATGAAGTTCTGCTTTTTGAAAATAATGATCTAATTTTTTTTCAGAAAGGTGAGCGAGAAGTACTCTCCCTACTGAAGAAGCATAAGCTGGCAAGCGAGTCCCTACTCCTAAAGAATCCTTCATAATTTTATTCACTGATACTCGTGCTACATACACGATCTCAGTGTTGTCTAGTGTAGCTAAAGAACTAGATTCTTGTATTTTTTCTGAGAATTCTTCGAGATAAGGTGAAGCAATTTCCCAAATATTTTGGGAAGCAATATAAGAGTAGCCTAATGATAGCATTTTTGGAGATAAAGAATATCTACCGTCGTTCGAATTAGCATACCCAAGTTTTTCAAGAGTAAGCAATACTCTTCGAGTAAATGGACGTGAAAAACCAGTAATTTTAGAAGCGCCACTAATTGTTAAGTTTGGATGGCTTGTAAAGGCTTTAATAACCTCTATTCCTTTCTCTAGAGTTTTTAAATAATCTCCGGAATTTTCTTCCAATTTTTTGTGTTCCTCAGTAGTATTTTTATTTAAATCGTTAGTTGACAAAATATACATCTCCTTTATAATAAAACGAAATTGTACTATTAACGAACAATTGTACTATTATCGTACAACATATCAATGAAAAATTCAATAAAAAATTATTCTTCATAATTTCTAAACATTTCTAAGCATTTGAAAGAGGTTTTGAAAAAACTGTTTCCAAAATTGTTAATAATAAAATATTGCTGAAATGAGGGAAATAGATGAAAAAATTAACAACGCCCGAAAAAGCAGTACAAAAAATTAAGTCAGGTGATACGTTGCTTGTTGGTGGTTTTGGTCTCTCAGGTTCACCGTTAACCTTAATTGATTCCTTACTAGATCATCATGCAAAAAACCTAACAGTAGTAAGTAACAATCTTGGCGAAGAAGGAAAAGGTTTAGGGAAACTTTTGCTATCTAAGCAATTAAAAAAAGCAGTTGGTTCTTATTTCACCACGAACAGAGACGCTGTAAAAGCATGGATAGCAAATGAATTGGAAATTGAACTAATCCCTCAGGGTACTTTGGCAGAATCTCTTAGGGCTGGAGGGGCAGGCATTGCTGCATATTTTACCAGAACTGCTGTTGGTACAGAGTTGGCAAAAGAAAAAGAAGTACGTGAATTTGATGGAGAACTTTACGTATTAGAGAAAGCTATTAAAGGAGATGTATCTTTAGTAAAAGCTTTGAAAGCGGATACAATGGGAAATCTTTTTTATCATAAAACAGGAATGAATTTTAACCCCGATGTAGCTCAAGCCGGAAATATAGTAATCGCTGAAGTAGATGAAATAGTCGAACCAGGAGAAATCCCTCCAGAAAACGTTGGGACCCCTCATGCTTTTATAGACTTTATCGTAAAAAATACAAAGTACGTAAAAGAAGGAGGTAGTTATGTTGAACAAGACAGGAGCGCCAAGTAAATCCAAAATAGCTAAACGTGTAGCTAATGAACTGCAAGAAGGCCAAATTGTAAATCTAGGTGTAGGAATACCTAGTCTCATTCCTAACTATATAGAAGAAAAAGAGGTTTATTTACAAGCTGAAAATGGTTTATTGGGTATCGGGCCGGAGCCTTCAGAAGATTCAATAGATATGGATCTAATTAATGCCAGTAAAAAGCCAGTAAGCATGAACAAAGGTGCCTCACTTTTTAATAGTTCAACTTCATTTGCAATGATTAGAGGCAACCATGTTGATGTAGCAGTGATGGGAGGCCTCCAAGTGGACGAAACAGGAGAAATTGCTAATTGGGCCGTTCCAGGGAAAGATATTTTAGGCGTGGGTGGTGCAATGGATCTAATAGCCGGGGCAAAGAGCATCATTATTGCATTAACCCATGTGTCGAAAGACCAAGAACCCAAATTGGTGAAGAAACTAACTTATCCTAAAAGTGGGGTCAAAAAAGCAAGCATGGTAGTTACAGAAGTAGCAGTCTTCCGTTTCACTGAAAATAAAATGATACTTAAAGAATTAGATCCTTCTGTTTCTTTAGAGGAGCTGAGAAAACAAACACCAGCTTACTTTGAAGTGGATGAAAAATTCACCAGAGAATATTATTGAGATATTTGATGAATAGAAATATTCCCCTAAATATAGGAGTTGAAAATAGAGATGAAAAAGATTGCTATTGTAGGTTCAGGAGTGATGGGCAGAGGTATTGCTTATGCTGCATCTTTGAATGATTACGAGGTTCATATTAACGATGTAAATCCTGAAGCATTGCATGAGGCCAAAACTTATATAGAAAAAGAGTTGAACAAGAGTGCGGAAAAAAAATTTATTCATCCAGAAGATGTTGTACGTTCTATGAATAATCTTACTTTTTCTACTGATCTTAAAGATTGTGTGGAAGAAGCAGAGTTAGTTATCGAAGCCGTACTTGAAAACATGGATTTAAAGGTGAAAATTTTCAAAGAATTAGATGATTTATGTGCCCCATTTACAATATTAGCAACTAATACGTCAACGATGAGTCCAACGGAAATCGGGGCACAAACTTCTCGGCCAGATAAAGTAATAGCAATGCATTTCTTTAACCCAGTTCATAAAATGAAATTGATTGAATTGATTAAAGGATTGGATACCTCCGAGGAAACTGTAGATAAAGTAAAAGAGATAGGAAATCAGATGAAAAAAGAAACGGTGGAAGTCAATGAATTTCCAGGTTTTGTGACAAGCAGAATGAATTGCTTAATTGGCAACGAAGCGATGAATCTTTTGATGGAGGGGGTAGCTTCTGCAGAAGATATTGATAAAGCAATGAAACTAGGGTTGAATCATCCGATGGGACCGCTTGAACTCGCTGATCTCGTTGGGTTGGATTCAAGGCTTAGAAACATGGAGTACCTGTACCAAACGCTAGGAGAAAAATACCGACCTTCTCCCTTACTGAGTAAGTATGTGAAAGCAGGAAAATTAGGAAAAAAAACGGGAACTGGTTTTTACCAATATGAATGAAGCGAGGAAATAGACATGTTTAAAAATATTCTAGTAGACATAGAGAATGAAATAGGAACGATAAAAATTAATCAGCCAGAGACTAGAAATGCTTTAAATAGCGAAACATTGAAAGAGATAGAAAAAGCGGTAGAGGAACTTGAAGAAAATGAGCAAGTAAGGGTTCTGATTTTTACAGGAGCAGGAGAAAAATCATTCGCTGCGGGCGCTGATATTAAACAGTTAAAAGACAGAAAGATGTTAGAAGCCCTTATACCTGGGATGCAGGCCACTTATAAAAAAATAGAAGATTGTGAGAAGGCTACTATCGCTGCCATTAATGGATTCGCTTTGGGTGGGGGCTTTGAACTGGCTTTGGCTTGCGACATCCGAATCGCTGCTACAGAAATAAAAATGGGTCTTCCTGAACTAAATCTAGCAATTGTACCGGGAGCTGGTGGGACGCAAAGATTAGTTAGAATAGTTGGTAAAAGTAAAGCAATGGAAATGATTTTAACTGGAAAAATTATAGATGAGCTAGAAGCAGAGCGTTGGGGGCTCGTCACAAAAATCGTTTCTAAAGAGCAATTATTAGAAGAAGTAAAAGAAGTAGCACAAACAATTTCCTCTAAAGGCCCAGTAGCTGTAAAGCTAGCAAAAATGGTAGTGAATAAAGGATTTGACACGGATATGGAGACCGCCTTAATGCTTGAAAAATTAGCCCAGACAATCGCGTTTGGCACGGAAGATAAAAACGAAGGTACTCAAGCGTTTTTAGAAAAACGAAAACCTGAATTTAATAATCGCTAATAAAGCATCTCGGAGGGTAAAAAAATGGATTTCAATTTTAGCGAAGAAACCGAATCATTCAGAAAGAAGGTACGACAATTTGTCCAAGAAGACGTAGAAAACGTAGCAATGCAAATTGAAGAAGAAGATAAAATACCGGAAGAGATCTATAAAAAATCCCAGGAATTAGGTTTATTTGGGCTTAATATTCCTAAAGAGTATGGCGGCCATGGTCTTAACATGGTGGATAAGTGTGCTATCTATGAAGAGTTGGGGCAAACCCATAATGGATTTACTACTCTCGTATGTGCACACACAGGCATTGGTACTTCAGGAATAGTGCAACTAGGTAATGAAGAACAAAAAAAGAAATATTTACCTAAATTGGCAAATGGAGAATGGATAGGTGCCTTCTGTTTAACTGAACCGGAGGCAGGTTCAAACGCTACAAATTTGAGTACGACTGCTGTGAAAAAAGACGACAAGTATATTATTAACGGAATGAAGCATTATATTACGAACGGACCTATTGCCAGTGTTTATACCGTAATGGCAATTACAGATCCTGAACAAGGAGCAAAAGGCATTACGTCTTTTATCGTAGAAAAAGATACGCCTGGATTTCGGGTCGGGAAAATAGACGACAAGATGGGTATGCGTGGCACTTATACGTCGGAGTTAATATTTGAGAATGTAGAAGTACCAGAAGAAAACGTATTGGGGGAAGTAAATCAAGGGTATGTCAACGCGCTGAAAATTCTATCTACTGGGCGTGCTGGGTTAGCAGCGAGAAACCTAGGATCATCTGAAAAATTATTGGACCATTGCTTGAATTACGTACTTGAAAGGGAACAATTTGGCAAACCTTTATTTGATCAACAAGTGATTCAACATAAACTTGCAGACATGGCCGTGGAAATTGAAGCATTACGAGCTTTAACCTATCGAACTGCATGGCAGGCTGACCAAGGAAGCAAAGTGATTAAAGAAGCAGCGATTGCAAAATTGTTTGGTTCCGAAGTATATGGACGTATAGCAGATACTGCTGTTCAAATCCATGGAGGCAAGGGGTACATGAAAGAATATCCTATTGAACGCTATTATCGAGATGCCAGAATAGCTAGGATATATGAAGGAACTTCTGAAATTCAACGGAACATTATTGCTGCTCAATTACAACGAGAAGCAAAACAGGAAGAGAAGGTAGGAGGAAACAATGAATAATCCAGTAGTGATTAACTCAGTACGAACAGCGATCGGGAAAATGGGGGGAGCATTGCGAGATGAATTAGTGGATTATCTTGGGTCAAAGGTTATCCATGAAGTGACTAATCGTTCGGATGTCCAGAAGAATGACATTGAGGAAGTAATTCTTGGCCAAGCCAAGCAGAGTGCCGACTCTTCAAATTTAGCTCGTCTTGCTCTTTTGAGGGCAGGTTTGCCGGTGGAAGTACCAGGCTATACTGTTCATCGCCAATGTGGTTCGGGTCTTCAAGCTATTAACAATGCTGATATGCAGATTCGGCAAGGATTATCAAACACAATCATTGCTGGTGGGGCGGAAAGCATGAGCACGGCTCCCTATTATCTGCGTAACGCTAGGTTTGGTCTCCGAGCAGGAAATGGACAGATTCTTGATCCTAATACGGAAAGCCAACCCAATTCCCAGCCGATAGAAGAATATGGAGATTTGACTATGGGCCTTACAGCGGAAAATCTTGCTGAACAATACTCTATTTCAAGAGAGGAACAAGATGAGTTTTCTTTTCAAAGCCAAATGAAAGCACAAAACGCTATAGAAAAAGGATACTTTAAGGAAGAAATCGTTCCTTATGAGATAAAGAAAAAGAAAGAAACCGTTATTTTTGACACCGATGAGCATCCTCGTCTTACACCAATGGAAAAGCTGGCGAAACTTCCATCGGTATTTAAAGAAGAAGGATCGGTTACAGTAGCAAGTGCGAGCGGAAGAAACGACGCTGCTGCAGCAGTATTAATGATGGAAGAAGAAAAGGCTAAAGAAAAAGGATTAGTACCAAAAGCAAGAATAGTAGCTCAGGCTTCTTCGGGTGTAGGCCCGGAAATTATGGGGATTGGACCTGTATATTCTACAAAAAAGGCATTAAAGCAAGCTAATTTGCCTCTTGAAGCTATGGGCCTTATTGAATTGAACGAAGCATTTGCTGCCCAAACATTAGCTGTTGTAAAGGAATTAGGTATCAATATCGACAGACTAAATGTTAACGGCGGGGCTATTGCCCTGGGCCATCCTATTGGAGCTACCGGTGCTATTCTTATGACAAAAATGCTTCATGAAATGGAGCGTCGAGGAGAGAAATACGGACTGGTTACTTTGTGCATCGGGGGCGGGCAAGGAATTTCAACAGTAGTCGAAAACTTGCAAGTTTAAAGAGAGAATGAAAATTTATATCCTATTTTGTGGGACTTAACCAAAATATGTACTTAACTCTTTTTTCGTGTTATTTGTTCAACTTGGGAAAAGGCTCTGCCACACGTTTCCTTCTGATATACTAAGAGGCTGCTTTTTTCATTTTTATTATTAAGCACATGTTTTGGTCTTAAGCCCGTTTTTAATATGTTCGATAGCCTTATTGTGTAAATGATGGTCAGGGTATGTTTTTAGAATTTATTACGGAGAAATTTGTAAGCGTTAACAATTTTGTAAAGAAGGGGTGACATTCATGATTAAGCAATGCAAAAGTTTAATTTTTCTCCTTATCGCGGGATTGATATTTACAGGTTGTTCTAATCCTAGAGCTTCTTCAGAAAATTTAACCGTTGACGATGGAAATGAAAATAATGGAGAGAAAGAAGAAGTGCAAATGCCAGAAGATATGGTCTGGAGCGTCTATGGTATTAATGCAGCAGGTTATGCAGAAGCCTCTGCCATAGCAAATGAAATGACTGAAGAATATGGCACACAGATCAGAATGCTTCCATCATCAAGTGGGGTGGGGAGAATGATGCCTTTGTACTTGGACAAAGCTGATATTGGAAAATTAGGAGATGAAGCTAAATTTGCTTTTGAAGCAGATAAAGAATTTTTCGATCTCGGCTGGGGGCCTCAGGATATGAGAGCGATCTGGGCGCCGGTTTCTCCATTTGGTCTTGCTGTACGTGAAGATTCGAACATAGAGTCCATTGAAGATTTAGAAGGAAAGCGGGTGCCTATGATTAGTGGAAATTCATCCATTAATTTAAAAACAGAAATAATGCTGGCCTATGGGGGGCTATCCCCAGAGGATGTCGACTTGGTGGATACAAATGATTACGGCGGCCAAGGAAACGCTCTCATTCAAGGGGAGTTAGATGTTGCTTCTATTAATCCTTTATCAGGGGGGATGTACGAGGCTGATAGTCTCGAAGGGATTCGTTGGCTCCAAATGCCAGCAGAAAACGAAGAAGCCTGGGATAACGTTCAAGATATAGCTTCTTGGTATGCCCCGAGGAAGATAGATGAGGGGGCAGGAATGACGGAAACGAACGAAATTATGGGTCATGGATATTTGATTGCAAGTTATGCGGATACAGATGAAGAAGATATGTATGCTTTTACAAAAGCTATGGTTGAGCAATACGAGAACTATAAAAATGCTACTTCAAATATGTGGACTTACCATCCTGATGAAATAAAAATAAGCCCAGCAGAAGTTGGAATCCCTTTTCACAAAGGAACAGTTCGATATTTCAAAGAAAATGACATGTGGAGTGAACAACAGCAAAAAGAAAATGATGCTCTGATTGAACGTCAACAGGAGCTTCAGGAAGCTTGGAAGGTAGTTGAAAAAAAAGCAAAAGAAATGAATTTATCCAATGAAGAACACGAGGCACACTGGATAGAACGCAAAGAAGAACTAGTACCAGAGGAAAATTCATAAATATAAGTAGGAGAGGAGGAAACAGAAATGAATCGAATTCATGGTTTCTGGAAAGTTATTGTCATCGTTGCCACGTTAATAGGGATTTTCTTAGCAGTCAATCAAGTGTTTTATTTGCGTTTATTCGGATTCGTGCCATTGGCAAATGAATATTTGTATTACCTGCTTGCAATGTTTATGTCAATTGCCTTTCTGGCTCTGCCGGCTCGAAAAAAAGATGTTTCCATTCGTTATTATGATGTAATTGGGGCTGGGCTCACTTTTATTATAACCATGTATCTGGGTTTCAATAGTGAGCGCATTATCTTGGAAGGTTGGGACTGGGCAGCTCCAATACTACCGACCATCGCCTCTATTGTATTATGGGGGCTTGTTCTGGAGATGTTGCGTCGGACGGGGGGGAAGATATTATTCATAATCTGTGGATTAATATCGCTTTATCCGCTAGTTGCGAACGTCATCCCTGTATATTTTTTGCAAGGCGCTAGTTTTGACTTTGCCACTCTTGCGAATAATCACATAATGAGCACGAACAGTATTCTAGGGGTCCCGTTAAGCACAATAGGAACTCTAGTTATCGGTTTCTTAGTGTTTGGAGTTATTCTCACTCACACGGGAGGGGGAGCATTTTTCTTTAAACTTGCCCAATCGTTATTTGGAAATTCTCGAGGTGGAGAAGCAAAAGTCTCCATAGTAGGGAGTGCGTTTTTTGGAATGTTAAGCGGGAGTGCTATTTCAAATGCCGTAACTACTGGTCAAATGACCATCCCTGCGATGAAAAATTCTGGTTATGAGAGTAAATATGCTGCTGCAGTTGAAGCAACATCTTCAACTGGTGGAACCATTACTCCTCCAATTATGGGCTCTGCTGTGTTTATTATGACTTCATTCATTGGGGTTGCTTATTTAGACATTGTCGTAGCCGCCGTGATTCCTGCAGTATTATTTTTCTTGGCTGTATTTCTACAGGTTGATAGTTATGCTGCTAAACACAAGTTACAGGGCATAGCAAAGAAAGATTTACCTTCTACATTTAAAACGTTAAAGGAAGGATGGATTTATTTAGTAAGCATGGCAGTATTGGTTTTGGTTCTTGTTTTCATTCAGTCAGAAGGCCAAGCACCTTATTATGCTAGTGCTTTAATTCTCTTACTCGCATCGTTGAAGAAATCAACACGATTTAATTTAAAAAAACTAATTGATATGGTTGTAGATCTTGGTAAAGTACTTGGAGAAATCATTTCTCTGATTGCAGGTATAGGTTTGATTGTGGGAGCTTTTTCAGCTACAGGGGTCTCTTTCTCATTTTCTAGGGAACTCGTTCAGATGGCAGGGGATAATTTATTCTTATTACTCCTTGCAGGAGCGATCACTAGTTTTATTCTTGGCATGGGGATGACCGTTTCTGCAAGCTATATCTTTTTGGCAATTGTATTAGCGCCTGCTTTAGAAACGGTGGGAGTGGAACCAATTGCAGCACATCTTTTCGTTCTCTATTGGGCCACGGCCTCTTATATTACTCCACCTGTAGCTTTGGCTACCTTTGCCACAGCAAGTATAGCTAAATCGGATCCCCTAAAAACATCACTTATATCAACAAAATTAGGGGTAGTCATGCTCTTCATCCCATTTTTCATTGTTTATCACCCGGCGCTAATATGGAGTGGGACAATAATGGAATCTCTGATCAGTATTGGAACAGCTGCGATTGGTGTCTTTCTTATTTCGGCTTCCCTTCAAAAATACCTTCATGGGTTCGGAAAAATACCGCTCACTGCCAGTGTTCTATTCGCTATCGGTGGTCTAGGAATGATAATGCCTAATCTTATTATAAACATTGGCATTATTTCATTGATAATCATCTTCTATCTTGTGTCTTGGCTGAAGAGGGATTTTTTCAAAAGAGAAGGAACAGAATTAAGCAAAAAAGACTAAATTTGTTTGACTTGAAAGGTATTAGCAGAAAAATAAGTTTTCGCGTTAATACCTTTTCTATGGAATATTTATTTTCATTATGAGGAGGTTTCACAAAGGATGGAACCATATAAGCAGCCTATGTTACCAGAAGAAGCCTTAGAAGGAAAAGTTGCAATTATTACGGGAGGCGCCACAGGTCTGGGAAAAGCCATGGCTACAGAATTTGCACGCTTAGGAGCTAATCTTATTCTTGCCAGTCGTAATCATGAAAACTTAGATCAAGCAGTTAAAGAAATACAAAAATTCGGAACGAGAGTAAAATCAGTGCAAGTAGATATCAGAGACCCTGCCCAAGTGGAAGAAATGGTTTCTATGGCCGTATTGGAATTTGGGCAAATTGATATTTTAGTTAATAATGCGGCCGGAAATTTTCTAGTGGAAGCTATTGAGATGTCAATTAATGCTTGGAATGCTGTCATTAACACTGTTTTAAATGGCACCTGGTATTGCAGCCAGTATGTGGCAAAACAGATGAGAGCTCAAAACGCTCCAGGGACTATTTTGAATGTTGGGGCAACTTATGCTTGGACAGGAGGGCCCTTAACTGCCCATTCTGCAGCCGCCAAAGCAGCTGTATTAGCATTGACGAAAACGTTAGCTGTCGAATGGGCGGAGTATAATATTCGAGTGAATATGATCACTCCTGGTTCAACAGAGGAGACAGGAGCAGCCAGTCAGCTGTGGGAAGATCCAGCTCAGAAGAGAAAAATATTGAAAAATATCCCTGTGAATCGATTATCGACTCGCCAGGAAGTGGCAAACTTAGCATCTTATTTAGTTAGTGATTATGCAAGCTATGTCACTGGGGCGAATCATGTCATAGACGGAGGAGGGTGGCTAAACAAAGGAAAGTATAAAAATGATTAAATAAATGAAACCAAAAGGTACCTTCCCTCCATTTGTGGCTAGCCCCTGTTCTAGGTAGTCGTGTTTAAGCTACCTCTATAAAACTTCTAGTAGTGGTCGAGAGTTAAAATATGAAATAACAAGGAGAGTGTACCTAGATGGACGCAGTCGTTAAACATAATAAGGATTCTTATGAACTGTGGATAACGGACGTACCGATACCAGAATTAAAAAATGGAGAAGTCTTGGTGCAAGTGAGCTGTGTTGGGATATGCGGGAGCGATTTACACATGTACGCAGGCCATAAAGGTTATGACTGGATTACTTATCCTCTTATTTTGGGCCATGAAATCACAGGGGTAGTACGTCAAACAAATAACCAATCTTTAGAAGGAAAACGTGTTGTCGTGAATCCCTACGTGCCGTGTGGAAAGTGTGAATATTGTAAGCGAAACGAAGAAAACCGATGTGATAATAACACTTTTAGTAAAAGAAAAGGGGCCCCGCAATCATTACAATATGGTTTTCGCAGAAATGGAGGGATGGCAGAGTATATGGCTGTTCCGGAAGAAAATATCCTTCCCATTCCTGAGAAGGTCTCCGATAATGTTGCAGCTGTAGCTGAGGCAATAGCCGTCGGCCTTACAGCGGTACAAAAAGTAAATGAGGTCACTGGACAAAAGATAGTTATATTCGGCCCCGGTCCCATCGGTTTAGGTATTGCAAGTATTTTAGTTGGCTTGCAGGCAGAGAATATCGTCATGGTGGGTGTTCCTGGCGATGAAAAAAGACTAAACAAAGCGAAAAAACTGGGAGTGCATCACACCCTTATTACTTCAGATAACATTGTTGATGACCTATTAGATAACAACTATGGCTACGACGTAGCTTTTGATTGTTCTGGCCATTACTCCGTGCCAGAGAGTGTAGTTAACGTATTGAAAAAGGGTGCCCAACTTGTCTTAGTGGGTATATCTACAAGTGTGTTTTCCCTGAAAATGGATCAAGTAGTTCGTGGAGAGATACAAATTAAAGGAAGCTATGGTATCACTACGGAGGCACTCAAACAGATACTTGAATACGCTACAGAAGATACATTTCCTTTTGAAGGATTGATAGCCGAGGAATACAAAATCAATGATGTTAAAAACGCTTTTGATGCCGCTTTAAATAGGGCAGAAGGAAAGGTCGTATTAAAAATAAATGATGACTTATAATTAATAATTTATTAAGTTATATTATTAATCTTACAGTAGGAGAAATGCCAAAAGCGAGATTGTGGTTAAATATTGATTTCGTATCTTTAGGGTAAACCAAATATGGATAGGTGAGATAAAACTTAAAAATAACTGATTGATTGCTAATGTCTAAAAGAGTGAAGACTTCTCGGTTGAGAATCTTTGCTCTTTTTAAATACTACTGATAATCGCGATTATGTTAAGGAAGCATCAGGCGCCGTTTGGCACATTGGTGCTTCCTTCCTGTCGTCATTCTATTAATGGTTTTTTTATGCTTTAAGCGCCGTTAACTTAAGGGTGCGCGAGGTGGCATCGTGCACCATATCAAGCAGCTCGGGATTGTCCTCAAGGGATTCGCCGTAGGACGGAATGATTTCCTTCAGCTTCGGCTCCCACGCCTCGAGGTGGTCGGGGAAGCATTTGTTCAGCACTTCAAGCATAATCGACACCGACACCGAAGCGCCTGGCGATTCACCGAGAAGCGCCGCCATCGTGCGGTCCTCGGCATGAATCAGCTTGGTGCCAAACTGCAGGGCGCCCCGGCCGCCTTCCTCGGTATCCTCAATCAGCTGGACGCGCTGGCCGGCGACGAGAAGCTCCCAGTCCTCACTGGACGCATCCGGCACAAAGTTCCGCAGTTCCTCCATCCGGTGTTCCTTGGTCATGCTCAGCTGCTGGGCGAGATACTTGAGCAGCGGGGTATTCTTTGCGCCGGCTGCAAGCATCGTCAGCACGTTTGTCGGCTTGACCGAGCCAAACAGGTCCATCGGCGATCCCTGCTTCAAAAACTTGGGCGTAAATCCGGCGAACGGGCCGTACAGAAGCGTATCCCTGCCTTCGATATGACGCCGGTCCAGATGCGGCACCGTCATCGGCGGCGTGCCCTCCGGTTCTTTGCCGTACACTTTGGAATGATGCTTTTGAACAACCTCGGGATTATCACAGACAAGAAACTCGCCGCTGATCGGAAATCCGCCGATATGCTTGCTTTCAGGAATCCCGGTTTTCTGCAGCAGCGGCAGGGCACCGCCGCCGGCACCGATAAAGGCGAAGGACGCCGTATGCTCCTCGAGCGTTTCCTGTTGATGGTTTCGGACCTTTACTTCCCACGTGCCGTCTGGTCGCTGGGCAATATCGTCGACGGAATGATTGTAGCGGATCTCGACATTACTTTGCTTCTCCAGGTTGGCAAGCATCTGGCGCGTCAGTTCCCCGAAATTGATATCGGTGCCGTGATCGACCTTCGTGGCCGCAATCGGCTCGTCGGAGTCGCGCCCCTCCATCATTAACGGAATCCACTGCCTGATTTGCTCAGGATCCTCGGAAAACTCCATGCCCTGAAACTGGGGATGGCCGTCGAGGGCCTCGAACCGTTTCTTCAGAAAGTTTACATGGTCCTGGCCGTACACAAAGCTGATGTGGGGCAGGGGACGGATAAATTCTTCCGGGTTTTGAAGGTCGCCCTGATCCACCAGATGCGCCCAGAGCTGTCTTGAAATCTGAAACTGTTCATTAATTTCGACCGCCCGGCCGGTCTTCAGAGAGCCGTCCGGCTGCTCGGGGGTATAGTTCAGCTCACAGAGAGCTGCGTGCCCGGTACCGGCGTTGTTCCATTCATTCGAGCTCTCCTGTCCGGCGGAATCGAGCTTTTCGAACAGAGTAATGTGCCATTCGGGCTCTAATTTATTTAACAGTGTCGCAAGGGTGGCGCTCACGATGCCGGCGCCGATCAGAATGACGTCGGTCGTTGTGTCATAATTACGCATCGTTTTCCTCCTTTGGATAATGCCACAAGTTGAGTTTATACAGAAAATAAACCTGTCATGCGTCTGTGACGCTGATTTTGCAGATGTTTATCTTGCGAAGGATTGGCAGACCTAATCCCTCTTTTAATGATTGTGATTGGCTTTCCGCTGAACCATGGCAATGAAGGCAGAAACGCATGGTAGATCATCTACTCGTTTCGGTGTTTCGTTCCTTTGGACAGCACATCTTCCACATTGATGAGGTGTCTGCTCATGGCTTCGACAGCTGCTTCGGCCTGGTGGTCTTCGATGGCATGAAGGATTTGTTGATGTTCGTCAATCAGATGTTGAAAGGAGCGTTGTTCGAAAAATAGCCATACCTTTCTGGTTTCATACATGGTTTTTTGCAAGGTATCGGAAAGCCGACTCATCATTTGTTGGAGGAGGTGATTTCCGGAGGCTTCAGCAATGGCTAGGTGGAAACGAACATCGCCCTGTTCGCCGAGATCCCCCGAACCGTTGGACGCCTGCGTCATTTGTTCCAGCGCGAGACGCATTTGTTCCAGATGGCTATCTGTCCGTCGAAGCGCAGCCAGTTCGGCAGCTCCTTTCTCCAGCACATGACGGACTTCAAATAGCTCTTTCATGGTTTGTGTCGAAAGAAGGGAAGGACTGTTCATCATTTCCGTGATGGTGGAAGCATCGTACTGGTTCACAAAAGTGCCTTCTCCCTGGCGAATCGTGATAATGCCGACGGCTCGTAACGCACTTAACGCTTCCCGAACGGCGGAACGGCTGACATCGAACTGTTCCGAAAGCGCAACAACAGAGTCCAGTTTATCCCCGGGTTGTATTTCTCCACGTTTGATCATGTCTTCAATTTTTTCTCGAACCACTTCAGCGATTTTTTTCGTTTCAATCCGTTCGATAGGCACTAATAGCTTCTCCTCTCGTGAATACTGGGATGAGATCATCCTATGTTCTTGATCGTTGGTATGTCAGCGTTGGACGCACTCCGTCACCTTAAGCAAAGCAAAAAACGCTACCTATTTTATTTTCTATAGATATGATCATCAGATGAGAAACATGCATTCATTGTACCATTATTAGAAACCGCTTTCAATTATTAAGCTGTTTTTTGAACAGAGAACCATAAAAAAGCATCTTTTGGTCATAAAACATATTGCAATTATGAATGTAAGCGGTTACGATATGGAATATGGTCATCTGATGACCATATTACCCCTATCCTTGATGAGCGGTAAGAGCGAAAGCATCATGATATCAAAGAGGAGGAAATCAAATGTTAATGATCGTGGCCTTAAGCGCTGTGATTGTACCATTTCTGTTGTTGGTCCTGCTGCGAATGCCGGCAATTAAAGGGATGTCTATCAGTGCCGTTGTTGTCATTCTATTAGCGATAACCGTGTGGGGAATGGAAAGCCAAGTGATTGCTTCGTCGATCCTCCAGGGTGTACATAAAACCTTGACCATTTTATTCATTTTGTTTGGAGCTCTGGTTCTTTTGAATACCCTCAGGAACACGGGGGCAGTGAATCGCATTAATCAGGGGTTCCAGAGTATTTCTCAGGATATGAGGGTCCAATTGATCTTTGTCGCCTTTTTGTTCGGATCGTTAATTGAAGGGGCGGCAGGGTTTGGTACCCCGGCGATGGTGACGGCGCCGTTAATGCTCGCGCTAGGTTTTAAGCCCTTGGCGGCGGTGGCGACAGCGCTCATTGCTGACAGTACTGCCGTCGCCTTCGGAGCGGTAGGAACGCCCGTGTTGGTCGGCTTAAGCACTTTGCCCGAAGCGGATGCTGCCTTTTATCAGGATGTCGGTTTTACGGTCACCCTCATTGATTTATTCGCGGGCATGTTCATTCCTTTTATCCTAATGCTCGTTCTGACGTTGTTCTTTGGTAAAGGAAAGGGTATCAAGGACGCTATGGTGATGCTTCCCTGGACCCTGCTTATTGGGATCACGTATAACGGATCCGCATTAGTATATGCATATTTGTTTGGCCCGGAGTTTGTAGCGATTCTTGGTTCGTTAACGGGACTGGTGGTGGCCGCGGTGACTGCTAAAAAAGGATGGTTGCTCCCAACGTCCACATGGACCGATGCTATGCAGGAGGATTTCAAGATAAGTCACGAACGATCCGAGATGGGATTAATCCGGGCGTGGCTTCCGTATATCATTGTTGTTCTCTTATTGCTTCTCACCCGTATTGTTCCTTGGTTTCAGAAATTCACCCAGACCGCCATTGATTTAACCTGGACGAATATTTTGGGGGTGGAAGGGGTCACGTCGGAATGGGAACTGCTTTATTCTCCCGGCACAGTCCTCACGGTCGCGGCTATCTTGGCCGTCGTCGTTCAACGAAAACGGCTGGGCCACTTTGGGCGGGCAGCCACGCAGTCGTTGGCTACGATTAAAATTACCGCTGTGACTCTTGCGGCCACGCTTGCCATGGTTCATGTGTTTAGTAATTCCGGGATGAATGCGAGCGATTTGATGAGCATGCCGGAGTACATTGCGCAGGGGATGGCAGCCGCCTTCGGCCCAATGTGGATCTTTGCCGCCCCGTTCCTCGGGGAATTGGGGTCTTTTATTACCGGAAGCGCCACCGTTTCAACGCTTACCTTCTCCCCAATTCAGTACAATATCGCAGAGGCCACGGGCGCGAATGTCCACGTGGTGCTTGCTGCTCAACTGGTGGGAGCCGGCGCGGGAAATATGATTTGTGTGCATAACGTAGTTGCTGCTAGTGCTGTTGTAGGAATGCAGGGAGAGGAAGGAAACGTTATCCGAAAAACCTTGGGACCGGCATTTCTGTATGGGATCTTGGTGGGTATTGGCGGATTCATTTTGATGAACATTTTATAAAATGACTAATGGGTTGAAGTTGGACACTAATACCAACTTCAACCCATTATCTTTTAATACATTTTAAATCGTCAAAATGACACCGTGGAAGGACTGAACAACCAGACCGAGGTGATCAAACGGAACGCCTTCGGGTTTCAACGGTATGACCGTCTGTGAGCCAAAGTGTTATTGCATCATCAATATAAATGGTCGCTCGCCGGATAATAGAGAGGTCACCCCAACGTTAGACATAGAACCAAATTATTTTCATTCAGAAAAAAGAGAAGATTGTTGGTCTGGATTCCGTAGCTTGTATAGACGTGACGTCGTTACTTATTTATGGACGCTGTGGGGTCTATCCCGTCGAAAGCGATAGAAGTTATTGCCTTACACGACGATAGCTGCCATGCGTAAAATTTGTGAAAAAGGGAAAAGGGAAACGTTTCTTTAAGCTGTAATCCGTTATATTAGCCAGGAACGGCGGGATAATGGTGTAGGCAGGGATCGACAAATATTCGTGGCGTTAGTCATCCGTTCGATATCGCTGAGATAAGAAAGAGAGGAGGGGAGAAACATGAATCAGCCAACAAAGACGCTAGGATTAATAACCGCGCCGGGATATGCAGCGAAACTAGGGGAAGCGTTACAAAGGGACCTCCCTCCATTACTTGCCCATGATGTCCATGAGGAATACAGCTG
Organism: Marinococcus salis; assembly: GCF_054971365.1. Taxonomy (NCBI): domain Bacteria; kingdom Bacillati; phylum Bacillota; class Bacilli; order Caryophanales; family Bacillaceae; genus Marinococcus; species Marinococcus salis. The sequence goes on along the minus strand of NZ_JBQOJB010000016.1, from coordinate 7,822 downwards.
GCAGGTGGGATGCACCGAAGATCTCCTTACAGGCGAAACGAATGACTCCTTGGAAGTACTGGAGGCCTTGGAAGCTAAAACTGTCCATAATGAATGGGATTTTGTTATCGCTTTGACGGATTTACCGTTATTCCAGGAGAAGAAGACGGTCTTGGCGGAAACGGCTGCAAGCGAAAATAGTGCGTTTATTAGTCTCCCTGGTCTTGGCTTTATGCCGATGTATAAGCGTGTTCGAGAGGCCATTTTGCAGCTGGTGAATGAGATGTACTATGGAAGCTCGGACCAAGCTCGGGCCTACGTCAAAAAGCGATATCAGGCGAAAAATGGGCCTTATCCAGATGTCAAAAATCAATCGTCAACCAGGTTGATGGGCAAACGTCTGTTGGAGCTTTTATCTCCTATTACACGTGAAACTCTAAACGATCCAGCATCGAAGGTCCGTGTACGATACATGGTCAAGAATCGAAGTAGTGGAAGATGGCGTATTTTTTCGGGAATGGTGCGGGCGAACCGCCCGTGGGATATGTTTCCTGCTTTTATCAAGGTCGTAGTGGTGGCGTTCACGACAGGAGCTTATGCGCTGGTTTTCCCCACCCTTTGGCAATTGGGTCATGAGTACAATGCCTGGCGAATGCTCCTGCTTTCGGTGGTTTCGATCTTAGCAATGGTGAGTTGGATCATTCTCGCTCATCGGTTGTGGGAACAAAAAGTCAAGGACAAACCAGAGTATATCCGAAAATTATACAATACGACCACGTTTGTTACCTTATATTGGACGGTCACGATGTTCTATATTTTATTATTTCTTCTATTTTCGGCCGCTGTGATGATCCTTATTCCCATTGGAATGTTGGAAGCCCAGTTATCCGGAACGGTAGGGTACCTGAACTATTTCTACGTAGCTTGGACCGCCACAAGTGTGGCGACTATTGTTGGAGCGCTGGGATCGGTGTTCGAAGAGAAAGAGATGATTTTGGAATCCACCTATGGATATCGCCAACGTTGGCGACATGAAAGAATCAAAAGGTTTAATGAGGAACAAAAACAAGCAGAAGAAGCGGTAGAAAGAAAGCAAAAGGCATCTAAAGCGAAGAAAGGAACTGAAGAAAACCAACAATGAGTATCCCGTGCGCGTTTTCAGGGGACGCAGACATCATCACTATACCACGTAGCAGGAGAGCATGGACGTAATGTCCCTTGCCCCTCCTAGTGGTTAGGACACCTATCGTTTGGTTCTTGGCGTGAAAGCCTGTTTCTTTCTTTAGTAAAATGAAAAAGAACTCCAAGTAGGCGTTTACTTGAAATTCTTTCCTCCTCTACTGATGGTAGAGGATACATATGAGAATAGGTTCATGGTATCATTTTTCTTCTCAAAAATCTAGCATTTCTCAGGTGGTTTTTTCCAACATTCGTTCAATCTGTTCTTTGTGCCCCGTCTCATCGTCAATCAGATCGTCCAGTTGATTTTGGAGCTCAATCATGCCCAGGGCTTTCGCCTGCTGTCGACGTTCTGCGTACCGATCAATCGTTGCTGCTTCAGCATCCCGAGCAGTTTCTAGCATCTGTCGTACGTCAAAGGTTTGAGGAACATCCGCTGGCGCTATCACTGGGGTCCCGCCGAGTGTCCGAATTTTAGCTGCTAGGTATTGAGCATGTCCTTGCTCATCGCCAATCTCCGCTTCAAAAAAAGCTCGCAGCATCGGCGTATGGATCCCCGAGACGACCGCCGCATAATTTGTATACATGATCGCTGACGCATATTCATTGGCTAGATCCACGTTGAGCCCTTCAATCAATTGCTGGACGTTCGCATCGAACGGTCTAACTTGTCCCATAGTACGTTGCCTCCTTAGAGTGAGTGGTTCGTTCTCCTTTCTTATACCCGGTCAGGGGCCGAGGTAACACTTGCTTGTTTTTCGATATTCTTATCGAGCGATACGATGTTACATTTCATACCAAAGACCAAACCGGGTTCTGACGAATATCAGGTGGAGCGGCTATCATTAAAATGGCCGCTTCGCCCGTAACAATGTTAATTAATCTTTTAGAGGCCCAAGAAGGTCTAAGTGTTCCTGGGTGGCGGAAATCCATAACGGCTACCATCCGTGTGCTGCAAGTGGTTTTCCCATGGCAATCGATACGTGCCGTTTTTTAAATCGTCCATGTACGTATAAGGGGCATCGGTCACCCCTTGGTCCACGGCGACATACCCTCGGTGACCTAATTGATAGATATTGTTTTCCACGCCCCAATGGATCCGCGCTTCATCGGCCAAATCCGGCCGAATTTCGCCCGTAATAATTTCATTCGCCCGGTTTCCTCCACGGGTTGTTACGGTGCCTTCGACATCCACGATCATCGCCTCGCCCATGGAATCATTCACTCCGTCCGTGCCAGCCATCGCCACGGAGGCGATATAAGCAAGGTTGGTAAAAGCGTTGGAACGGTTCGTGATCTCCCAAGCCTGTTGAATTGGTGGGGTATACCCAGCGGTGCGCAGGATCACATTCGCGCCTTTGTAGGCTAATTCGCGACTCACTTCCGGAAACATACCATCATGGCAGATCGCGAGTCCTAGGGTACTACCGTTCGGTCCGGCGCAAACGGGCAACCCCTTATTGCCTGGTTCCCAAGGTTCAGCAGGCGCCCACGGGTGCAACTTGCGATAGTGTAATTGAATGGTTCCTTCATCATCGACAATAAGACCGGTATTATACGGATTGCCATGCGGGTTGGCTTCCATAATTGAAAAACAAGCCCACTGCTTCGTCTGGCGACAGCTTTCCTGTAATTGTTGAACTTCCGGGCCATCAACGGTGCACATTAATTCTTCATTTGTATCCATGTCGAGGCCGTGAAGCATATATTCGGGAAAAACAACAAGGTCAATAGGGGCGATAAATTTTTTCGCCCTTTCCATCATGGTACAGACTTTTATTTGCTCAAATTCATAGTATGTGACGATTTGATCAAAAGGAAACTGGCCATTTTTATAGTAAGAAATCAATTCTGGAATAAATTTTTGTGGTATTGCATCACCTTGAGTAGAACCTACAATACTGTTTCCGCCCAAAGCTAAATCTACAAAAGGTATAGTAAAATCCCCATCAGTAGCGACAAAAGCTATTTTTCCAAATGTATCTAATGATTCGACTGCTTGTTCTATTACTACATTTATTCCAGTAGTATCTAGTGCATTTTGCACTCCTGCCCAGTAATTTCTTTTACTTTTTCTAAAATATTTACATTTTTACTATTAATAATAGCTGTAGCACCCAGTTTTTTAGCAAGTTCTAAACGGTTATCGTGAAGGTCAACTGCAATAATATTTTTGCAACCTGTATAAAAATTTCAGATACTATAATAAAAATATAAACCGCTATATTGTGAAAGGGCGACACTACGTACCCTCTCAAAAAGTACACTTAAAGCAGCAGAAATTAATAATATTTTGAAGAAGTTCTAATTAATATTATATAAATGTTAAGAGTATTCTGTTTAATCTCAAAATGCGATTCTTACAGTTCTTAATTTTTCTGAAAAATTTTCGATCATTGTAGAATAAGTATAAGAAAATAATACCATAACCCCAGTATTGTTATGGTATATATCAAAAGTGATTATTATAAGTTTTGACGCATTAATTATGTTGATTTTCGACTTTAGTTTTAAACCTTAAGTAAATATTATTTTAGCTATCATTTAAGATCGAAAAATTATCTTTTACAAGAAATTAAAGAGCGAGTTGATTTTATAACTGCGTTCGGTCTAAGAAGTTTTCAAAATATCTTACATATCAGTAAATAGGTAAATTGCACTTGATGAGATCATTTCATTGTTTTCAGAACATGGTGTTCTTAGATAGGTAAATATACAGAATCAGCTCGTTTGAATAGTGGCGCATGGAAACTTGGTATAGAGGTCTCACCGGAGAAATGATTGCTTTTGTTTGAGCGATAATGGTTGGTGATGATTACAGGTTGTCAGGCCCGGATTAGCCAACGGATGTTTTTTCTCAACTTCGGAATGTTTTTAAAAATTTCACATATTATAATGAATTAATACCTTTAATTTTTATTCCCAAGGGTTTCAATATAAAGGGGGGAGCTTCGATGAAAAGTTTATTCCAAAACCTAAGAAAATACAACACTTCTTCAGACTAGATATAAATGAAAGAAATAACCCAATAAAACTAACGAACCTTTTTATAATAGGCTTTGCAAATACTAACAAGCAGCGTCTATATCACCTGGGCGCTACTTGTTTTCTATTCTGAAAATCTTTTTGTTTGGCTGGATTGACAGTTTCGTGGTAGGAAGCGGGGACACCTGCGGGATGTAAGGATCGCATCGAAATATAAATTTGGTTATAAGGATGCTCTGTTCGGCCTCTTTCCATAAATTTAATCTGCAAAGGCATCAGGATAACGAACTACTCCATGCACATGGTGAAGCGCGTTCTCGGTTAATTCGAGAGCCATAAACGCTTCATCAGGTACATCAAAGGGAGCTTGAATATTCCATAAGCTGGCTTTTTTAAAACCGAATTTAGGATAGTATACCGGATGGCCCAACACAATAACGGAAGAATAGTTCATCTCTTTGGCTTTTTGCAGTACCGTGTATATTGATTGACTTCCAATTCCTTGGTTCTGAAAGTCAGGCAATACAGATACCGGGGCAAGCGCCAGGGAGGCCGCAGTATCCTCATCATTTTCAATGATAATTTTGGATAAAAGAACATGCCCAACTATTCGGTCGGCTTGGTCTACAGCTACTAATGAAAGCTCAGGTATAAAGAACGTGGATTGCCGAATCTGCTTTACCAATAGGTGTTCTTTTTGATTACTGTTTTCCTCATTCAAAAAAGCTTGTTTAACCAATGCTTCTGTTAGCTCGTATTCTTTTGGATTTTCCTTTCGGATGAAGATTTCCATTTATATTCTCCTTTTTCCATCTCTCTGTACATAAAGAATAGGGCTGGGTTAACGATACAAAAAACATCAAAAGACTATTAACCCACTCACAAAGGCGAAAATTTAAAAAAGGATTTGCTTTTAAGCTTTTCCGCTAACAAATATCCGGAGCCGGCGTTTAATCCTCCGCCGGGCCACGTGGATGCACCGATCATATAAAAATGACTGATCGGTGTTTGATAGCGGGAGTGGCCGACGAAGGGGCGGAATAGAAAATGCTGAAACAGCTGGTGGCTGCCGGCCATATGGTCGCCTTCAACAAGGTTCGGATCCTCCTTCGGGAGATCGTCCGGTGAAAAGACGTGCCGGCCTTCAATAGTATCCTTCACATTGGGAGCGTATTCCTCCAGTTTATCGATGATCCGGTCGGCGTATTGTTCCTTGATCGAGGACCAGGAGCCCGGCTCGATTTCATTTAGCGCATCATACTTAGGACGAGCGGGAAGAGAGCGAACCATGATCCATACCGCCGCTTTTCCCTCCGGAGCTCTGCTTGGATCAACGGCGCTCGGCTGGCCGACGATCAGCAGGGGACTGTCCGGAAGCGTCTCATTCAGTGCCTGGGTGTGCGTGCGGGCGAGATCTGTCACATACGGCGCTATGTGGACATAAGCAGATTGCCCGATTTCTTCCCCGGCCGTCCACTGAAGCGGCTCGTCCAGTGCCAAGTGGATCACCATCGTTTTCGGTCCGTACTGGTAATTGCCTGCCTTAGTGACGAAGGAAGCAGGCAGGTGGGCCGTATCGACTAAGTGGTCAACGATCTGGGTAGGCGTAGCAGTGGCAATGACCTCCCCGGCTTCTATATACGTGCCGTCGGAAAGGAAGACCCCTTTGGCTGCGCCATCTTCGACGTGTACTTCATTTACCCAGGTGTTAGTTTGCAGTTCGCCGCCTCTTGCTTCGAGCATCGTTACCATCGCCTGGATCATCGTTTGGATACCGCCGCGGGCAAATGGAATCCCCTCCTGGTAATGTCCTATGGCTTCTATTAAAGGAAAAGCGGCGCCCCCGCTGACATCCGGGGCGTAATCCAATTGGTAGCCCCACGGAACGACCAGTGATTTTACTTTATCATTTTCAAACCAGGAGTCGACAAACTGCCGCGGGGTTTTGGCGAGCTGGCTGGAGATCTCCAGGGCGGATTTGATTTTTAAATCAAGCAGCGCCCTGAATACGACAAGACCGGCACGGAGCGAGGGAAGCTCCCGGTGCATCAGTTTATATAAATAAGGGGAGACGCGGTCGTATAAGGCATCAAAATCTTTCCAGGTCTCTGCGTCCGCGGCAGAATAGCTGGCGATATTGCGGTGCGTTTTGTCCGGTTCCTTATTAATGGCGAGCCCCTGCCCATCAGGAAAAACGCTTGCGTACGGGTGGGGGCCATAAACAGGGGTGAAGCCATTCGCCTCGAGCTCCTGCTGATTTTCCGAATAAAATCGGGATTTCAAAAATAAACTGATGTTCATGGAGAATAAATCATGAATAAAGCCCGAAGCAGCTACTTCACCGGATTTAGCGGCACCCCCGGGGCGGGGTTCTTTCTCCAGGACCAATACTTTTTTTCCTTGCTTGGCGAGCTGTATAGCGGCGGTGAGGCCATTATGGCCGGCGCCGATGACGATTACGTCATATTTCATGTTTTCCTCCTTTATAATTGTGTTCTTTATAATCGCTCACGTATATGCTGAACTCTTTAACCTTTTCCCAAAAAATGAAACAGGTAAGACCCTGATTGTCTGGACGTGTCAATAAGCACATTATTTGTGCTATCACATAACATTGTGTACTATTTGATTGTGCACAATTAAATGTAAAGGATGGCCATCCGCATGAATGATTCACCATTATCGCTTGACCACCAGTTATGCTTTGCTGTTTATGCCTGCTCGAAGGAAATATCGAAAATGTATCGCGAAGAACTGGATCCGCTCGGACTCACCTTCTCGCAGTACCTGATGATGCTTGTCCTGTGGGAGGAGGATCATCAGTCTGTCAAAGCCATTGGCGAAAAGCTATATCTCGATTCCGGGACGCTGACTCCGATGGTCAAACGAATGGAGGGCGCCGGCCTGGTAACAAGGGAGCGCTCTCCGGAGGATGAACGAATCGTGCTGGTTCACCTTACCGAGCAGGGACGCCTGTTAAAGCGCGACGCAGCGTGTCTGCCTGAGCGCCTCGGCACCCGCCTGGGGATTGATGGGGAAGGCGCGAAGCAGCTGCTTCGTCAGCTGCACCAAATTACGGAACATATTCAAAAGGGAGAGAATTAACATGAAGCCACTTTATACAACGACTGCTACTGCTGTCGGAGGACGCGACGGCCGTGTCACTTCAGAGGACGGTAACCTAAACCTTGACGTTCGTACGCCAAAAGAGCTCGGGGGCAGCGGCGAGCAGGGCACCAACCCGGAGCAGCTTTTCGCTGCGGGCTATGCTGCGTGCTTTGAAAGCGCCCTGAACATGGTCGCCCGTCAGAAAAAAATCAAGCCGGATCATACAGAAATTACTGCCAACGTCTCCATCGGTAAGGATGACGAAGGCGGGTTCGGCCTGGCCGTGAAGCTTGCGGTTCATGTGCAAGGCGTTTCCGAGGAGCAGGCCCAAGAACTTGCCGAGGGCGCCCATGAGAACTGCCCGTATTCTAAAGCGACACGCGGAAACATTGACGTGGACGTTACAGTAGCTGACCCGTCATAAGAATTAAGTAGTGTAAAGACTGGTGCTGGAGAATTACCCTCCATCATCAGTCTTTTTATTTTGGTTTTTTGGCTCAACACCAAAATATGTTCTTGAAAAATATGTGCTTGATAAAAAGAAATGAAAAAACATCTGCCCCTCTGTTAT